>NZ_JAMYUS010000066.1:0-507 GCF_040323255.1 Mesorhizobium sp. M0052 | reverse complement strand
ACAAAAAATGCGGCATCAAGATCGAGGACATGGTCAAGAGCCGCTGGGTGTATCGCAAGCTGCGCAACTTCCGTGCCGGCATCGAGGCCGGCGTCTCATGTTTGAAGCGCGCTTTTGGCCTGGACCGCTGCACCTGGCGTGGGCTCGACCACTTCAAGACCTATGTCTGGTCCTCGGTGGTGGCCTACAATCTCGCCCTCTTCGCCCGCCTCAAGTCGAACTGACCCACCGCCGACCTCGCAAAAGCCTACCCGGCGCCCAGCCGGGCGGTTTAACCATGGGCCAACTAGCGGACGGCGAGAGACCTTTACTTCTCTTCTAACGCTTCGTGCAGATAGAACCACAAAAACAGTCAGAAATACCTCGAATCTACATGGCGGCTACAATGAATACTTCGAAAAGTTACTGTTTATGGACGGACACTAAAGCGCGTCGCGATTAATTGGCCTCATATCCGGCAGCCTTGAAGAAGTTTCGGCATTCGGCCGGCTCGAACAGGTGGCAGAT
>NZ_JAMYUS010000065.1:0-515 GCF_040323255.1 Mesorhizobium sp. M0052 | reverse complement strand
TAGAGATCGACCATCGCCCGTCCCATCGCGACCAGCTCCCGCACCCCGGGTAGGTTCTCCAGCCGGCACAGCGTCGATTGCGACGCCAGATCCCGACCCGACGGCAGCGCATCCTGGGCCATCTTGAAGACCGGATCGCGGCGCAGCCGGTTGGCGTCGTTGCCGTCCTCGTAGCCGGCGCCGATCATCTTCATGCGAAAGTCGATCATGTCCGCCAGGCTGTGGACGACCTGGTCCGGGCAGCGCGGATCGTCGATGCAACGCGCCAGACGCTCGGCCACCCGCAACCGCTTTTCCACCTCGGCCAAGGCCAGAACGCCGCTGTTGGACGACAGCATGCCGCCGTCGAAACGGGCGACGACGGACTAGCCGCCGACTGATGACAAACCGCTCAGCGGCAGCGCAAGATCGTTCATGGTGGGTGTGGTCTCCGGGAAATTTCGGATCGGCTTAAGCAACCAAATCCTACGTCATTTCAACGGGCTTGCGCCACATCCACCAACCCCCATGAATTT
>NZ_JAMYUS010000064.1:0-831 GCF_040323255.1 Mesorhizobium sp. M0052 | reverse complement strand
GGTAGTGTGCTGAGAGTTCTGCAAATTCGCTGAGAGGGGGCGGTCATGGCAGGCTGGTGATTGTTCACGTCACCTGATTCCCGCGAAGGAACGCCACCATGACCAAGACAGAAGGTAAATCGACCAGCGCTGCCGTCAAAGACATTCTGCTTTCGAACCCGGATGGATTGCACGAAGTGCTCCGTGCGGTGATGCAGGAGGTGCTTGAGGCCGAGATGGACGAGGCGCTGGGTGCCTCGAAGAGCGAGCGCACGCCCGAACGGCTTGGCTATCGCTCGGGCTATTACGGCCGTACCCTTGTGACGCGGGTCGGCAAGCTCGAGCTGCGGGTTCCGCAGGACCGGGCCGGGCGCTTCTCCACCGAGCTGTTCGAGCGCTACCAGCGTTCCGAGCGGGCCTTGGTGGCGACACTGGCCGAGATGTATGTCCAGGGCGTGTCGACCCGCAAGGTGAAGGCGATCACGGAAGAACTGTGCGGCCATGCCTTCTCGGCCTCGTCGATCTCGGCCATCAACAAGCGGCTGGACGAGAGCCTCGCTGCCTTTGCCAGGCGCCCCCTTCAAGAGCCGTTTCCTTACCTCATCCTCGATGCGCGCTACGAGAAGGTGCGTGAAGCCGGTGTTGTCATGAGCCAGGCGGTGCTGATCGCGGTCGGTATCGACTGGGACGGAAGGCGCCAGATCCTGGCCGTGGAGATGGCCAATCGCGAGAGCCGCTCGGCCTGGAGGGACTTCCTCGTCGGCCTCAAGGCGCGCGGCCTCAAGGGCGTCGAGTTGGTTGTGTCCGACGATCACGCCGGCCTGGTGGCAGCGATCGGCGAGGTGATCCCCG
>NZ_JAMYUS010000063.1:0-982 GCF_040323255.1 Mesorhizobium sp. M0052 | reverse complement strand
GCACTCCATTAACAATAGGCCGCCGCACAAGCGCGACATAGGAATGGTATTCCAGAACTATGCGCTTTTCCCGCATATGACGGTAGAAGAGAACCTCGCGTTTCCTCTTAAAGTACGCAAGCTCAGCACGGCCGAGACCGAAGCCAAGATCAAACAGGCGCTCGATATGGTCCGGCTCGGCGCGTTTGCCAAGCGGCGGCCCGGCCAACTTTCCGGCGGGCAGCAGCAGCGCGTGGCGCTCGCCCGCGCCCTCGTCTTCGGCCCCAAGCTCGTGCTGATGGACGAGCCGCTCGGCGCGCTTGACAAGCAACTGCGCGAGCAGATGCAGCTCGAGATCAAACACATTCACGAGAGCCTCGGCGTCACAGTGGTCTATGTGACGCATGACCAGAGCGAGGCGCTGACCATGTCCAACCGCATAGCGGTGTTCAACGACGGGGTCATCCAGCAGCTCGCAACGCCGGCCGAACTGTACGAGCGGCCACGGAACGCCTTCGTCGCCCAGTTCATCGGCGAGAACAACCGGCTGCAAGGCAACGTTGTGGCCGTGAATGGTGCGACCTGCAAAGTAGAGATTCCCGGCGCCGGCAACGTGCTGGCGCTGGCGGTAAATATCGAGGGTGTGGGAAAGCCAACCGTGCTGTCGCTGCGGCCCGAGCGAGTGAAGCTGAACCCGATACCGGGCTCGCTGCCAAATGTGTTCAATGCGCAAGTTGCGGAACTGATTTATCTGGGCGACCACCTGCGCATCAGGATCTCGGTCTGCGGCCATGATGACTTCGTGCTCAAGCTGCCGAATTCGGAAGGACTGGCCCGTGTCGAGCCCGGTGCGGTGATCACCATCGGCTGGAAAGCGGAGGATTGTCGGGCGCTCAACGCGCCGTGACGAGGAACCGAGGCTCGTCGCGAACGGGTTGGCGAGTCTTCGTGCAAGGGGCGCCCTATCCTGGGGTATGGCCAAACAAAGGGAGAGAGCAGAAAA
>NZ_JAMYUS010000062.1:0-988 GCF_040323255.1 Mesorhizobium sp. M0052 | reverse complement strand
GGCCGGCTCGAACAGGTGGCAGATATCGCCGAGCGCCTCGCAGAGGGAATCGAAGGTTCTGGCCGCCTTCTTTCGCAGCCGCGCCTTGAGTTTTGAGTAGGCCATTTCGATCGGATTGAGATCGGGTGAGTATGGCGGCAGGAACAAGAGCCATGCGCCCCTTTGGCGAACCAGTTGGGCGGCGCGCTCATTCTTGTGGAAGCCGACATTGTCGAGAATGACGACATCACCGGGCGACAGTTCGGGAGCGAGCTGCGTTTCGACGTAGCGTTCGAAGATGGCGCCATTCATCGGCGCGTTGACGATCCATGGCGCGACAAGACCGTGGCATCGCAGCCCGGCGATGAAGGTCTGCGTCTGCCATTTGCCGAATGGCGCATGTGTCCTCAAGCGCTCGCCCTTCGGCGCCCAGCCGGTGCGTTTGGTCAGCTTGGTGTTGGTCGACGTCTCATCGATGAAGATCAGCCGCGGCAAAGCCTTGTTGAAGAAGCGCTTTCGCCGCCCGGTCCACAGCTCACGCGCCTGGCGCACGTCGGCCCGCTGCTGCTCGCTGGCCAGTAGAGTTTTTTTTATGACTGAGCCCCAGGCGATGGAGCAGGCGTCCGACATTGGAGCGGTGCACGCTCACCCCACGCACCTCCAGTTCGACACAAAGCTCATCCAGCGTCAATTCGCCGGTCTCGGCCAACCGCAAGCGGACAAACTCGGCATGCGGCTCAAGCTTGCCGCCACCCACATGGCCCTGCCGGCGCGCTTCGAGCGAACCGGTCTGCCGGCGCAGGTTGATCAGATTGTTCACAAAGCGAGGCGAAACGCGGAAATGGCGCGCAGCCTCGCGGTGACCATGTCCCTCATCGACATACGCAACAACACGCCGACGCAACTCAAGCGGTAGCGGCTTGCCCATCGCGGTCTCCTTTCAACCGCAATGAATCACGAACTCAAATCAATGGGAATCCTGAATCCCTTAAATCGCGACACGCTTTAG
>NZ_JAMYUS010000061.1:0-1144 GCF_040323255.1 Mesorhizobium sp. M0052 | reverse complement strand
TGAACTGACCCCCGAAAGTTGGACACAACCTTCGGGGGTTTTGCATGTCCAGACACGGCGAGAGTTTCAAGCGCTCGGTTGTCGATAGCTCTTTAGGCGGGGATGAGAGCTACGCGAGTGCGGCGTCGATGCATGGCGTTGATGCGGCCACTGTTCGCAAGTGGGTTGCGTTGTACCAGGCGCATGGCGATGCCAGGCTATCTGCTAAGTACGGTCGTTACGACGCGGCGTTCAGGCTGTCGGTGCTTGAGCGAATGTGGGAGGAAGGTCTGTCGTATCGGCAGACGGCTGCATTGTTCAATATCCGCAATGCCAGTTGCCTGACGGGCTGGGAGAAGCGCTATCATGCGGGCGGGATAGAGGCGCTCGGCCCACGTCCCAGAGGACGACCCATGTCAAAGCCGCCGTCCCCGCAGTGCCTGTTGCAGCCAGTGACGAGGCCAAAAGCCGCGAAGAACTGCTGGCTGAGCTGAAGCATCTGCGGATGGAGAACGACTACCTAAAAAAACTGGAGGCCTTAACGCAGGGACATGCGCTCAAAAGCGCAAGCCGTCCAGGCGTTAAGGCCGTTGCATCCGCTTGAGGGGCTGCTCGAACTGGCGAAGCTTGCGCGCAGCACGTTCTATTACAGACAGAAAGCAGCGAAGCGCTCGGACCGCCATGCGGCGCTGAAGGCGGCGATCAAGGCCATCTTCGACAGCCACAAGGGTCGCTACGGCTATCGCCGGGTGACTGCGCAACTGCACCGGTTGGGCCGGCGCGTCAACCACAAGACCGTCCAGAGCCTGATGGCCGGGATGGGATTGAAGTCGCTGGTCAGGCCGAAGAAGTATCGCTCCTACAGGGGCGAGGCTGGGCGGACCGCTCCCGATCTGTTGCAGCGCAAGTTCGGCGCCGACCGCGCCAACCGCAAATGGGTGACCGACGTGACGGAGTTCAGCCTGGCCGGCGACAAGCTCTATCTGTCCCCGGTCATGGATCTCTACAATGGCGAGATCGTCGCGTTCGAGACGGCGCGGCGGCCACGCTTCAAAATGGTGGACAATATGCTGACCAAAGCCCTCGCCCGGCTTGGTGAGAACGAAAGGCCGATCCTGCATTCCGATCAGGGATGGCAGTATCAGATGTCGGCATTCCAACGCAG
>NZ_JAMYUS010000060.1:0-1200 GCF_040323255.1 Mesorhizobium sp. M0052 | reverse complement strand
ACACCGTTCAAAGCCTGGACGACGCCATCACGGACTACATCGACTATTACAACCACCGCCGCATCAAACTGAAACTGAAAGGGCTGGCCCCTGTGCAATACAGGAACCAGCCCTTAAACCTGCCAACTCAATGAACCGTCCAACTTTATGGGGTCAGTTCAATTTCAGGTCCGCTTATATACAAAAAAGCCGGCCTTCTTTCGGCAGCCGGCCAGTTCCAACAGAACAAGAGAACGTGCACTGATGGGGCAGTGCAACGCCCGAAGTGTTCGAGGCTACAATGTTCCAAGGGTGGGAATAACGAGGCAGCCTAGCTAGCGGTTGGCGCCAGCCGCATGGCTTGCCCCCTCCGCCCTCTTGACTGGCCGAGCGGGTTAGGTACCTTCACTGCGTGCCTTGAGAGAAGCGGCCCGGGGCACCTTTGGAAATCAAGCCGCGTGATAACCGACGATGGGGGAGCCCTTACGTCGTAGACAACGAGCAGCACGGCTGCCCAAACACAACTCCAAACAACAACAATCCGGCTTCCGCGCCCATGGCGGCGTTGCGGCCACTAAAAACATGGAGCAAAGTGATGACCAAAATTGTCGAATATCAGGATAGTGACGTGACGGTGGTATCGCGGAATCCGTTGCGAGGCGCACTGGAACTGGTGACCGATGACGACGACACAACCTTCCTCGAGCTGGACAGGGACAGCGCCGAGTGGCTCGTGTCGGCGCTCCTCAACTTCCTCATGGAAGGCAGACACCCAGAAACACCAAAGATGACTGTTGAACCGGCCGCTGACGCCCCCAGAGGCCGCGACCAAGTTCTAACTGCCATTTTTGAAGGCATAGCAGCAGCCTATCAAGCCACGCTCTATGAAAACAATGATCCTTTGGACAATTGCGCGACCTTTGCAGAGACGGCACTAGCGTCGCTGGAGTCGAGTGGCTTCAGAGTGGTGCGTTAAGCCACCTTTGCTGCCTGCACGGTTTCGGGCGAACCGTGCAGGTTGCCCAATGGGGCGACAGTGAACAAACAGGGATTCACATTCCCGGAGTTCCGATCTAAATGTTTGATCCCAGGCTTTGATCTTTTCGTCCGAATCAAAGGATGCGCTATGGGCCAGATTCTTCATGGGAGCGCCACGACGACAGAGGCGATCCGTCGAGCGATACAGCATAGTCAAGAGAGCCTGAGGGCGCTGGCGAAGCG
>NZ_JAMYUS010000059.1:0-1205 GCF_040323255.1 Mesorhizobium sp. M0052 | reverse complement strand
AGGGCGGTCATGGCAGGCTGGTGATGTTCAACGTCACCGATTCCCTGGAAGGAACGCCACCATGACCAAGACAGAAGGTAAATCGGCCAGCGCTGCCGTCAAAGACATTCTGCTTTCGAACCCGGAGGGGCTGCACGAAGTGATCCGTTCGGTAATGCAGGAGGTTCTCGAGGCCGAGATGGAGGAGGCGCTGGGTGCTTCGAAGGGCGAACGCACGCCTGAGCGCCTTGGGCATCGCTCGGGTTACTACGGCCGCACCCTGGTCACCCGGGTGGGCAAGCTTGAGCTGCGGGTTCCACAGGACCGGGCGGGTCACTTCTCCACCGAGCTGTTCGAGCGCTACCAGCGTTCGGAGCGGGCCTTGGTTGCGACGCTTGCGGAGATGTATGTGCAGGGCGTGTCGACCCGCAAGGTCAAGGCGATCACGGAAGAGCTGTGCGGTCATGCGTTCTCGGCTTCGTCGATCTCGGCCATCAACAAGCGCTTGGACGAGAGCCTGAAGGCGTTTGCCGAACGACCGCTTCAGGAGCCATTCCCCTACCTCATTCTCGATGCCCGCTACGAGAAAGTGCGCGAAGCCGGCATCGTGATGAGCCAGGCGGTGCTGATCGCGGTCGGCATCGACTGGGACGGGCGCCGGCAGATCCTGGCCGTGGAGATGGCCAATCGCGAGAGCCGCTCGGCCTGGAAGGACTTCCTCGTCGGCTTGAAACGACGCGGTCTCAAAGGCGTCGAACTGGCCGTGTCCGACGACCATGCCGGCCTGGTCGCGGCGATCGGCGAGGTGATCCCGGAAGCAGCATGGCAGCGCTGCTACGTCCACTTCCTCAGGAACGCGCTCGATCACCTGCCCAGGAAGCACGGCGACGATTGTCTGCAAGAACTGCGCTGGCTCTACGCGATCTCGCCGAGGCCAAGGCCGATCTCGCCGCGTGGCTGTCCAAATGGTCCGCCCGCTACCCGCGGCTGACCACCTGGGCGGAAGAAGCCATAGAACAGACGCTGACTTTCTTCCGGCTGCCGCGTCAGCATCACAAGCACCTCAAGTCCACCAACATGCTTGAACGGCTCAACGAGGAAATCCGCCGGCGCACCTATGTCGTGCGCATCTTCCCGAACGCCGAAAGCTGCCTGCGCCTGGTCAGGGCGCTGGCCGTCGAAACCAACGAAAACTGGATGGAGGCCAACCGCTATATCAACATGGA
>NZ_JAMYUS010000058.1:0-1881 GCF_040323255.1 Mesorhizobium sp. M0052 | reverse complement strand
GGCCACAAGATCCTATGAGGAGGGTGGATAGCGACCTGCGCTGTGGCAAAGGTGAGGTTGCTAAACCCTAGACACCCTACCTTGGAGGCCGAGCATGCCCGTTGCAGCACACCGACCCGATGCGTTGACCGCCATCCGCACTGATCTTGGCGCAATTTTCGTCTCGTTGGAACTCAGCCGCTCGAAATGGCTGATCACCTCTGTCGCCGGGCGCTGGCGAGAAGATGTCGAAACACGCAGTGGCGGCCGGCGACGTGGTCGGCATGCTGGCGCGGTTTGCCGAGCTCAACCGGAAGGCCGAGGCGCGGACCGGGAAATGCTTTCCGATCATAGTCGTCCAAGAGGCTGGGCTCGACGGCTTTTGGATCCACAGGGTGCTGCAGGCCGAAGGAATCGAAAGCCACGTCGTCGATCCGGCCTCGATTGCCACCTCACGCCGGCGGCGTCAGGCAAAGACCGACAAGATCGACGGCGAGGCGCTGGTGCGCGCGCTGCTCGCCTATAAGAGGGGCGAGCCGCGCGTCTGCGCCATGCTGCGGGTGCCCACCCCCGAGGAAGAGGACCGCCGCCGCCTCTCGCGTGAGCGCAAGGCCTTGACGAACGAGCGGACCCGCCATGTCAACCGCATCAAAGGCCTGCTGTTTGCACAGGGTGTCTCCGGCTACGAGCCGTTGCGGCGCGATCGGCGCAGGTGCCTTGAGGCGCTGAAGACCGGCGACGGGCATCCGCTGCCGGACCATCTGAAGCAGCAGATTGATCGCGAACTCGAACGGCTGGAGCTGCTGATGGAACAGATCAAGGCGGTCGAGGCCGAGCGCGACGCCATGCTTGCGACCGAGCAGAGTGCCTCGCCAGCCCCGGCCATGCTGCTCGACCTGAAGGGCATCGGGCAGGAGTTTGCCGCCGTGCTGTGGACGGAGGGCCTGTCGCGGCACTACGACAACCGACGACAGCTGGCCGCCTACGCCGGCCTGGCGGCGACCCCCTGGCAAAGCGGCTCCGTCTCACACGACCAGGGCGTTTCGAAATCCGGCAATCCAAGGCTGCGAACTACGCTGATCCAGCTCGCGTGGCTATGGCTGCGCCATCAATCGCAATCGGCGCTCTCCTTGTGGTTCAAGGAGCGGGTGAAGCAGAACGGCGGGCGCCTCAAGAAGGCGACGATTGTGGCGCTCGCCCGCAAGCTACTCGTGGCGCTGTGGAAATACGTCAACGCCGGCGTCGTCATCGAGGGGGCGGTCATGAAGAGCGCCTGATGCCGATTGCCGCTCACCCATGGAATGTGAACTAAGCACTTCTTCCAGGGCCTGATCAGTCCTGGCGGATCCAGGTGGACGAACCGAAGGTTGGGATGGCCTGAAATGCCCCGCCACAAGAATGGTCCAGTCCTCCTGAGCCCGTACCCGCCGCAAGCGGGATGTTGGTGCCGCTGTTTCGAGCAGCGACCGTATATAAGTTGGATTGGGCTCGGATAAACGGGCCGCGTCATGCCATCGGGCTCAGATCATGGATTCCGCAACACATCGAGAAGGTGAAGAAATGTTGCCCTGACACACCCGTTCCGTCTTTACCTTCCTCATATAAGCTCAACCTGACGACGGGCAGGAGCGGCATGGTTCTCGACCTCATCGTCGAAGCCGGCAATCCGGCCGACAGCGAGCGGTTGCTGCCGATGCTTCAGCGCCACATCGACCGATATGGCGAGCCGCCACGTCAGGCGGCCGCCGATGGCGGCTATGCTAGCCGCGCCAATCTGATCCAGGCCAAGGCTTGGGGCGTGAAGGACATGGCCTTCCACAAAAAATGCGGCATCAAGATCGAGGACATGGTCAAGAGCCGCTGGGTGTATCGCAAGCTGCGCAACTTCCGTGCCGGCATCGA
>NZ_JAMYUS010000057.1:0-2711 GCF_040323255.1 Mesorhizobium sp. M0052 | reverse complement strand
GCCACCAGCGCCAATCCGCAACGCTTCCCCGGCCAGCAGGAGGACCCGACCAGCGCTCTCTACTACAACTACTTCCGCGACTACGACCCAGCCACCGGCCGCTACATAGAGCCAGACCCGATCGGGCTCAATGGCGGTATCAATTTGTATACATACGTCGAAGGGAATCCCACCCGGCGGGTGGATCGGTTTGGGCTCTATACAGAAGCCATCTTCTTCAAGCCCGTTGGCTGGTTCGCCTCATCTTTTGGCCATGTCGCAGTCAATATCAATGGTACAGTCTATTCGTGGAACACGAACGGAATGGCGATTGAACCAAAGGATGACTATCTGGATCGAAACAAGTTCAGGGACGCTTTGGGTTTCCCCTTAAGCTTGACCCACGCTCAGGAAAATCAACTAGAGGGCGGCCTAAGAAGTTACGGAAAAGATCATTCCTATGATAAGTTCTCCTCTAATTGTACTGATCCACTTCAGCATGGTTTGGAAGAGCTTGGGTATCCGTTCGGGGCCTTCACACCAACACCGTCACAAATCAGAGACAACCTGGTCTTTGACGGACTAGCGAATGGGAATAACTACAACTACTATCCTGCCAATCCAGCCGACAAAGCGCCTTGGTGGGTTCCAAGTGCACCGTGGACTCCATACCAGTAAGGGGGAAGGCTCTGCAAAAACGTGGAATCCTCATTCTCGCTATCATTGCTGCAATTCCTTTGGCGATCGTTGCCGATCAGACATTCGGGAAGGGATTTTCGTGGCAAGATATGGATTGGAACGGTGATGGTCATACCTCGTTTGCAGAGTTCTTTCATGCGTTTGACGTGGGCTCGC
Source organism: Mesorhizobium sp. M0052 (assembly GCF_040323255.1). Classification (NCBI taxonomy): domain Bacteria; kingdom Pseudomonadati; phylum Pseudomonadota; class Alphaproteobacteria; order Hyphomicrobiales; family Phyllobacteriaceae; genus Mesorhizobium; species Mesorhizobium sp. M0052. The sequence continues at coordinate 1,877 of NZ_JAMYUS010000057.1, read as the reverse complement.
GCGAAGTACAAGTAGATGGTAGGCAGTGCAGGGAAGCCTATCTCTTGAAGGATGGCGCGCCGGTTAAGCTACTCTGCCCCTGACAAGGGGCCGATACATCGGGCCGCAGAGGCCTAATTGTCGAAAGTGAGGAGATATAACTCGGTAGCGCCACACCCGGTTAGACCGTCGTTGCAGGCAATTTGTTTGTTGGTACTCCGGTTCGGTGATTGCGGAGGGCAAGCCGTTCGCCATCGAGAACCTGGCCGGCGATGTCTTCTACATCCTGAATGACCAGGTGTCCCAGCCGCAGAAGATGCTGTACGGGTCGCCCGCGGCCGTCGCCTGGCAGCGTGTCGCCGGCATCTTCGGCAACACCGTCTCCCAGCCGGTCGGCGCCACCAGCGCCAATCCGCAACGCTTCCCCGGCCAGCAGGAGGACCCGACCAGCGCTCTCTACTACAACTACTTCCGCGACTACGCGCCCAGCCACCGGCCGCTACATCGAGCCAGACCCGATCGGGCTCAACGGCGGTATCAATCTGTATGCATATGCTTTAGGCAACCCGGTTAGCCTAATTGATCCTCTTGGTCTTTGGACCGGACAGCTGGGTCTTGCGTTGAATTTCCAATTCGGCCCAGTAGTTGTACAGTTCTCGGCTGGGCTTGCGATTGATGGTACAGGCGCGCTCGGTACTTACTACGCTGCTGGCGGAGGACTTGGGGTGGGGGCAGATGTTTCAGGAGGAGTATCAGTTGCCTACTCGCCCAACGCATGCTCAATTGACGACTTGAACGGTCCCTTCAACAACGTTAGCCTTGGAGGAGGTTGGGGACCGCATGCGTCGGGCGATGGTTTTTTTGGGAAAGGAGCTAACGGTCGATCCATAGCCGGAGCGGGGATTACGCTTGGGGCTGGGTTGGGCGAGGGCGGAGCGGACACAGTTACGACGACCAACGTTACCCCCATTGGGCATATCTGGTGAAACGGTTTGCTGCGGTGCTCTTGATTGCGTTGGGATTGGGTTCCTTTGCATTCCATGCCGGATTGATAGTTTATTACAGCAATGTGCTGCCGCGCGATCCTCGACCTGAATTCGGAAGGACTTACCCAATCAACAATCACGGTACTGTCGTTTATCTAACCGAGTGTGAGCAACCGGAATTGACGTGGCTGTATTTCGCAGCGTTCGCCTTCGCCATCTCGGGCGGAGTGCTTTTTGCGTCAAACAAAAAGAAAGTCTGAAAGTATACACGGCAATGTGGTCAGCGAAAATCGGACAATCTCCTCTATTCAGTATGCAGCCGGATATGGCTACGACCTGGATAAGAACCTGACCCAGATCACCTATCCCTCCGGGCTGCTCGTCAGCTACCAACGCGATGCGCAAGGCCGCGTCGTTGGCATCACAAGCAAGCTGAACGTCACGGCTTCGACGGTGACGCTTGCCTCGGGAGGGCAATACCTGCCGTTCGGCTCGATGAACGCCCTGGCGCAGGGCAACGGCGTGCAGATGACCTACAGCTACGACCAGGATTACCGGTTGACCCGGATCCAGGCCGGCGCCGCTCAGGATCTCACCATCGGCTACGATGCGGCCAGCCACATCGCCAGCCTAACCGATGGGGTGACTCCCAGCCTGACGCAAACCTTCCAGTATGATCTGGTCGGGCGGGTCACGAACGGGGTGGGTACCTATGGCAACGACAGCTATACCTATGATGCCGCCGGCAACCGGCTGACCCGTTCGCTGGTCAACGGGGGAGCGACCTCGACCACCTACACCTACACGAGCACCAACACCCAGCTCGCCCAGGCGGTGACGGGATCGACGACACTCAAATACGCCTACGACGCCAACGGCGCGCTGCTCTCGCGCAAGCTCGGCAACACCACG
>NZ_JAMYUS010000056.1:0-2742 GCF_040323255.1 Mesorhizobium sp. M0052 | reverse complement strand
CCGGGAAATTTCGGATCGGCTTAAGCAACCAAATCCTACGTCATTTCAACGGGCTTGCGCCACATCCACCAACCCCCATGAATTTGGTTAGGTTGATGCTGCGTGCCGCCGCCGTGAGGCCGCGCTCGCTAAGCAGCGCGTCGAGAACGACGAGAAGATTCAGATCGAGCCCTTTGAAACGCATGCTTAGCTATCCATAGCGTGGATGAATTTGATTGAAACAAACGATTTTACCAATTTTCCGGAATGTCGCATGGACCTGGCAGGATCTCACGTGCGCCGATCACTGCCTCTATCGCGTGGCGAGTCCCTTGAGAAGAGCCCGAAAGAGGAAATCTGTCGCGTGCGGTGGAGATTGTACTGGGAATGAGAGGCAGCGCTCCAAATCATGTCGAACTCTCCGACGAATGGCGACCGGTACATAGTTGATCGCAACTGGTCCGGAGCTATGAAACATCTCGATTACATATGAGGTGCCGAGTGAATACGCTGACAGCACCCACCGTCGCAGCGTTTAGCTGACGTTTGACGACGGTTCCTATCCATTTACACGCAGATTCTTGATGTGCTGGCGCAAAAGCGGGAGGCCGGCGACTTTTCTTCGTCATCGGGCTGACGCCGCAGAAGCCGGAACTCGTCCGGTTCCTATGGGCATTGGGCTTGGTCGGCGCACAGGCTCTATGAGGGGCAATTTTGGCAACGCGACGCGACTCGGGTTTTGAACGACGCCGAAAACGCAAGCTGGAAAGGAACAAGATGGCAGATCAACTCGCCAACGAAATAATCGCAATGATCAAGAAGCGCGCCGCGTCGGAGGGCGGCATAGCGCCTGCCACGGGCGGCGAAATAACGGCTGCCACGGGACTGACTTCGCTCGGTATCGATTCACTGGGATTGGCGGACGTTCTCTGGGACCTGGAGCAGGCCTACGGCATCGAGATCGAGATGAATACGGCCGAGGCATGGTCCGATCTCCAGAATGTTGGGGGCATGGTGGAAGCCGTGCGCAGCTTGCTCCCTACGGGGGTGTGAATGGACAGGCGCGTCGTGATTACTGGGATTGGCGGGATTTGCGGGCTTGGAACCAACGCCGCCGCCATTTGGACAGAGATGCGAGAAGGCCGCTCCGCCATTGGCCCAATCGTCAACTCCGAGTTCCATGAATTGAGGGTCAGGATCGGTGCCGAGATCAAGGCCCTGCCGGAGCATGACATCGACAGCAAGCAACTCATCTCCATGGACCGCTTCAGCCTGCTCGCTGTGCTTGCGGCGCGCGAAGCCATGCGTCAGGCCGGACTTTCCTCCAAAGAGGGAAATAGCTATCGCTTCGGTGCGACGGTGGGCGTTGGCGGCTGCGGGTGGGATGCGATCGAGCAAACCTACCGCGCCATCCTTCTGGGCGGTAAGCGTGCCGCTCTCTTGACTGTACCCAAGGCAATGCCGGGTGCCGCTGCCGGCCAGGTCAGCATGAGTCTCGGCCTGCGCGGGCCGGTCTTCGGCGTCACGTCCGCCTGTTCCTCGGCAAACCATGCGATTGCCTGCGCGGTGGACCAGATCAGGCTCGGCCGGGCCGACGTGATGCTTGCCGGCGGCAGCGAAGCGCCGCTCATATGGGGTGTGCTGAAGGCATGGGAAGCGATCCGCGTGCTTTCGCCCGATACTTGCCGGCCATTCTCGGCCGATCGCCAGGGCCTGTCGCTTGGTGAAGGCGCCGGCATGGCTGTGCTGGAAAGCTACGAGCATGCCTTGGCTCGGGGCGCCACCATCCTTGCCGAAATTGCCGGTGTCGGCCTTTCCGCCGATGCGTCCGGCATCGTCGCGCCGACTGTCGAGGGGCCGGAGGCAGCAATGCGGGCCTGCCTTGCCGATGCCAGGCTGGACGCCGAGGATGTCGACTATCTCAACGCGCACGGCACCGGCACCAAGGCCAACGACCAGATCGAGACGGCGGCGATCAAGCGCGTCTTCGGTCAGCACGCCTTCTCAATGTCCATTTCTTCTACCAAGTCCATGCACGCGCATTGCCTCGGCGCGTCCGGCGCGCTCGAGTTGATCGCCTGCGTGATGGCTATCCGCGAGAGCGTCGTCCCGCCGACTGCCAATTATCGTGAGCTGGACCCCGATTGCGATCTCGACGTCACGCCCAATGTGGCACGCGAGCGCAAGGTGCGCGTGGCACTGAGCAACTCCTTCGCCTTTGGCGGCACGAACGCGGTTCTGGCGTTCAGGCAGGTGTAGAAGCCATGAAAGATGCTTCCGGCAACATTATCTCTCGCATCCAGATGCTTGCCGGATAACCTTGTGAAGGGCGCGTCATTGACCGCCTCGGCGAATGCGGGAAGTGGCAGCGGAAGATCGAGGATCCGGGGGTATCGTCTTTGCGAAATTCTTAACTGTTGAACCGGCTTGGACGTACCGCCGCCCCGTAAAAGGTAAGCGAGGCCATGCGGGCTCGGCTTGAGGGTCTGAAGCTGTACACGACAATGTCTGGAAGCCGCAGGGTCGGCTCTGCGCCCGTTATAGTCGCCTGAGTGCTGCCGGCCCGGCCGCGCCGCGGGCGCCGTCAATGAGCTCCTTGAACATGCGGACCTTGCCTCTCTTGGCCGACGCTTCCAGGCGTGCTGTCGTGCTGGCCTCCAGATCCGCCACATGCTTGCGCAGGGTCGTGGTGGGCGCGAGGCCAAAGATGAAGTCGACGCGCAGCACCAGTCGATGACCTGGGTTGCAATAATGGCTATCCCC
>NZ_JAMYUS010000055.1:0-2800 GCF_040323255.1 Mesorhizobium sp. M0052 | reverse complement strand
CGCTCTAGAGTTTCCGAGTTGGCGTTTGGGCTGATCTCCAGCGTTTCGTACAAGTCGACGAACATCAAGAAGTCCCCACCAGCAACGTATTTTGCGAATACGCAATTTCCCCACCTTCAGCATCGCCCCAGTCGGGGCCAAACGCAAGCCGGCTCCCGTAGCGCTTTACGTCCAGGCGGGGCTTGGGCGATATCATCGAAAACCGTTTCCATGGACCGATTCTAGATCGCAACCCCGAGGATGTGAATCCCCCATGCCTTCAAGGCAATCAGACCAGAGAGAATTGCGATCCCCAGCAGGATGAGAACCCACGACACGAAGTTTCGCGAAAGGCGCCTGCGGCGACCTTGCAAAGCCTTGTTACGCCAGTGTTTGGCTTGATCAGCCCCGATGCTTAATTTGTCCATTGCTCGGCTCCTTCCAATCGACAAGAATTACGCCAGTCGAGCGGCGCGAACGCAGGGATACTTTGAAGCCGCAGCCTCACAGTGGCTGAGCGCTTCATATTAGCAGTGCGTAAAATTCGAGCAGGTCCAAGACAGGGTTGTTAGCAAATTCGTTGATATCATACGACCTTGTTCGATGGATGGCGTGCTGGCGATGCGCGGGGCTGGATGGATCAAGGGTTTGAGGGAAGCTGAGGCTCGCGAGTTGCGCAGCGATATCGATCGGCTCGAAATAGATTTGATCGCTGCCGCCAATTCTAGGGGTCAATCCACACTTCACGACGTCGCGAACACACTGCGATGCAAGAAGGCGCGCTTGGAACGTCTGGAGGAGTTTCTCGGTTCAATGACGTCGAAAGGCCGGCCAGCGACATCCGCAACCCCGCCCCATGAAGGCCGGCGGTAAAAGGCGCCTGAGAGAACCAGCCTTGCTGCCTCACGGTGGCGGGCTTTTCTTTAGCCCTGCCTACACTTGCTAGAATGGCGGATTTTTCTGACATGGCCTTAGCCTACTTGCGCGAAACCATTTAACCAGCAAACGGTTAAATGGCGCGAGTGACGGGGCTCGAACCCGCGACCTCCGGCGTGACAGGCCGGCGAAAACGCCTGATTCATCAACGAATGGTTTCAATTCCTCACGCTCTCGAATTTGCGGGAAATAGCGCGAAATTGAAACTTGCTTATCAGAACTCCTCGTCAACTCCGCGAGATATTAACTTTGATCGACGCCTCCGCTGCTGCCAGCCTAGCGGCTGGACCGGGACAGACTGCTCCCGGCGACTTCTGGATCGGCTGGAGACGGCAGATCGATGCGCTCGCTACCGCCGGATTCCGGGTCATCGTTCCCGACCAGAGGGGCTACAACACCAGTGACAAGCCGAAAGCCATCCGTGAATACACGCTCCCCAAGCTCGTCGGCGATGTCGTTGCCATCGCCGACGCGCTCGGCATCGGAAGGTTTCACCTCGTCGGTCATGACTGGGGCGGTATCGTCGCCTGGGCCGCAGGCGCAAAGCTGCCGCACCGCCTGGAAAGGCTCGTCATCCTGAACGCGCCCCATCCCGAGGTGCTGCTTGCCCATTCCTTGCGATCTCCGACCCAGTTCCTGCGGAGCAGCTATGCCGGCCTTCTTCCAGTTCCCCTTGCTGCCGGAGGCTTTTCTGGGGGCGGGGCGCTCGGCTCTGCTGGCACGGGCGCTCATCAAATCCAGCCGAACAGATGCCTTCACGGCGGAGGAAATCGCAGAGTATCGGCAGGCCTGGGAACGGCCGGGGGCGCTGACAGGCATGCTCAACTGGTATCGGGCGCTGCGCTTCCGCCCAAGCCTGAAGGAGCGGATCACGACGCCGACCCTTGTACTGTGGTGGATGCAGGACCAAGCTCTGGAATATGGCCTGGCCGAGCGCAGTCTGGCCCTTTGCAACGATCGGGGCCTGCAGACGTTCGAGAAGGCGACGCATTGGGTACAGCGCGAAGAGGCCAGCGCGGTGAATGCCGCGCTTCTGGCGTTCCTGGACGGCTGAGATGCCGTTCCGTTCTGTAGGTGGCCTGACTCGCCGTGATCTCCTGACCGTGCTCGCTGCCGCGGTCACAACCCACCACCTTACCTCCTCTGCTGATGCAGCATTGGCAGAGGCCTCAACGGAGCATCCGATGCCACACGTCGTCCTTCTCGGGGATTCGATCTTTGACAACGCTGCCTATGTCGCGCACGGGCCCGACGTAGTGCGGCAGCTGCGGGAGCGGTTGCCGGAGGGGTGGCGTGCAGCGCTAAACGCCGTCGACGGCGCCGTCACAAGCGGCGTCGAGCGGCAGCTTGAACGGCTCCCCCAGGATGCTAGCCATCTTGTCGTCAGCGTCGGTGGCAATGATGCTCTTCGTCATGCAGGGATTGTGGAGCAGGGGGCCTGTTCGGTGGCCGAGGTTCTGGACAGGATCAGCGATATCCGGGAGGAATTCGAGCAGGACTACTGTACGATGCTCGAGGGGGCGCTGGGCCAAAACCTACCCACCGCTGTCTGCACGATCTACGAGGCGCGCTTTCCCGACCCACAGCGTCGTAGACTTGCCGCAACTGCCCTGACGGTCCTCAACGACGTCATCACCCGGGCGGCGTTCTCGCGCGGTTTGCCGCTCGTCGACCTGCGCTTGGTATCGAATGAGGACGCGGACTTCGCCAATCCTATCGAACCGTCAGTGCAAGGCGGCGCGAAGATCGCGGCAGCCATCGCGGCACTTGTAGTCGAGCACGATTTAGCCGGAAGTCGGTCTGTCCAGCCGATAGATGGGTAACACTTTGAACCGGATACATAGGTGACACTTCTCTCCCCCTATGCGTCCGCCGCAGCGCCAAG
>NZ_JAMYUS010000054.1:0-4228 GCF_040323255.1 Mesorhizobium sp. M0052 | reverse complement strand
GCGCGAGCACAAGAAGCTCGCTCTGCGCCAAGCCGCATGACCAGCATCATGATCGCCCATTTTGCAGAACTTGACGCACACAACCACTCCACTCATTCTGCGTATCGATGTACGAGGGTGGAGGATGACGACGATGGTAACACACGTCTTTGGGGGGCCAGACACCCCTAAAAAGCTCCGTTGCTTACAGGAATATCTCCAAGCCTTCGCTATCGCTTTGCGCGATCAGGATTTCGCTTGCGTTTACATCGACGCTTTTGCCGGCTCGGGGACCCGTACAGAAGTCCGCCCCGGTCTTCCTCTCTTCGGTTCAGAAATGGCAGAACCAGAAGAAGTAACCACACGGGGATCAGCCAGGATTGCAATCGAGGTCGACCCGCCGATGCATTCTATCGTGCTGATCGAACAAGATAATTCCCGTTTTGCGCAGCTCGAGGAGCTGATCTCTGAGTATCCCGATCGCAAGATAATTGCTCGAAACGGGGATGCTAACGATCTTGTCCAGCGCCTTTGCAAGCGCACAAATTGGCGCGGACCGGAGACTGTCGGCCGTGGAATTCGTGGCGTTGTCTTTCTCGATCCCTACGGCATGGAGGTTTCCTGGAACACGGTAAAGGCCATCGCAGCAACAGAAGCCTTAGACTGTTGGTATTTCTTTCCGTTATCAGGTCTCTACCGAAATGCTCCCCATGACCCAGCAAAGCTCGATCCGAGCAAGCAGGCAAGCCTGGATCGCGTTCTAGGAGCAACCGATTGGCGGGAGCGTTGGTATGGTCACGAAGGTGCGCGCCAAGACCTATTCGAAACGAACGGGCAAGCAGTTCGACGAGCGGATGTGAACGCTATCGAATCCTACGTGAAGGAGCGCCTGCGCACAGTATTCAAAGGGGCTGTTTTGGACCCAGTTCGCCTTCATCACAAAGGCGGCGCGCCACTGGCTTCACTTTTTTTCGCTGTGTCAAACACTAGTCCGGCCGCAGTCGCACTAGCGACAAAGATGGCCTCTCATATTCTCAAATCGGGAAGATCGTCCCAAAGCCGGTCACGATAGGTGCGGCCTGTCACCTTCTTGTTCTTGCCGCCCCACTGTTTGAAGAAGAACGCTGTGTCCGCATCGGTGCATTGGTCGAAAATCTCGTCCACCCATCGGGTGTCTAGCGGCCTAGCCTGCGGTCCGCTTTCGCCTCCGACGATTGCCCAGTGAATGCTTTTAAGATTGGCGCCGGCGACAGAGCCGATCAGGGGTTCGAATGAAACAAATCTCACGGCCGCAGGAACCGCCCGGAGTTCATCCAGCCTGTACAGCACACGACTATCTTCGACACTGGTGCCGAGCCAGACGTTCGGAAGCACATTAAACTCGGGGGAGGAAAGTACTTCCGACATCCTATCGGGCCGCTTTGTCAGAATTTGATAAGTGTGGCGAGGCGTAGCTGCCATGACCTGCCATATCTCAGCGATGAAGGCCGTTGGCACTTCCGCATGGAAGAGATCCGACATTGAGTTTACGAAGACACGCTTGGGTTTCTTCCATTCTTGCGGAACAGAAAGCGATGCGTGATCGAGCTTAATCTTGCCTGTCCATTTCGCTTTGCCGCCGGTTTTGCGTGTCACCCCCGCATACTTGTCGACTCCCATGGCCTCCAGCCGAGCAGCCATCCTCATCGCGTAGCAATTTGTACATCCGGCAGTGAGGATGGTGCAGCCGGCGACCGGGTTCCAGGTCGCATCTGTCCATTCGATTGATGTTTCGGCCATCAAATCACCTTCCGTGTTGATGGAAGAGTGGCATAGACATTGTAAACGTCACTCTAAGAAATACTCTAGGAATTTGTTCACAACGAGGCTTTTGGGTCGGCTGTACCACGACGAGCTTGGGGGAGATAGACCAGGTCCAACAGCGGCAACGGTATCAGCCCCTCGACAAGGGTTTTCAAGCGGCCGGAGCCCGTCCTGCCATTCGGTCGCCTGTCTTGATTTTGTCACCTCACAAGTCTAAGCGGCGGGCGCACGGTCGGCTCACGCGGCGAAGAGCCGTGCAATCTGACACGACGCGTCAATCTGAACGCACCCTTTAATCCGCCAAGGGAGACCGACGATGATCAAGGCCTTCGTCGTCGACAATGACCGCCTGCGCCCCGCCGACGATCTCGTTGCCAATGGCGATCACGTCGTCTGGGCCGACCTTCTCAACCCGACCAAGGAAGAAGAAACAGCGATCGAGACCTGGCTCGGCGTTGCCATCCCGACGCGCGAGGAGATGGAGGAGATCGAGATTTCGAGCCGCCTCTACATCGAGGACGGCGCCTACTTCATGACCGCCACCTTGCCGGCGCAGACCGAAATCGATGATCCCTTGATGTCACCGGTTACCTTTGTGCTTGCCGGCCCGAGACTGGTCACCATCCGCTATCATGAGCCGAAGGCGTTCAAGACCTTTCCCCTGCGCGCCGAGAAGGTGGCGACAGGCTGCACCACCGGCAACACCATCCTGATCGGCCTGCTGGAGGCGATCGTCGATCGCCTAGCCGATATTCTCGAACGCGCCGGCCGTGACATCGAGACGATCTCGCGCGACATCTTCGAGGCGCGGTCGACCAAGGTGAACAAGCGCAATCGCGATTTCCAGGAACTGCTCAAGGCCATAGGCCGCAAGGAAGACATTGCCTCCTCGATCCGCGACAGCCTGATCTCGCTGCAGCGCCTCACCGGCTTCCTTGCCCATGTCGCGACCCAGATCAAGATGAGCAAGGACGTCCGCGCCCGCATCAAGACAGTATCGCGCGACGTGCTGTCGCTCGCCGACCACGCCACCTTCCTGTCGCAGAAGATCTCGTTCCTGCTCGACGCGACGCTCGGCATGATCTCGATCGAGCAGAACGCCATCATCAAGATCTTCTCGGTCGCCGCCGTCATCTTCCTGCCGCCGACGCTGGTGGCTTCGATCTACGGCATGAATTTCGACGTCATCCCGGAGCTGAAATGGGAGCTCGGCTATCCCTTCGCCATCGGCCTGATGATCCTGTCGGCGATCCTGCCGTTCTGGTATTTCCGCCGCCGCGGCTGGTTGTAGGCCCAATAGAATTCGCTTGACCAAACGCCGCCCGGACGGCATCCGGATGCCCGGTGATCGTACAACCGGATTGGGATCATGACCGCAAAAAGCTGGGCCTACGAGGATTTCACCGAGGGCGCATCGATCGACCTCGGCGCCAAGCAGGTGAGTGCGGCCGAAATCATCGAATTCGCCACCGAATTCGACCCGCAGCCGATGCATCTCGACGAAGCCGCCGGCAAGGCCAGCATCCTTGGCGGCTTGGCCGCCTCCGGCTGGCACACCTGCGCGATCTTCATGCGCATGCTGTGCGACGCCTTCCTGCTCGACTCGACCGCGCAAGGCGCGCCCGGCATCGACCAGGTCAAATGGAAGAAGCCGGTGCTGGCCGGCGACACACTGGCCGGCAGCACCAGCGTGCTTGCCAGGCGCCTGTCGAAATCCAGGCCTCAGCTCGGCCTCGTCACCTTGCGCAGCGAACTGTTCAACCAGCGCGGTGAAAGCGTCTTCGAACTTGAGAACACTGTCATGTTCTTGACCCGCGAGGCCGGCGCATGAGCCTCGACGCGTTCTTCCGCATCGGCGATACCATCAACCTCGGTTCGCACACATTCGAAGCCGAGGCGATCAAGGCGTTCGCCTGCAAATACGATCCACAGGTCTTTCATGTCGACGAGGAGGCGGCGAAGAAAAGCGTGTTCGGCCGCCTCTGCGCCTCAGGCTGGCACACCGCGGCCACCTGGATGAAGCTCAATCTCAAAAATCCTATGGACGCTTCTCAATGGACCGGACCCGGCCCGGTACCAGAATTCGGCCCCTCCCCCGGCTTCAGGAGCCTGAAATGGCCAAAGCCGGTCTATGCCGGAGAAACCGTCACCTTCACCCGCACGGCCGTCTCCCACCGCCCGCTGGCCAATCGCCCCGGCTGGCGGCTGCTCGCGCTGCGCTCGGAAGGATTCGATTCGACGGGCGACAAGGTGCTGGAGTTCGACAGCGCGGTGCTGGTGAAGGCTGGGTAGGGCTAGGGTTTAGGCAGTAGGGATTAGGCAGCAGTGGGTGCTGCTCCTTGCACGGAATGCGGAGCTTCCCTCCCTACTCCCTACTCCCTACTCCCTACTCCCTACTCCCTACTCCCTACTCCCTACTCCCTACTCCCTACTCCCTACTCCCTAC
>NZ_JAMYUS010000053.1:0-4908 GCF_040323255.1 Mesorhizobium sp. M0052 | reverse complement strand
TCTGTGCCGGCGGCGCCTGCCGGGCCAGCGTTCGCCAGGGCTGAGGAGACGCCCTCCGCGGTTGGCGAGGCCGCGGTGGCCGAAACGCTGGCTCGGTCGCAAAAGCAGATGGTCGACGCTGATTTGTCGGGATATTTCGACTCGATTCCGCACGCGGACCTTCTACCATCGCCATGGGAGGCGCAACTCATGCAAGGGAGCGGACAAGAACACGCCGCGGCGCCCTACGCCGGAGGCAGTGGGTCGATGCTGGGTGCCTCGGTGCTGCAGCCGGGTCACTCAACGGCGCGCCATCATGATGCGCCGGATTCGTCAGTGGCTGATCTGAATCCCCCCGCACCGTCCGAGTTGCGTGACCCTGCTCGTTCTGTGCCGGCGGCGGTGCAGCCAGATCCTCCAATAGGGGTCTCCGGTCCCGACAAGCGTCCTCTTTATTCCAACGATGCGACCGTTGTCGAAGGGCTGAGGTCAGCATTGGAGAGCACGGTCAAGCGCCATGTAAATTCTCTTCTCGGCTTTGGTCGTTGGCTCTTTGATAATAACAGGCCGGGATTTGCTGCTCGGCTTCACGAGGAGTCGCTGGATCCGGATCTCAAGGAGTACGAGAGCAAGAGTGGCTCCTCGGACGTGGCTAGAGCAGTGGGTCATCTCAAGACGTGGGCGGGCGGAGCGCCAGTGCTGGACCGCGCCGCTGTCCTGAATAATCCCGACCCTGCCGACGCCGCGCTCATCAGAGATTACACAGCGGCTCCCATCAAAGAGTACAAGGCAGCGCCGACCGGGCCGAATCCCGCTACCATTCAGACCTATGGATCTGCTCCTAGACGTTTCAGTGAATACCTGGTTGAAAACAAAAAGCCGGGGATTGCGGCTCGGCTTCACGAGGGGTCGCTGGATGAAGATGCCAAGCGCTATAACAACTCCGGTGGGATCAGTGCACTAGCTCATCTCCGGAAGTCCGAACTCGGGCGCGAGCTCCCTGGGAAAGCTAATGAAGACGACGCTGTTCTGCCATTGTCTTTCGTGCCAACTGGGCCCCATCACCAAGCCTCGGATCCCGCAGGGTCCTTTCGTCCCCTGATCTGGCGCGACGGCGACCAGCGCGCGCCGGACGAGCGGATCGCTGCACAGGACAGGAGCAACCAGCTATCAAGCGAGGAGGTCCTCATCAACCGTGAGCATGATACAGCGGAGTTGAGACCAGCGAAGAGGCAAAGGACCCCGAACAGTCGTCTGCAGGACGTTGCCACTGAGCCGCAGCTGAGCGAGATCGGCAATTCAGGCGCTCGCGTGCTGATGCAGGCCCCCACCCATCAAGTGGGTGCATTGCCATGGGAGGCGCAGCCCATGATGCAAGGGAGCGGACAAGAACACGCCGCGGCGCCGTACGCCGGAGGCAGTGGGTCGATGCTGGGTGCCTCGGTGCTGCAGCCGGGTCACTCAACGGCGCGCCATCATCATGCGCCGGATTCGTCAGTGGTTGATCTGAATCCCCCCGCACCGTCCGAGTTGCGTGACCATGCTCGTTCTGTGCCGGCGGCGGTGCAGCCAGATCCTCCAATAGGGGTCTCCGGTCGCGACAAGGGTCCCCTCTATTCCAACGATGCGACCGTTGTCGAAGGGCTGAGGTCAGCTTACGCGGGTAAGGTCAAGGAGAGCACGGTCAAGCGCCATGTAAATTCTCTTCTCGGCTTTGGTCGTTGGCTCTTTGACAATAACAGGCCGGGATTTGCTGCTCGGCTTGACGAATCGTCGCTGGATCAGGATCGCAAGGAGTACGAGAGCAGGGGTGGCCCCTCGGAGTACGAGAGCAGGGGTGGCCCCTCGATCGTGGCTAGAGCACTGGGTCGTCTCAAGACGTTGGCGGGCGGAGCGCCAGTGGTCGACCGCCCTGTCCGGAATCCCTACCCTGCCGACGCCGCGCTCATCAGAGATTACACAGCGGCTCTCATCAAAGAGTACAAAGAAGCGCCTGCGACCGGGCCGAATCGCGGTACCATTCAGGTCTATGGATCTACTCTTATACGTTTCAGTGAATACCTGCATGAAAACAAAAAGCCGGGGATTGCGGATCGGCTTCACGAGGGGTCGCTGGATGAAGATGCCAAGCGCTATGTGAACTCCGGTGGTAACCGGAGGATCAGTGCACTAGCTCATCTCCGGAAGTTCGCACCCGGGCGCGAAATTGCCCTTGCTGCTCGTCCGGAAGACGCAGTCGGCATGGAGGCTCGTGCCATTGGGGACGCCGCTGCGCAGCGCAGCGGGACGCAGGAGGCATTGGGTCGGCCAGAGAGGCCCCCTGGGAAAGCTAAAGACGGGCGGGTGCTCGGCGCATTGGAATGGCTAGGCGACGAACATATCCAGAGGGATTACCAACTCCTGGAGCAGGAGTTGCAGGGGAACAATCCAGATCTCGCCGCCCGGACGCGGTTCGTGGATCCCCTCGTAGCCAATTATCATCTGCGCTTGGGCTCCGAGAGCGACAAGCTAAGCGCATTCCAGCGCATCGTCCATAATCAGAACGGTAACGACACAGCCGACTTCCTGTTCGTGCCAGTGAGCGATGGCGGTAAGACTCTTGCGGAGCGCGGCACCCATTGGTCGCTGCTGTTCGTTGATCGCAGCGACCGGGAACGGCCGGTTGCCTATCATTATGACTCCTACAACGGATGCAATGACACGCTTGCAAAAGAGCTCGCAGAAAATCTGGGCGCCAGCCTGGAGACCCGCGTGGGCGTATCCCGCATCGCCCAGCAGAGCAACGTGGTGGATTGCGGAGTCTACGTGGTGGACGGCACGCGGGCGCTGGTTGGGCGATTGCAATCGCAGCCAGATAACCTGAACCTCAACAACCTCGTCGTCAATCGGCAGGCACTACAAACCCGCCTCAGGGGTGACAATACATTCGGAACGGCAAAGAATCTTACGAACTTTGAACTCATGGACCGACAGGCCCGAGACGCGGTTAAGGAAAGCCCCGTTGGGACGTTTCACCAGCAGATCAAGCGGCTCGGCCAGTCAGCGCCAGACGTTGCTCCCGGGGACCCATTTAAATTTCAAAGTCTTGAGAGCAAGGGGGACGCCGCTGCGCAGCGCAGCGGGCCGCAGGAGGAATACAGTTGGCCAGAGTATCTCCCCCCTGGGAAAGCTAATGAAGACGACGCTGTTCTGGCATCGTCTTTCGTGCCAACTGGGCCCCATCACCAAGCCTCGGATCCCGCAGGGTCCTTTCGTCCCCTGAGCTGGCGCGACGGCGACCAGCGCGCGCCGGACGAGCGGATCGCTGCACAGGACAGGAGCAACCAGCTACCAAGCGAGGAGGTCCTCATCAACCGTGAGCATGATACAGCGGAGTTGAGACCAGCGAAGAGGCAAAGGACCCCGAACAGTCGTCTGCAGGACGTTGCCACTGAGCCGCAGCTGAGCGAGATCGGCAATTCAGGCGCTCGCGTGCTGATGCAGGCCCCCACCCATCAAGTGGGTGCATTGCCATGGGAGGCGCAGCCCATGATGCAAGGGAGCGGACAAGAACACGCCGCGGCGCCGTACGCCGGAGGCAGTGGGTCGATGCTGGGTGCCTCGGTGCTGCAGCCGGGTCACTCAACGGCGCGCCATCATCATGCGCCGGATTCGTCAGTGGTTGATCTGAATCCCCCCGCACCGTCCGAGTTGCGTGACCATGCTCGTTCTGTGCCGGCGGCGGTGCAGCCAGATCGCCCAAAAGTGGTCTCCGGTCCCGACAAGGGTCCTCTTTATTCCAACGATGCGACCCTTGTCGAAGGGCTGAGGTCAGCACTCTATGCCGGTAAGGTCGGGGAGATCACGGTCAAGCGCCATGTAGATATTCTTTTCGGCTTTGGTCATTGGCTCGTTGAAAATAACAAGCCGGGGATTGCGGATCGGCTTCACGATTCGTCGCTGGATCGGGATCGCAAGGAGTACGAGATCTGGGGTGGCGGCCCCTCGGCCGTGGCTGGGTCACTGGGTCGTCTCAAGACGTGGGCGGGCGGAGCGCCAGTGGTGGGCCGCCCTGCCCTGAATCCCCACCCTGCCGACGCCGTGCTCATCAGAGAGTACACAGCGGCTCTCATCAAAGCGTACGAGGCAGCGCCGACGGGGCCGAAACCCCGTACCGTTGAGGTCTATGGGTCTGCTCTTAGACGTTTCAGTCAATGCCTGGTTGAAAACAAAAAGCCGGGGATTGCGGATCGGCTTCACGAGCGGTCGCTGGATGAAGATGCCAAGCGCTATATGAAAACCGCTGACATCAGTGCACTAACTCATGTCCGGAAGTTCGCACTCGGGCGCGAAATTGCCCTTGCTGCTCGTCCGGAAGACGCAGTCGGCATGGAGGCTCGTGCCATTGGGGACGCCGCTGCGCAGACCGCGGCACAAGCTCATGGCCACGCAGGAGAGCAGGGACCCATCTCTCGAGCTCAACAAGTCACGCCAGCGCCGTTTGAACGGCACTTGGGCAAGAAGCGTGAGGCCCAGGACGGACTGACGAGTACACTTGACAGGAGCAACCTCGTGAACAGCGGGGGCGTCATCATAAACAATGAACATTACACAGCGCTGTTGAGACCGGCGAAGAGGCAGAGGACTGATAATCCGCAAAGCCGCGCCATGGGGCGGCAACTGAGCGAAGCAACCACGACGTCCATCAGCCAAGCCTCCGATCAAGCCCGAGCGGACCTAATGGCTTCCTTCAGAAGCAGGGAGCGCTCCGACGCGGGGCGTTGAGCTCCATGGCTGGGGTCAAGCAGAACAGCTCTCTTGACGACAGAGGCGCTGATGCGATCTCCGGACCGGTAGCTCTCGCTGTAATTGATCAGGCTGGTACTGTTGGAAGGCTTGATCAGCCTCGTCACCCCAATCTCCAGCATAGCTCACTGTCACGCGGCCAAC
>NZ_JAMYUS010000052.1:0-6662 GCF_040323255.1 Mesorhizobium sp. M0052 | reverse complement strand
TCCAGGGAATCGGTGACGTTGAACATCACCAGCCTGCCATGACCGCCCTCTCTCAGCGAATTTGCAGAACTCTCAGCACACTACCTCGGGCGGTCGCACTGTTCCCATATCAGTGTCTCCCAAAACTGCCCACTACCTCAACGGTTGGTGGGCTTTTTGTACATTAGCGGAACCTGGAATTTGGGGGCTTGTTGATAGAACGGCAGCGAGTGGGTGATCGCTGCTGGTCGAGGTCCCGCAAGACTCGGCCGGGCTCGCATCACCTGCCCCGGTCGGTGCGAGCCCACCGTCGAGCGACCAACAAGCGAACTTCCCTGTGTCGGTCTCTATTTGATACTAGGAGACGGTGGTTTCACCATCACGCGCAATTGCATCTGGTCGATCGTTGCGACGATGGCAGCAGCCAGCGCTTCCGCCTCATCCATGAGCCCGGCCCATAGAGACCGTTCACCGCTTCCTCGCTGGGCAGCACGCCGGGCGGACAGTGATCCTCGATAGTGCGCCGGATGAGCGTCAGCGCTGCCCGGCATTCGTCGGCTTCGATCTTCATAACCATTGAAACATTCACTTTAGCTAAAATGTTCCGGAACCGATTTCAGGTTGGCGGCTTGAGACGGTGAGGGAAGAACACTAGTTATGCCCATCAGACGAAAAGCCGTGGATGCCGGGATTTTTAAGCCTGCCGAATTGGCCTTGCTAGGGCGCGTTTTCGAGCAGCTTAAACTCGTCGACGACCAACACCCGATGCGCAGGGCCGGTTGGCCTCTCGGATCATTGCCAACTACATGGCCGGGATAAAAGATGAGGCCGAACTTCTCTCGCTTTCGAAGCAGCCGTTAGGGCGGCAAGGTCGGGAAAGCTAGAGCTTCACCAGCCGCACAACATCAAGCGTGACCGTCACCACCGGGCCACCCAGGCTTACCGTTACGGCGTCCTTCTCGACCCGTGTGACGCTGCCGATCAGTTCGATGGTCTGACCTTTGACCACCTTCGTGGTGCTATCCCGAACGGAATGCGGAAATCCGTAGGTCGGTATCGACACGCTGATCCTGTCGTCAGTGACGCGTCGAATAATGGTGGCGTCGACCGCCACCTCATCGCCGATCTGATACCACTAGCCATGCACTGGAGTCTGGTGCGGCCGTCTCAGCGGTCAAGTAGTGGAACCTAATATATGCGCTTTGAACTTATCGGCTGATGAGCACACGCGGCATCAACTTTCTCGATCGGTGGATGGCAGAGCACCTGCCCAACGCGATGACTGATGATCCAGTGGCGGTTAGCGACCTCGCTGACGAAATGATGAAATCTGCGGAGCGTGAGGGAATCGGTGCCGACGAGATCAACGAGGAGGTCGGCAGCGTCTATGATGTGATCTTCGAGGCGATGCACTGCCATATCGAGGACCAAGGCGCGGACGGGGCGCCAAGCGTCTATGCGGGGCTCTCCCTGATGCGCTGGCGTATCATCGAAGATCGCTTCCATGGCAAGATTCTGGATCGAACCGGGTTCGATGTGGATCCTCCGCTGTTTGAGCTTGGGCTTCATCAGAATGAAGGGCGACATGGTTCATCCGAATGTAGAAATTTGCGCCGGGGGAGGTGAGAATGAGGCTACCAGGAAATGTGTTGGTTGGGAGATCGCCGAGGTGCAGTGCGGTCCGCGAAAGCGATCAATGAGGTTGAATGCGCAGAGCGTGCCGCCAAGACAGCCAGGTTGAAATCGCTACGCTTGTCTCAGATCTTGCCAGAGGCCGACCCGCACATTTCGTTCAACGAGGAACTCGACTGCTCGGTGCTTGTCGCGGTGCTGGCTCGCGAACTGCATAATTATCCAAAGCGGCCCGAATCCCATTCTCCCGATTGAAGGAAACCAAAAGCCTCGGCGCAGGGGCAGCTAGGGGGATGGGTGATCCAGGAGCCGAATAGTCGGATTGCGGCGGCGTTCAGAGTTGACGCGATCGACACCTTCAGCGGTGATGGCGATCGTGCCATTTTCCACTCTGACGATCCAACCTTTCGCCTTTAGATACCAGATGTGGAACTCGAGATGTTCTCGCGGACAGTCTGACAAGCGCTCCAGCTCTACATCTCCGATGCCAGGATCGCTGACGTCGTGCCGGCGTTTCGCATAAAGCAGCGAAAGCAGTTTGGCTTGAATCTCGAAATCTCGCTCGAAGCCTTTATTGTTGCTGGCTTCCTGGGTCAACTCTCGACGAAGGCCGGCATGGTCTCTATACGCGACGTCATATTGCGCCCGCTTGACCGGATCTTTGAGCGTATTATGGGCTTCCACAATTTCGCTGAAGCGGGCTTCATCGCCAGTCTGCTGATTGTCTGGATGATAGCGCATCGCAAAGTAACGGAATACGCGCTCTAGAGTTTCCGAGTTGGCGTTTGGGCTGATCTCCAGCGTTTCGTACAAGTCGACGAACATCAAGAAGTCCCCACCAGCAAGGTATTTTTGCGAATACGCAATTTCCCCCACCTTCAGCATCGCCCCAGTCGGGGCCAAACGCAAGCCGCTTGAACTCGCGAGCCGACCTTTGGCACCAGCTAGGCAGGCTTCTGCAGCAGCGGCTCCGTTCCCTTCGGCCGGCGGTATTTCTTCACCATCTGGACCGTGCCAGCATCGACCATCAGGCGACCAAGCGCCTGGACGGTTACGCAAGGGCGCGCTTTTCAGTTCGGTCGAGAGGGCCTTGTTCTGCACCTACTGCGATCGGGGCGGACCCGTAAGATTGGAGATCCACAAATTGCCGCGGAATTGAATCTCGCCGCCAAACACCGTGAAGCGGACGGGATGCTGCGCCACGCACCAAACAACAGCAGCCTACCATGGCACAGTGCGCCGAAGAGGCATTAGCCTCTCACTCTGCAAATACTGATTTGAAGGGCATTTTAATAAAATGCCATTCAACTAGTACGCTAGGCTTTCCTCTGCACTGCAATTAACTTTGACCAAACGAAATAGTGGTGTCGCGCCGGTCATTACTTGCGTGATTGCTAAAATAATGAAACGCTTCCACCCATTGGGGATGGGTCGATGGAAGAAAGCCCAGATAGATTTAGTTGCATTCTCGATCCGGCCGGCGCTTGGATGGTATGGGATCACGTTGCCGACGAGCCCGCAACCTTGGGCGGAAAAATACTTATGGGCTGCACGCGAGAACGCGCCGAGACTGCTCGCGACGTACTCTTGCGCATTTACCAAAATAGGCTGGACGCTCGACCAGCTGGCCGCTCCCCCGCTTAAGACATGTCGCGCTGCCGGTAGCGTCAGACCGCGCCAGCGAGCATCAGGAGGGCGATGGCGGCTATGTAGAGCGGAATAATGTTCATGGGCGGGGGATAACAGCGGGATTCACGGGCACAGTTTTGTTCACCCACTATGACAATTCGCAGCGGCGCCGAAACATGGCGTCGACGGCGCAACGTTCGACGCGGTCGGGTTCAAACCTCCAGGGATCAAAACACACATGAAGAGGAGAGTGCCTGATGTACCTAGCGAACGCCGCCCGCCATCAAGCGATCGGGGACAAGACCAGAAGAAGGATCCAAAAGCAGGGTGTGACATGCAGAGGCTACAAGCTGTGGACAGACGCTGAAGACGGCATTTGCCGGGACGGTTATCCCGACTATGCCGCTATATCAAGAGCGCTTCCCCACCGCAGCCGCTGCGCGATCAAGAACCGGTGCGTGAGCATCGGAATCACCAAGAGCAGCACATGGACAGCAGAGAGACACGCTGTTCCGCAAGCTGTATCGCACGGCTACCACTAAGGTGCTGTACGAAGCGTTTCCCGAGATGGATCGCGTGCTATTTTCGACCGTGGCTCGCAGCAAAAGCTTTCAAGACCGCGTAAGCCTTACGAGACGACCGGCATCGGCCTGTTGGACACACTGCGCGAGGAGTGTTGGCGGCAGAACATCTCGATGGCTGACCTCGATGAGTTCGCCAATGCCAAGCGCTATTTCAAGCACAAACGCTGGCGAGGAAAGCGTGGGACCGCAAATTATAACTGCATCGTGCGCGCCATCCACGAACTCGGCGGCACGCTCTCCGTTCAGTGGGGGAGCGTCTATTGAGCACCTTCCGCGACCGCATTGAAGCCACGATCGAGCATCTGATTGCGATGCTGGACGCCCATGGACGGTGACACCGATCGAGAGCCGGAGCCGCTGGAAGAGCAGCATGACCGGAGGCTGTTCCTACAGCATCGGAAACGTTCGTGTTGGCCGAACTGAGGCGGCGGTACAGGACAACCCGCCAATAATGAAGGAATTGGCGGGGGCAGTAAACGAACCCCCGCCAGAGCTTAGGCGTCAGCCAAATTATCGTTGTTCTTTGGATCGGCAGCCACAGTTAGATGCAGCTGAAGCGCCTTCAGCACTTTCATGATCGTGGCGAATTCGGGATTTCCGTCCGCGCTTAAAGCCTTGTACAGACTTTCCCGTGACATTCCCGCCAATTTCGCGATGTTTGTCATTCCCCGAGCGCGCGCTATGTCGCCGATAGCAGCTGTAACGACTGCGGGATCACATTCCTCGAATGCTGCGTTGATGTAAGCGAAGATCATTTCTTCGCTGTCGAGGTGCTCAGATGCGTCCCAGCGTTTCGTCTTTAGGGTCATGAGATCACTCCTACACTTTCTTCGCTAATGCGTTTGCGGCTGCGATATCTTCTTTCTGCGTACTCTTGTCGCCGCCACCAAGCAGGATGATGACAGTCGTACCCCGAGAGGTAAAATAGACCCGATAGCCTGGGCCGTAGTGAATCCGAAACTCGCTTACCCCTTCTCCAACAGGCGCGACATCACCCAAGGTGCCTTGCGAAACACGCGTCAACCGCGCGAGAATCCTAGCGCGAGCTTGTATGTCTTTGAGTGATTTGAACCAGTCGGAGTAGTCGTCGGTCTGTCGGACTTCGATCATGCTTACGTATCCTATGGACTACAAGTTTACAAGGGATAAATGGTTCCAGAGGCGAGCCAGTGGGAACTGGAGCACGAAGCTAAGGCAGAAGCCGGAGGGATCTCGCGATACGGGAGTCGCCGAAGCAAGAGCATCGCGCTAAGTTCGCTAGAGCACAAGCCGGCTCCCCGAAGGGAGTGCTTGACGAAATCGGCGAATAAGCAAAGTGTGTCCGTGGGCTGAACACCCGGACCTGGAATACGGCGGCGCAACCCTTGGCGGGGCGGCTTCACCGAAAACGCGAGACTTGGAGGCCCTGGCAGGGCTTCCTAGACGCATGTGGAGCGCCTTGGCGGGCGTCCAACTCGGCTTTTATGGCCGGGGGCGGACGCTATGTCCAGAGGGAAACCTTAAAGGCGTTCGGCTTGTCTTCCAGGCAAGTGTTCAACCCCGGCTATGGCGCTGCTCGCCATGCGGGCCTGAACAGCCCTTCCTGGGAACATCAACATGACATCACAGGCAACAACCATCGACCGGCGGGGCTTCTCGTCGGACTGGCCTCTCTGCCGGCAATAGCGGGCGCTGTAGCGCTGGCGCCGCGCGCAAAGGCTCCTTACCCGCTCGCCGACACCATCGCCGAATATTATGCCAAGCTGGCAGAGTTCGAAGCGATCCCGAGCCATCACCTGACTATGGAAAATGAGAACGCCTATGTAGCAGCAACCTATGGGCCGCTAGATGACAAGCTGTGGCACGCAACGCCGCCGGCAACGAGCAATCGGGGCGTTGCAGAAGCGATCCGCTACGCTCTGCAGGAGCATTCGCTAATTGATCGGGTAGCAGAAGCTATCCTGATGTCGGCGCTGGCCTTCCTCGATCAGGAGCGCATGTCATGACCGCTCACATCAGGATGCTGAAGCCCTACGGCATGCCGCAGCGAGCCGACCAGCGCGTATGGCGTCAGTCGTCGAGAAACGCCTCAACGACCTCCTGGACCGTGCCATGAGCCTGATAACGGCACTGGATCTCATGCAGGCAGATTGCGATCTGGAGGAAACGGCAGACGACGAGCCGTCGCTTGGCTGCCTCGATGATCTGGAGCTAGACAACGCCGACGACGAGGAAGGCGCCGACGCAGAGCCTTGTCCAGACATTTACGGCGAAACCGTCATGTGGGGCGATGATCTGAAATCCCAGGAAGTGCTGGTGTCGCTCTAACGCCACGGAAAGTTTTCCGCCGCGCAAGCCCGCTGCCTCATGGTGGCGGGCTTTTTATATTAGCAATGCATAAAATTCGAGAAGGTCCATGGCATGGTCGTTAGCAAACTCGCTGCATCGTGCCACCTAGTGTCGGTGGATTGGGTTTGCGATGCGCGGGGCTGGATGGATCAAGGGCTTAAGGGAAGCTGAGGCTCGCGAACTGCGAAGCGATATCGATCGGCTCGAAATGGACTTGATCGCCGCAGCCAGTTGTAAGGGTCAATCTAGGCTGCACGACGTCGCGAACACACTGCGATGCAAGAGAGTACGCTTGGAACGCCTAGAAGAGTTTCTCGGTTCAATGACTTCGAAAGGCCGGCCAGAGACATCCGCAACCTCGCCCCATGAAGGCCGGCGGGAAAAGGCACTTCATCATTTCCGAAAGAGAACCCGCTGCCTCACAGTGAACTGACCCCCGAAAGTTGGACACAACCTTCGGGGGTTTTGCATGTCCAGACACGGCGAGAGTTTCAAGCGCTCGGTTGTCGA
>NZ_JAMYUS010000051.1:0-7446 GCF_040323255.1 Mesorhizobium sp. M0052 | reverse complement strand
AATCCATCCGGGTTCGAAAGCAAAATGTCTTTGACGGCAGCGCTGGCGGTCTTAACTTCAGTCTTGGTCATGGTGGCGTTCCTTCCAGGGAATCAGGTGACGTGAACAATCACCAGCCTGCCATGACCGCCCCCTCTCAGCGAATTTGCAGAACTCTCAGCACACTACCGTGGGATCTGCTGGGCTGTGCGGCGGCGGCCAAGCAGACATCTGGTCCGCCGCAGCTGAAGTCATGACCTATTCGGTCGATCGGCGTTATGGCGTGATCACCTAGGAGGCCCCGCGCGCAAGCTGGCTGCCGCGGATCGCTTGACGACTTGGGATGGAGAGCGGTCAGCGGGAACGCGCGCCCGCAGAACCCTCCGAGTGAATTCGAGGACGACCGACCACACGCTGAGTTCGGAGCCCCTGGACTAACATCGACGGTGGCCTAATCCACCTGTTGGATGAACTCGTGGGTGCTGAGTGTCTGAGTGGTGTTGTCGTCGGCGCAGCGCCGCCATTGACTAAGCGATGCTCTTTCGTTCTCGGCCTATCTGTCGGCCACTCATGGCGTCGAAGCCGACCATATTCTGGTATTCAACGACGGTATTCCTGTCCGCTGGTGCCACAGCATCTGTAGCGTCCAAGTTCCTGCGTCATTTGTCGTCCTATTCGGCCAGTCGCCGCGATCCCCAGGGCAGCATCGCCGATCATGTGCAAACGCAAGCCTCGGCCCGGCTACCCAATAACAGTGGGGAGATCGTTGCTTGCAAAGACAGCAATCGGGCGTGTGAGGCACCTGCGCCGCGAGGAAGGCTTGCTTCATTCCTCTGCAAGATTTCAGGGAGGCGCTTGCCGCCCAACGATGGCGCGATTTAAGACGGTCAACCTTCCCCGGCGATTTGACGATGCTGCGTGGCCGGCTTGTGAGCATCATCGGCCGCCTTTAGATGAGACACCGCCGTCTCGACGGGTAGGCTCGGCGGTGTTCGGTTTTTCTTCGGTTCTCTTCGTCCAAAGCGTGTGGAAAAGCGCGAATGAAAACAAGAAATATCCAACCTGGAATATGATCAAAATCAGCAAGGTCCATGCAAGCGACTTCCAGAACGAACCCGTTGCTAGGTAAATCCATAACGCCACCACGGTCGACGTGGCAAACATCCCGACCAGGAATCGCGGAAAAAACATTTATGTTCAATGCCGCCCCATAATTGGACCGACCGGTCTCTCGTCTACTCCCAGAAGCATTTAAGATTTCACTAAATTAGTTATTGCGCAAGCGCCACGCTGAGTTAATGAGTCCTGCGCCAATCTGGATGACGCCGGCCAGCACGTGCCAATAGTGAACAAAAAGAGAACGAAGAGTCCAGCATGCCCTTGACGAGGGAGAAATATGTTCCTTGTTTCTGCGTGATCTGGAGCAGCAAAGCGACCATGGCTTGGCGTCAATCGCCGTGGATGGCGAAGCAACGGCAAAACCGCGGAACACAATTTTTGGGTCGAGGTCTGGGATCGCGAGGAGCAGGTTTTGTCCGAAACAATTTTCCGTTCTCCCGATTCAACCGTGAGCCAGGCAGCCTGGCAGGCCGCCATCCGACGCCGGCCGGGCATGTTGCTGATCCACTACAACAGTCGGCATGTGATGGAGAAAATTCTGACACCAGGCGAGGTCAAGATCCCATTGCAGGCCATCATCGATGGCAGCGTTCACGCTGCCCTGGATGTGGCGCTCGGCGATCTTCGCGAGTGGCATGTGCTGCGGGCCTGGTGCAGATCCTGTTCGCACCATGCAACGGTAAAGCCTGCCGGCCTCATTGAACGCTATGGAAAAGGCGCTCTATTGAGTTCGGTCGAGCGAGCGCTCTTTTGCACAAGTTGTGACAGGGGAGGGCCTGTCAGGCTGGAAATTCACAAGCTGCCACGCAATTGAGGGGTGAACGGATGCAAGACCTCATCGATTTCGTGTAGGCCAACTCGGCTCTGGCTTGGACACTCCGATCGCGATCAGCGGCCGAACTTTCGAAGCGGGAAATGCGCGATCTCCGCCGGTCGGCTTCGACGCAAAAATATGCGGACCACCGCGGACGGGGACAGTCGGTCCCGCGTCCCGTCCTGCGGCCGGCGCTATGCTGACGCTCCTACGGCTGTCCCGTTCACCGCCCGCGGCGGGGGCGAATTTCCTTCGTCCTGCGCGCGACAATTGTCCGCTGTTGCGGACGCAAGCAGGACTGCGGCTTATACGCCTTTCTTCCTTTGAGCGCCGACGGTCGCCGGCGCGGGATGCTTGGGCATGGAACCGAATCCCGGGCAGGGTATTGAGTCGGACTATGTATCCGAGTTCCGCATGTCGGCTGTAGACGGCACCCTCAGTAAAAGGCGCACACGGCCCAGAGACTCAGAATCTGTCCCTACAAATCGGCTCCCGCGGTTTCGACCCTTCCAGCTATGCACGCTGACAGACCACATACCGGTCGGCGGGGATTGGCTTTTCGAGATGAAGTTCGACGGCTATCGTGCCCAAATCGCCATCTCCGGCTCGAATGTCGTCGTTTATACGCGCAATGGCCACGACTGGACCCGACAGTTCAAGGTCATCCTGCCGCCGCTTCAAAGACTGACCGAAGGCGCGGTGCTGATCGATGGAGAGATCGTCGCTATCGACAGCCAGGGCCGCACGAACTTCTCCATGCTGAAAACCGGCATCGCCGCGGGTATGCCGCTCAAGTTCTACGCCTTCGATCTGCTTGAGTTCGATGGCGAACATCTGTCGAACCAGCCGCTCCTCGAACGCAAGGCGCGACTTGAGTCCCTGCTGGGCACGCGCCGCCCTGACGACAGTCTGCAATTCTCCAGCCACATCGTCGACCAGGGCAAAAGGGTGTTTGACGCCATGTGCGAGGGCGGCCACGAAGGCGTCATCGCCAAGCGCGCCGACAGCACCTATGTCGGCGACCGCACCTGGAGTTGGCTTAAGATCAAGTGCACGAAACGGCAGGAGTTCGTCGTCGGCGGTTATCGCCCAAGTGACACGGGACGGGGCATGGCCTCGCTGATCCTCGGCACTTACGACAATGGCAAGCTCATCTATCGCGGCCGCGTCGGCACGGGGTTCACCGAGGCGGAGCGCAAGGACATCCTCGCGAAGCTCGAGAAACGCCGTCTTGAGAAATCGGCTTTCGCGTCCGTCCCGAGAGACATTGCCCGACGTGCCAAATGGGTGAAGCCCGAACTTGTTGCCGAGGTTACCTATGCCGAAGTGACACCGGACGGCAGTTTGCGGCATCCAAGCTTTGAGGGCATGCGCGAAGACAAGCGAGCCGACCAGGTGGTGAGGTTGCGCCTTTGCGCAGCTTGAAGGCCCAGGTCTTGGCCCCATCCGAAGATTCGAAGCTCTCGGCGAGGTCCGGTTGGACATTGCCTTTGGCGTCGACCTCAGTGAGGCTGTTGGATAAGCCCGAAAACGCGGTTTGTGTGAACGTATCGGGGTAGCCGGCGGGATCGATTGAATCCGTCGTCGCGCCATGAGCCATGCCGAGCTTGGCGAAGCCGCCGTGCATCGGTTCGGCACGCGCCCTGGCGACGAAGAGCGTGTCGGCGGCGGCGACCGTCAGGCCTGCGGCTATCCCAAGATGAATGAAGTCGCGGCGGGAAACTTTGCCGCCACCGACCAGGCTTTGCGCGATACCAAGCTTGTATTCAGATTCTGACATTTGACTCTCCCATTGCGGAGTTCTCCGCGTTATTTTTTTCAAGCACCTGCGAACAAATCTGCTAGTTGGCTTCGGCCATCTTTCTTCGAATTTTTCCAATCCCAATCGGCTTTTGGGCCAATCAGGCCGTCACATAGATGCTGCCGGCTTCGACGGTGACTGGAAATGTGCGAGCGCGAATGGACGGATCGACCAAGGCTTCACCTGACTTGATGTCGAATTCCCAGCCATGCCAGGCGCATCGAACGATCTCGTTTTCGCGATGATAGATGAATTGCGCTTGTTCAACGGGCGCGGTTGTCCCGCATTGCGGTCCCTCGCAAAGTGGAGCGCCGCGGTGCGGACAGACATTCAGCAGCGCGTGGAATGAATCTCCGATGCGGAAAATCCCGACCGAAAGGCTGCGGATCTTGGCGATAAACGGAGATCCTGTTTCGATCTCGTCGACGCGGCAGATATATGTCTTCTCGGGCATCGTATGCTTCCTCAGGCAGCATTCGCAGCTCGCGCGCGGGGGATGCGTTTGTAGACTTCCAACGCATTCAGTCCCATGATCTTGCTCTTCCAGGCAGGAGGGATTTGCAGCGTGTTGGCATCGTCGTAATCCCAGTGCGGATAGTCCGACGCAAACATCAGCGTGTTTTCCCCGTCCATCGCTTCGAGCGTGGACCAGAGATGTTGGATGTTTGCAGGTTGCTCCAGCGGCTGCGTGGAAAAGCGGATGTTGCGCCGGCAATATTCCGATGGCAGCATCTTCAGCCATGGCGTCTCTTTACGCAGCGCTTTGTAGTCGGCATCCAGGCGCCACAGGACCGACGGAACCCAGGCGACACCGCACTCGATGATCACGAAGTAGAGGTCCGGCCACTTCTCGAAGACGCCATGGGCGATCATGCTTGCCACGTGCGACATCGCGGACATGTGCAAAATGGCATGCGTTTCCCAGAAGAATGTCGTGGGCGCAGGCGCAATGGCAGTTGAATTCACGCCGCCATGCCCGCCCAGATGTATGGCGAACGGCAACCCGACTTCAGCGCAAGCTTCGTAGATCGGATGGTAGAACGGGTCTCCATACGGCTTAACGGACCCTTGGGAAGCGAGAACCTGGACCATACGCGGATGACTGCCCAGACGGCGTATCTCGGCGGCAGCGAGCTTCGGATCCTGTGGTGCGATGATGATCGAACCCATGAAACGATCGTCTTTCGGCAGCCATTGGTTGATCTGATAGTCATTGTAGGCGCTGACCAGGGCGCTGGCATAGTAAGGATTGGCGAGGGTCGACGCCTCGATCGGCTCATCGCCGGTGAGGATCGCCACGTCGACTTTGTACTTGTCGAGGTGCTTCTCTTTCATGATGAGATAATTGTCGGCTTCCGTCTTCGGACGGACGTCCTTGCGGGAGAAGTCCTGCGGATGAAACCAGGGGCGATGGCCATGCGGAAATGCGCCGGCTGGACCTGTTTTCTCGCCCTCGGTGAACATGTCTTTCCACAAGCCGGAAAGGTATGGCGTCAACACGGTGGCGCTTGACCAGTAATTGTGACAGTCGCAATCAACTATGAACACTTTGTTCCGCTCCGTGGCCCGTCCCGGCGGTGCGCCGGCCGATGATCTGGTGCAGCTTCCCCCTTGAGAATTGTTTGATCAAGCTTATGGTAGGCAGGAACATGATCGAATTTTTCGATCGGGATTTCCATGCAGCTTGATCACATCGAAACCTTTCTCGACATCATCGAATCGAGAAATTTCAATCGCACCGCAGATCGGTTGGGCTTAACCCAATCGACAATCAGCACCCGCATCAAGAACCTGGAGAGCGCAATCGGATCTGAACTGTTCCAACGCGGACGCGCCGGGGCAGAGCCGACTGCCGCAGGGCGCCGGTTCGAAGCCTACGCAAGATCTCTGGTATCCACTTGGTCGCAGGCTCGCCACGATGTCCGGGCCTTCAACCGTTTCGAAGGCACCTTGCGCGTTGCCGCCCAAGTGGGCATGACCCGCTCAGTCCTGCCCGGGTGGGTCGAAACCCTGTGCCAAGCACTTCCGAAGTCCTCAATCCATGTCGAGTCGGATTATTCGAACCAGATGGTCAGCGACCTCAGCATGGGAAACCTGGATATCGCGGTGCTTTATGCCCCCCGCTACTTGCCTGAGATCGCATACGAGCACCTGATGGTCGAGGAATATGTAATGGTTTCGACTGCCGCCAGAAACCTGTCGGACGTCGATCCCGACACCTACATCCGCCCAGGCTACACCGTCGTGCTGGAGAAAACGCACGCAGAGATGCTGGCTCAATTGGCGATCTGCCGACTTTCGACCGGATCGGAAGCTCTGGCGGAGATCATGCTCCGGCGAACGGGCGGCACTTGCTACATGCGCAGCGATGATGCGCGCAGGTTTACCGGTGAGATTCCATCGTTCCTGGTCGAAGGAGCGCCGACCTTGCACCAGCCAGTCCATACGGCGATACTGGCACGCCGCCAACACGAACCGATCATTCGCAAAGGCATCCGTGCTCTCCATCTCGCTGTTATGTCGCTGGAGGTTTAATCGATATTCGCGATCATAACGCTGGAATAATATTGCTGTTCAGCGGGGTAAGAACTGGCATGTTCGCTCGACCTAATGCCGAGCCGCACGATGAATGCATACGCCTCCATCCAAGCCTCAGATGTCGTGCCCACCATGCGTCAGCGGCGATGGGCACAAAAGACGCGAGATATAGTGCTCTGCCGTCGCGTGATAGACGAGACGCACGATGTGAAAACATTTGTTCTCACATCTGCCGCTGGTCGGATGTTCTGCTTCAGCGCGGGCCAGTATGTTCTCGTGCACCTCAGGATCAACGGCGCCACAATAACGCGCGCCTACTCGGTATCGTCACCGCCGACGCGACCGCTTGATCTTCAGATCACCGTGAAGCGAACGCAGGGCGGGCTCACTTCCAACTGGATCCATGACCATTTGACGCCGGGCAGCGAGATCGAGATCGAAGGGCCGCTCGGTTCGTTCAATCTGGATAAATTGCCGTCCGAGAAACCTGTTTTCCTTTCGGGCGGGAGCGGCGTGACTCCGACCATGTCAATGCTGCGTGCGCTTACAGACCGCGCAGACGACAGGGAGATCCGCTTCATTCACAGCGCGAAAACCCCAGGCGACATCATCTTCCGAGCGGAACTGGAAGCACTTGCCGCTCGCTTTCCCAATGTTCAAGTGACTTTGGTTTGCGGCCAGGGAGGTCCCGCTTGGACGGGTTCAACCGGCCGAATTGATGGTCGGATGCTGCTGAGCCTGGTTCCCGATCTTCACAAGCGCACTGTTTTTGCCTGTGGGCCCGAAGGGTACATGAAGACGGCACGCGCCTGCCTTGATGCAATAGGCTTCCCGCCGGCGCAGTATCACGAAGAGAGTTTCGGAGGCAGCAATGGTTCTCGGTCGGAATTGGGCTTGGCGATTTCGTCTTCGGTCCGTTTTGTCCGCTCGGGTGTGGAGCAACGCTGCGCGCCCGGAGAGACCCTGCTGGACGCGGCGCGGAACTGTGGCATCTACATCCCAACCGCCTGCCAGCAGGGCGTTTGCGGAACGTGCCGAATAGCCAAACTATCCGGCGAGGTTACCATGGACGATTTAGGCGGACTGAATGCTAAAGAGAAATCTGCCGGCGGTTGTGTGCGTCAAGTTCTGCAAAATGGGGCAGCCATGATGCTGGTCATGCGGCTTGGCGCAGAGCGAGCTTCTTGTGCTCGCG
>NZ_JAMYUS010000050.1:0-9765 GCF_040323255.1 Mesorhizobium sp. M0052 | reverse complement strand
CCATCGCGGTCTCCTTTCAACCGCAATGAATCACGAACTCAAATCAATGGGAATCCTGAATCCCTTAAATCGCGACACGCTTTAGCTAGTTTTGACGCTCGGTTAATTGTGTGTTTGACGAGATTCCCCGCCTCTTCAGCGCCGCCAGACGCCGGTGCGAGATCATTCTTATCTGCGTTGCAAAAACAGCGTTTAAACTCTACTCATTAAAAGCAGCATCAAATGGACATCTGGTAAGATTTTCTACGCCGTTCTCG
This sequence comes from Mesorhizobium sp. M0052, assembly GCF_040323255.1. NCBI lineage: Bacteria > Pseudomonadati > Pseudomonadota > Alphaproteobacteria > Hyphomicrobiales > Phyllobacteriaceae > Mesorhizobium > Mesorhizobium sp. M0052. Next base: position 9,508 of record NZ_JAMYUS010000050.1, on the reverse strand, counting down.
GTGATAAGGACCTGCTCTTCAAGCTTCACGCCCTCATGCCCCCCCACGGCGCCGATGTACGCCTCAACGCAAAGCGTCATTCCCGGCTCGAGCACATAGTCGAATGCTCCCGGGATGAAATCTTCCGGATACCGGATGGCCGGATATTCGTCGCAAAGGCCGATGCCGTGCATCATAATACTGTAGCGCTGGTCTACAAATTCCTGGGGGAGCTTGTGACCCCATTGCGTAAGTTCGGTGAACGAGACGCCGGGCTTAAGCAGGGCCATGTTTGTCGTCACGTGCTCATAGGCTATAGCATGCAGCCTTCGCTGTTCGTCACTCGGCCGGCCGTCGCCACAGTACCAGGTTCGGGAGAAATCGGCGCACATGCCGTAAGGCCCGACCATGTCGGTATCGAAGGCGACAAGATCTCCTGGGGCAACGCGACGTGGCCCGGCTTCCTGCATCCACGGATTTGTACGAGGGCCGGACGTTAGAAGCCGCGTCTCGATCCATTCGCCGCCGCGGGCGATGTTCTCAGCATGAAGAACCGACCACAGTTCGGTTTCGGCTATGCCTGGCCGGAGCTGCTCTCGCATCTTGGTAACCGCGACTTCGCAAGTAGCTAGCGAGCATCGCATCGCATTGATTTCATCGATCCCCTTGATCGCTCTAGCGTGTTCCATAAGCTGGATACCATTGCAGACTTCAATCCCGAGGGCGTCCAGCGCGCGTATGCCCGAAATTTCAATCCTGTCGACGGCAAGACGACGATTTTTGCCGCCAAAGCGGCGCATCAGTTCGTCAACCTGTCCAGCGAACTCCTTTGCGAGGGCCTCTCCCTTGTCGCCGGCGGCGAAGTAGAAAAAGCCCGCCCCGCCTTCCCGGATCTCATTGATGAGCGGGAAGTAGCTCGACAGGTGACTGCAGCGGTGAAAGTCCCAGAGAACGACATACCCGTCCGCCGATACGAAAACGGCTCGAGACGGATTGTGCATGGTCCAGATTTGCATATTCGAGGAATCAGTCGCATATCGAATATTCAGCGGATCGAAGCACAGTACGCTGGCGTAGTCCCGCTGACGTAGCTGCTGAATGATGCGGCCGAGCCGCGTTTTCCGCATCCGCTCCAGATTCGGCGGCGTCAGACCCAGCGCGGACCACTCGGCAAACGCGATATCGGTCGGACCGATCTCCACTCGATCATTGTTATCGATACTTCTGTCCGGCTTCAGAGCACTCGCCCCACGTGTCGGATCAATTTTTCGGTTCACGATAGAAAAAGAGGACACTTTGAAGGTTTCCCAATTGCATGAACGCCGACCGTTCGCCGGCAGGATTACGCGCCAACTTTAAGTTACCGAAGGCGGAAAAAACTCGGCATGTGAATTCAGCTGACCAATCTGCTGGCCAGCAGCTATAGCCATGTCACTTCGATGCCGGCGAGACTTCCAAAATAGCCACAAATCGTAGCCTCCTGAAGCGATTCAATTGATTCCTGATCCAAGGGTTTATTCCCGCTGGCGCGGGCAAGACTTTGCTCCCACTGGAAAGGCCAGCGACAGCCAATCCCGGCTGTTCGTCGTCGCTGTCACTCCGGCGTCATCCAATACCACTGGTAGGCCCTGGGCAGAGACAGCCGGGCTTGCAATGGCGCTGTCGCAAAGGTCTCCATGCCGGTCAGCGGAGCTCTTCATGATAGTTCGCGCTTCGATTGGGTTGATCTGGTTTGGGGCCAGTCGTGGCCATTAGGACCGGAGCGGTGCCAAACGGGTTTCGCATTTTCCAAATGCGGGAAAGTGTCGACATACTTTCCGAATTTGTAGGCTCCGCAAGTGATCGGCTTGTATCGTGCCGGGTTCGCCTCTGAGACGCAGCTCTCCAGGGGCGCGAAAACAGCGTCATGGTCGGCGTCGATGAAAAACGGGATCGAATAGCGTTCCCGCCCGGAGGTGTTCACCACCCGATGCAGGTTGGCCACATAAAGGTCGTTGGTTAGCTTCTGCACGAGGTCCCCAATGTTGACGACGAAAGTGCCAGGGATCGGCCTCCCCTCGACCCAAACACCATTCCGGTTCATCACCTGAAGCCCGCCGACGCTATCCTGCGCGAGGATGGCCACATTGCCAAAATCGGTATGCGCGCCGATACCGATCATCTTCTCGTCCACGACTCCGGTCTGCGGCGGATAGTGTTGCAAGCGTTGGATCGTGATTGGATCCTTCATTCGCGGCTCGAAGAAGTCTGATGGAAGATCAAGGCTGAGTGCTATGCCGCTCAGAATCCTCTTCGAAAGCTCCTTCACTGCTTCGTAATAGGCCAACACGGTCTCTTGGAAACTGGGTAGCGTGACCGGCCACTGGTTGGGCCCAAAGAACGGCCCTTCGACACTCCGCCGCTCGGAGCCGATGTCGAAGCACTCTTTAAAATCCTTGGTTTTGGACGGATCGGTGTTCTCGCCGAAGAACTCAATATAACCGCGTAACGCGACGCCGGAATTGCTGATGTGCAACTTCATCTTCTCATCGATTGGCAGGTTGAAGAACGCCTGAGCCTGTGCAAAGGTCTCGTCCACCAATTCCACAGATACACCGTGATTCTTGATATACATGAAACCGGCATTGGTCAGCGCCCATCGAATTTCCTTCGCCACGCTTCGTGCGTCGCTTCCATCGAGCAGCGGGCCCACATCGATGATTGGGAGTTTGTCGAAAGGCTGACGGTGGGAGCGAAGCCTATCGTCGAGCTGCAGTTTCGATTTGGTCATTGAACTTCATCCGCTTTTCAGAGTCAGAATTCCTGGCCCAGTAGTTGACAACTGAGTTTGGTTCTTGCCGGCTCGCATGTTCGCAAAGCGGCACACAAATCGCCGCTACCTAACGAAATCCGGCAGCGACTATTGATCTCAATGAACGTAACTGTGGCGTTGCGAATAAGCAAGTTAAACTTCATTTAAGATAATAGAACTTTATATTTATACTATTGCAAAATTTTAAACTTTTCTTATATTACGGTTGACGTTCGTGCATAGTTATAACGTACCTCTGCACAGTCGAGTGTCTTGCCTTGCGTCCGCGAAAATTTTTCGACAAGGCGGACATCACGCTGCGCACGGAGTTCGCTTGATCGACCGCAGCCGGCAGGAGCTAAAGAGCTTCTGTGGTTGCCGCCCGTAATGCAAGAAATTTCCAGCCCTTCGATGTGATCGAGAGCAGTCTTAATGTCAGGCCGTTGCTTGCGGCGTTTCCAGAAGCCGCTGGCCGGTACGGTGATCCGCGGATCAGGTCCAAATCTCATCTGCGAGCACGTTGGCTCTTTGGCTCAAGCTGGTTTTCCTGATCCAGAGCTGTTCGATCGATTAACGTTTTTGTCAGTCACGACCGACTGTCTCCTGCTCGAATCTTTGGCCGCCGTTCCTTCCACGGCCTGGCTTCCTCAAGATCGCGTGCGACGCGAACTAAAGTAGACTCATCTCCAAAGCGGCCGATGATTTGAATGCCGATCGGCAACCCTTCGGTACTTTCGCCCAAGGGCAAGGCTACCGCAGGTTGCCCAGTGATATTGAAAATGGGCAGGAAGCAGCCCTTGTAGCTACGGCGCACCCACTCTTCTAGGGAAAGCGTTGTATCGGTAAGAGCCCAAGTGCCGCCATGCGCATGAGGCAGGATTGAACAGGTAGGGGTCAACAGAATGTCGAAGGCATAGATCGCCTTCCCCACCTGCAGCTTCATTTGCTTCCTGGCCTCTTCAAGCTCCCGGGACATCGACAGAACACGTTCACAATCGGCCAATAAACGCTTTCCACGTTCGTAATATTTCAGATTGATCGGCTCCAAGGTATCCGGGCCAATAGTGCGGCCCATGGCCCGCGCTTCAGCTTCGAGCGAACTCGCGCCTAGATCGTGGGCGAGGAAAACCATTTTGATGTACTCTTCGCAATCAAACGGCGGCTTGACCTCGGTCACTTGGTGACCCATTTCCCCCAGAAGTGAGGCGGTCGAATCCACCACTTCCAGGATCTCCGGCTCCACGGGGATCCAGCCCCACGTAGTCCTTGCGACCCCCACCCGCAGCATACCTGTGCGCTGCGAGAGTTCCTCAATATACGGGCGCGTTGGCTGGACGATTATGAACTCATCGCCGGCACGGGGGCCGGAAAACGCATCCAACGCTGCAGCCATATCGCGCACGGTTCGACAGTAAACGAAATCTCGGCTCCTCGAGGTGTCGCGATTGTCGCCGGAGATGCGCCCCCGGGAGGGAAGAAGCCCCAGAACTCCACCCCACGCCGCGGGCACTCGTAGCGACCCGGCGGCGTCGTTGCAATGTGCCACCGGAGTGATACCGGCAGTCACCGCCGCTGCAGCGCCCCCGGATGAACCGCCTGCCGTGCGCTCCAAATTCCAGGGGTTGCGGGTAAAACCATGCAGAAAACTTTCGGTCGCTCCGCATGCGCCAAACTCCGGTACAGCCGTTCTTCCGACAGTCCGAAGGCCTGCCTTACGGGCGAGATCAAAAAAGACGCTGTCATTCGGAGCGCGATAGCCCTTGAAAAGTCGGCTTCCCTGCTCTTGGAGACGGCCGGCTTCGGTGGGCCCGAGATCCTTGCGAAGGAACGGCACGCCTTGAAAAAAACCTGTATCCGCGCCTGGAACAGTTTCAGCGTCCTCATAGAATTCAAGAACCGCGTTGACACGAGGGTTGACATCATTATGAGCCTCGCGGGCTAAGCGTATCAGTTCTCCTGAAGTCACCTGCCGGGTCTTCAAAAGAGACGCCAGACCCGTAGCATCGTATTGTACGTATTCACTGAGATTCATTTTGATATCCCCAGAAGCGTGCGAATGCAGCGGTTTGCTTTAAGATTGAGACTGCGCCGTGCCAAAAGAGAGCGGGATGCAGCCCTTCCATATGCTGCCAGTCATCCAGCCTCTCCTTGAGGATTAGTAGTTGCGAATTTGCCGAGGAGGCAAACGGAAGTACCTAGGCACGGAATCGAAGTGACGCCAGCGGCGAGGCATACGAGGCGCCTTGGGTATCAGCCAGCGGTAATTTTGAAGTGGCTGCAATGGCCCGACTCGGCGTTGAAACGAAAGTAGGTCCGGCTCGGCGGCGTGAGGATGCGGGATCGGCATGGCGGAAAGCGACGTTTTGGTGATTGCAATCATCGGAAACAGGCCCAGCTCGTACTATCAGACATGTTGATGCATCGGGCATGCCAACAGAAGGATTCGTTCGAAAACAACGAATTCGCGAGTGGCATTCTCGCCTGGCGCCGAACAATTGTCCAATTTCAGTCATGACGGGCCCTATGCGGGCCGGTATCTGACAATCAAAGGAAAACGATCTGACGCGGCACTTTCGCCTAATTGACTGTTGAGCGTGGCGAGGCGCATTCACATCTCATTGCGAAGAGGCCACACGTGCCATGAATATTGCCAACACGGCCGGGCGCAGCCTCCAGGATTGCGGCGAGCTCGGCTCGCTGGCCGCCGGGCTGGTGATCCAGCCGATCGGCCCGCGGCCGGGGCAGAATCTGCGCATTGAGGCCGAGCAGTCGGCCATTGAGGCCGAGCAGGCGGGATTGCTTTACACGGACGCTTCAAGGAGAACCCCGATCTCCCCTTGTGAAGGCTGCGGAAGGAAAGTGCGCGGGAATGGTTTTCCTCAGCAACCGAGCACATACGGAACAACGGCAGCATCTCCTGGCAAGTCACTTAAGCCGAGACGTCTCATTTCTGGAGCCACATACTTGGCCATCACAAACGGACCACGCAGATTGACCGCTATAAGTCGGTCCAAATCGTCGACCGTCTGTTCGTCGATGGACCTCTGCATGATGATGCAAGCATTGTTGACCAGTACATCGATCCTGCCAAACTTCTCAAGGACCTCGTCAACAAACACACGAATCCACGAATCGACGGCACATTCCTGACGTCAAGACACATGAACGCGAGCCTCTCGAAGTCGACGGGAGGAGAGCGCTCGTCCACAACAGGTCGCCGACGAGCCATCGCCCCTTCATCAGCGCCCCTTTCGGCAGTTGCCCGCCCTAATCCCTTGATTGCCCCCAGTGACGACGGCAACTTTGATAGCCGCTTACCCAAAAATTCCTCCTATCCTGCAGTGAAGCCGCCATCTATCGGAAGAGCAGCTCCTGTGATGTGCCTGGCTGCCTCGCTCGCGAGGTACAGCGTCAAGCTAGCGATTTCTTTGGGAGTGGCCAGGCGACCCTGGGGTATCGCATCAACATTCTTTTTTAGGATCTCCTCGGAGCTAATCAGCTTACCATAGGCAGACACCAGCATGGGCGTCTCAACGGCGCCAGGGCAGACCGCATTGATTCTGATTTGCTCGTTCGCATGGTCAAGGGCCATGGCGCGCGTCAGCAGAACGACCGCGCCCTTCGACGCACAATAGGCGGCAAGCCCGGAGCAGCCAACCAGCCCAACAGTCGATGCTATGTTGACAATGCTGCCACCGCCGGTTCTCGTCATAGCCTTGACCGCAGCGCGGCTAAAGTAGAACACACCATTAACATTTGTCTCGAATGTCCGAAGCCAATCATCATCAGTGGTCTCGACGGCGCTCCCACGCCGTATGATGCCTGCGCTGTTGACCAAGACGCTGACCTTTCCGAACCACTCTATGCTTGAAGCAATCACCTGATCGGCGAAGGCGGAGTCAGTCACATCGCCTAGCAGCAATTCGGCCGGACAATTGAGTTTCTGAACCGACGCTAGAGTTCGTGCGCCCCGCTCTCGATCGCGGCCGACCAATACGAGTGACGCCTTGGTTGCGGCGAAGGCCTTTACGACGGCCTCCCCTATCCCCGATGTTGCGCCAGTAACAATAACGACCTTCCTAGAATGCGTCATAGTGATTGCCCATTCGAAGTCATGTTTGACCAACCTGAGGGAATGTTTGCGCCCATAGCGAGCGCGCTAGCGCGCCCAGCAGTGGCCCAGCAGCGCCAGACATGAGCCACACACAAACTTACTCGCGTGAAAGGTGTGGACAATTTCAAAGCACTGGCAGAGGAATACTTGCTCCTACGGCGAGCCGCCTTTCCTATCCAGTCGACGCCGCGACGGGCGCCTCCTTCAGGAGATAAAAAACATCGTTGATCACGAACCCGTCGAGACTTGCGGCCCGGGCATAAGCTAGCAAGTCGCTTGCACGATTGATGAAGCCGGTACCGTTGAAGTTCAGCGATGTATTGCAAAGAACACCGACCCCGCTTTTCGCCTTGAACGAGGTAAGCAGCTGAAACATGCGCGTATTCTGCGCCCGCGAAACTGTCTGGGCCCGCGCTGTGCCGTCCACATGCGTGACGGCCTCCAACCGGCTATCGAGAACCCTCTGGAAAAAAAGCATGTAGGGGGACGGACGTGCTAAGTCGAAGTGGAGCCCAACGTCCTCCTCCAGGCAAATCGGTGCGATCGGGCGGAAACCCTCCCGGTTCTTAATGCGGTTTAGGCGCTCGTGGATTGCCTTTGAAAAAGGCGCTGCGAGAATTGATCGGTTTCCGAGCGCCCGCGGCCCGATTTCGCAGTTCCCCTGCACCCAGCCAATCACCTTGCCGCTGAGCAGCGCCGAGGCCACTTGGTCGTAGTCGAGTGAATGGACCTCGAGCTCGCTCCGGTCGATCTCATCAAGTATGAAAGGTTGGCCTGAATAGACGTTCCATTTGATCTTCGCTTTGCCCGTGAAATGCCGCATCGCATCGACGGCGGTCCCGATGGCCGAGCCCGTATCATTGGCGCATGGCGGAATAAAAACGTCGGAAAAAAGATTCGTTTCGAGCCAGCGGCGATTCCATTCGCAATTCAATCCGCACCCGCCGGAAATCAGCAGAGGGTAGCCCTTTGTCAGGTTCTTTTTCGCAAAGGCGTGAAACGAATCGAAAATGGCGTCCGAAACTCGCCTGGCTACGTTTGTGAACTTCTGATGGGTCACGCCAATATTGTAGTAGGGTGAATTCCGCAAATCCTCCTTGCCAAGGGGGTAAACGTCGCTTGGGAGCAGGAAATCGATTATCGCCTGCTCGTCTCGGTCAGCCGGTCCGGTCTCCCCGTAAGCACAAAGGGCCATTAGTTTGCCGGCGTCGCCTATGCGCGTTGGTCCTTTGGGAGAACTGAATTTCGGATCGGCTAGCGCATAAAGGAAAGCATATTTCTCACCAGGATTCGTCATCACTTTTCCCCGATGCACGACCTGCAGCTGCTCATCAATTTCATAGAAATCGCCGCACCAGCCTTCCCAGATCAACACGTAACAGGGCGTCCCGGCGGGGAACGGCGACATTCCATAGGAGCTCCAGAGATGCGAGCGCTCGTGCGTCGAAAAATAGAAATGCACTTTACGGCCGAAAATGTTGCTTTTGCAGACAAGCTCTGAGTGCTTGTCTATGCCGTAGTAGCCCACCCCAGCTGAGATATGGCCCGGGAACTTCGGCCACCCACTAACAGCAAATACATCCGGAATGCCGTCCAGACGGCCTGCGGCGTCAAGGACCGTCGTTGGGTTAATAGTGGAGTATCTCGGAAAGCTATCCTTCTCAGCCTCGTATGAATAGATTAGCTCGCCGGCCGATGCATCCAACGATGCAATTGTGCCATCATGACCCGGTTTGAACGACATTATTCGCATGTTTTATTACTCCGGAGAATTCCTCGTTAGCCGCCATCGGAACAACGCAAGCAAACGGCGCGTTAGTTCGTGGTGGTGACGTTCCTCATATTCGCCCCGACTTCTTCGCACCGCTTATAATATGGAGCGGATGTTGGTTTCTGGGTTTTGCCGAACCATCGGTCTCAGATCCGACTGCTGTTTATTATCCCGCGCGTAAGATTTGTAAATGCGTACTCGATAAGGATTTTTTAAGTATTTATAAAGAAATATTGTCCTCCTGTGCCCTATTCGTTGCGGTTCCGCTTGTCAGTTGCGGCGGTGTTCGCACGTATGGTGCGGAAGAATTGACGGTCGGCAATTTTCAATTGCGTGGATCGGAGGCACGGCCAAGGGATTTCGTTGGCCCGTTTCGTGTAGACTGGCAGGACCGATACAGGTTTTGCCGCAGAGCGCCTTTCCGGGGCTGCGACAGATGCGAGCCCGGCGGGAGTTTGACGGTCAGAACGGGTAGTGTTGATCACAGCGGGACGACACCGGTGTGCCGTCACCAAAAGGACTGAGGGCCCACGGCGGAAACCAATAACGCTGCATCATTCGCTCGAACCGGAATCGCCAGCGACCCGTCACCCGTTGCGTGGCGTTGACATCTTCGCCAACGTGGTGAAGGTGCGCTCGGTCCCACGGGTCGCTATCTCGTCATCGACCAGTCGTTTCATCGGAAAGTCGTTCGGCGCGAGGCGCATTATCAAGGACGGCATCACCATAGCCAAGGAGATCGAGGTCGAGGACAAGTTCGCAGCTGCGCTAAAGCGCGTCGCGATTAATTGGCCTCATATCCGGCAGCCTTGAAGAAGTTTCGGCATTCGGCCGGCTCGAACAGGTGGCAGAT
>NZ_JAMYUS010000049.1:0-12950 GCF_040323255.1 Mesorhizobium sp. M0052 | reverse complement strand
GGCTCGTCGCGAACGGGTTGGCGAGTCTTCGTGCAAGGGGCGCCCTATCCTGGGGTATGGCCAAACAAAGGGAGAGAGCAGAAAAATGAAAAAGTCATTGATGATTGCGGGCGTCGTGGCCGTGACGGGCCAACTCATCGGCGGGCTTATGCCTGTGAGACCAGCATTTGCAGACGACCAGCTATCGGTAGTCTCGATGGGTGGGCGCTATCAGATGGCGCAGCGCAAGGCTTATTTCGAGCCTTATGCCGAGCAGACCGGCGTTAAAATCACCGAGGACGAATATCTGGACGAGCCCGCCAAAGTCCGCGCCATGGTCGAGACCAAGAGCGTGACTTGGGACGTTATTGTTACTGATTTGTCCTACGCCATCACGTTGTGTAACGAAGGAATTATCGAACCTATCGACTGGAAAAAAATTGGCCTCGATCGGGCTAAGTTCATGGAGGGCGACAAGTCTGACTGCGGCGTGCCGACTGACGTCTACTCCGAGGTCGTCGCCTATGACAAGGACAAGCTGCCTAATGGCCCGGAGTCGATCGCCGACCTATTTGATCTTCAGAAATTTCCCGGCAAACGCGGACTGTTTAAAGATCCGTGGGGCAACCTGGAATGGGCTCTGATGGCCGACGGTGTGCCCATCAAGGACGTCTATAAGGTACTTCGCACGCCCGAGGGCGTCGATCGCGCGTTCAAGAAGTTAGACACGATTAAGAAGGATGTCGTCTGGTTTGTGTCCTTCGCCCAGCCGTTGCAGCTTCTCGCCGACGGCCAAGTCGTCATGACCACGTCCGGGAACGGCCGGATCTCTGACGCAAACAAGAACGACGGCAAACACTTCGCAATAATGTGGGATGCTCAGCGACTCGGCGTGAATGTCTGGGCTATGCCCAAGGGAACTTCGCGGCTGGAGGACGCTCACAAGTTCATTGCTTTCGCCGCCTCACCGCAGGCGGAGGCTAATTTCAGCGGGAACATGCCCTACGGGCCAGCCAACAAGGATGCGGTCGCTTTGGTCGACCCCGCGGTCCTGCCTGATCTGCCCACGGCCCCAGAGAATATGGCCAACGCTATGATGATGGACCTTAACTTCTGGGCTGACAACGGCGACGCATTGCGTCAACGCTTTACCGCGTGGCTCGCGAAGTAAAAGAAGTGAGGTGCACCGGGAGAGGGTTCATTCCCTCTCTCGGGTTCCGCTGAGGATCAGAGGAGAAAGCGAATGGCCATGATGTCCGCTCACACTGCAGGAAGCTCCAGTGGCATTCCGCTTCGGGTCACGTTGCAACGCGTAGAGCGTCGGCGCAAGCTGAAGGCCTTTACCCTCGTTTTACCGCTGTTGCTTTTCATCGGAATCACTTTCATCTTACCGATCGGGCGGATGATGTTCAACGCTGTCCACGATGATACACTTCAGGCCCTGTTGCCCCGGACAATGACGGCGCTTAACGGCTGGGACGGCAAAGACCTGCCGGACGAGGGGGCTTATGCGGCCCTCGTCGCCGATCTGAAGCAGGCCTTCGCCCAGAAGACTGCGGGCACGATCGGCAAGCGGATGAACTATGAGCTGTCCGGTGTCGGCAGCCAAGTGGTATCGAGCGCACGCAAGGCGCGCGAACTTTCCGCAGGCCCATACAAGGCAGCGCTGATCGAGCTCAATCCGCTCTGGGGTCAGCACGACGTGTGGAGCCTGCTGAAACGTGGAGCCTCCGCCTATACAGCCTACTACTTACTTCGTTCTGTCGACCACCAGTACGGTCCCGATGGTCAGATCGTCTCCTCGCCGCCGGAGACCGCGATCTTCCAAGACGTGTTCCTGCGTACCCTTGGCATTAGTATCGGAGTGACCGCTACGACCCTGCTCCTGGGCTTTCCGGTAGCCTATCTGCTGGCAACTCTGCCAAGTAAGACCAGCAATCTATTGATGATATTGGTATTGCTTCCGCTCTGGACTTCGCTGCTTGTACGCACGACCGCATGGGTGGTGCTTCTGCAGCAGCATGGCGTCGTGAACGACGCTCTTATAACGCTGCATATAATTTCGCAGCCCGCTGAGCTCATCTTTAATCGAATCGGCGCTGTCGTGGCTATGACCCATATTCAACTGCCCTTCACCTTGCTCCCAATCTACAGCGTGATGAAGACGATCCCGCCGAGTCATGTGCGCGCCGCGCGCTCGCTCGGCGCTGGGCCGTTCTACGCGTTTTGGAAAGTATACTTCCCGCAGACGTTGCCGGGGATCGCGGCCGGCTCCCTTCTGACCTTTGTTCTTTGCTTAGGCTATTACATAACTCCCGCGCTCGTCGGCGGTCCGGGAGACCAAATGGTCAGCTATTTCATCGCCAGGTACACGAACGAGGATCTCAACTGGGGCATGGCCTCGGCCCTTGGCGCCGTCCTGCTCTCAGCCACGCTTCTGCTATATTATGTGTTCAACAAGTTGGTCGGCATAGACCAGATCAAAGTGGGGTGACAGCGATGGCCGCTTTTCCTTATGCCTCTCGAACGGAAAAAGTCTGGTACTACTTACATCGACTCATTTGCGGCGCAGTGTTGCTGTTCCTTATCGCACCCATTTTCGCAATAATTCCACTTTCATTCAATTCGGTGCCATTTTTCACATACCCGATGCCAGCTTTCTCGTTCCGCTGGTATGAGGAATTCTTCCTGACTGATCGCTGGCAAAGCGCATTATACAATTCGATCTTCATCGCCGTATCGGTCACAATCCTCTCTACGGCGTTAGGCACACTTGCCGCACTTGGCCTTAGCCGGCCGAAATTCCCTTGGCGCACGGTCGTGATGAGTCTGCTGATCTCGCCAATGATCGTCCCAGTCGTGATCATCGCTGTTGGAGTCTATTTTTTCTATGCTGATGTCGGCTTGTTGAACACTTTTACCGGGCTGATCTTGGCACACACAATGTTGGCCACTCCGTTCGTTGTCATCACAGTGACCGCGACTTTAACGGGTTTCGACCATTCGTTAACTCGCGCAGCAGCCGGGCTTGGTGCCACACCCGTAACTATCTTCTTCAAAGTCACGCTGCCACTCATACTTCCAGGCGTGATCTCTGGATCGCTGTTCGCTTTCGGCACCTCCTTTGATGAGACGGTGGTTGCCCTCTTCGTCGCGGGGCCCGATCAGCGTACCTTGCCGAAAGTCATGTTCTCCGGGATCCGTGAGCAGATTAGTCCGACCATCCTGGCCGCCGCCACCGTCTTGATCCTGTTCGCTGCCATCATGTTGACTACCATGGAGCTTCTGCGGAGGCGTTCAGAGCGCTTGCGCGGTATTCGTGAGACCTGAGAACCGCCCTGTGGTCAACGCAGTATGGCTTCGATGAAGATATACATCCTATCAATGTCAATGTTCAAGGGAACTAGCGATGCTGCAAACAAAACGCCTGTTACTGCGGGAATGGAAGGACGAAGACGTCGACAGCTTCGCTCGGATGAATGACGATCCGAGAGTTGCGAGATACCTAGGGCAATTCGCTGATCGGGCCGCGATCGAGGCGTGGAGAAACGTTCAACGTGATCATTTCAGAACGTATGGATACGGCATTTGGGCGCTCGAAGATTTGGATACTGGCGGGGGTATCGGGTTCTGTGGGCTTATGAATGTTCCCTATCAGACTCACTTCACACCAGCGGTTGAAATCGCTTGGCGGTTGCATGCTGAGTACTGGGGGCGAGGATATGCAACGGAGGCGGCCTCTGCTGCACTCTCATTTGGTTTCGAGCGAGTTGGATTGAGCGAAGTAGTCGCTTATGCGTTCGTTGAGAATTTGGCTTCAAGGCGCGTAATGGAGCGACTCGGAATGAGTCATGACCCACAAGATGATTTTGATCTGCCAGGTGGAGTGGAAGCCTTGCGACGTGTCCAGGGAGTGGAAGCCTTGCGACGTCAGGTACTTTATCGCCTTAAAGTTGGAGACTGGGTAAAGACGGCGCTGGCGATCCGAGACTAACGCTATAAAATCTGAGTTGCCTAGAAATTCCTGTCATGCGACAGGATAGTGAGAGACACATGCATGCGCTGATTCTGTTGGCACACCCTGAACAGAACTCTTTGAACGCTCAATTGGCTCGGGGCGCCCAGGAGAGACTTGAGATGAATGGCAATAGTGTAGAATTGCTGGATCTCTATCGAGAAGCATTTGATCCGCTTGAAGCCGAGCATCACTATGTCAAGCGCTTAAACAGGGCCTTTTTTAGCGTGCTATCTGAACAACGCCACGCCTCAAACTTGGGCGCTTTGCCTCCAGAGGTCAGCCGCGCCATCGATCAGCTCGATAGGGCCGACCTAGTTATTTTTCAGTTCCCCCTGTGGTGGTGGTCGATGCCGGCAATTCTGAAGGGGTGGATCGACCGGGTCTTCGTGTGGGGGAGCGTTTATAACAGCAGAATGCGCTATTGTGACAAAGGACGATTTCGGGGCAAGCGCGCGTTCCTTTCCGTCACGACCGGTGCGCGTGCGCCGGGCTTTTGGCCAGATGGCCAAGCAGGAAACCTCGACCTGATCCTATGGCCGATCCACTTCAGCCTCTCATATGTGGGCTTTGAGGTTTTGCCGCCACACCGGAGCTTTGGCGCGATAAGTGACTCTGCGCAAGTCGACCTACCGCTTAGAGATGTATCGCCTCGATTGGACGCGTTAAAGGCACATATAGACAAACTTGACAGCCTTGAGCCAATTCGATTCAACGCATCAACCGATTGGGATGACCAAGGTCGGCTAAGGCCGGATGCAACTAGTTTCAGTCCGTTTATCCGGCACTTGCGTCCCTGCGATCAGCGCTGAGATGTCAAGCCACCAAGCCATCCGTTTGCGGCGTCACCTTGCAACCGCGGCAGACTTTCCGAACGCTGTCAAATTCGACGTCGCTGACACCCGCCGTACGCCTCCGAGGAGGGCCGCCTTGCGGGCGAAGGGAGCATGTAGCTGACTGTCGGTATGGATATCGCTACTGACAGTCGCCAAGTCACTCGTCTCGAGATTGTTGACACTGGCCGCCGGCGCCGCTGGTCGGAAGAGGCGAAGCTGCGGATTGTCGAGGAGAGCTATTCGGCTCCGCGGCAAGCATCCGCGACAGCGCGGCGTCACGGGATTTCCAACCCACTGCTGTTTGCTTGGCGCAAGGCGCATCGCGAGGGTCGGCTCGGCGAAGGTGGCGTCTGCGGTTTCGTGCCGGCGGTGATCGTACCGGAGCAGCCAAAGAAGGGTCGAGAACCGGCTGGCGGGCGCATGGAAGTGGTGAGCGCGAATGGCCGCAGGGTGATCGTCGAGCCCGACGTGGACGTGGAAGCGCTGCTTCGGATCATGCGCGGCCTGGAAACGCTGCGATGATCCCGATTCCAACGGGGGTGCGGGTGTGGCTGGCGACGGGACACACCGACATGCGCTGCGGCTTTCCCAGCCTTGCACTACGCGTGCAGGAGATCTTGAAGAAGGATCCGCTGAGCGGCCATATTTTTTGCTTTCGCGGTAAAAGAGGCGATCTCCTGAAGGTCATTTGGCATGATGGGCAAGGATCATGCCTGTTCACCAGGCGTCTTGAGCGTGGCCGCTACATCTGGCCTTCTCTGGCAGACGGAAGCGTTACGATCTCGACGGCGCAGTTAAGCTATCTCCTGTCCGGGATCGATTGGCGCAACCCTCAGGAAACCTGGCGTCCGACGCGGGTCGGCTAGCATTTACATTTTGAAATTGCAGGCAAAATCTGATTCACTGGCCTCATGACGTTGAAGCCGGATGATCTTCCTCGGACCTCGCGAGTGCCCTGGCGGCGCTGCGGGCTGAACGTGAAGCGCGGCGGCAAGCCGAGGCGGTGGCCGCCAGCGCGCAGGCGAAACTATCGGACACCGAGGCGCTGATCGCACATCTACAGCTTATGATCGAGAAGCTGAAGCGCGAGAAATACGGCCAGCGTTCCGAGCGCACGGCGCGTCTGATCGAGCAGATGGAACTTCAGCTCGAAGACCTCGTGACCGCGGCGAGCGAGGATGAGCTTGCCGCGGCCGCTGCGGCGGCGAAGACCCAGAGCGTGCGTTCCTTCACGCGCAAACGGCCGGTGCGCAAGCCCTGGCCGGCCGACATCGAGCGCGAGCGCATCGTCATCGAGCCGCCTACCACCTGCGCCTGCTGCGGCGGATCCCGGCTGTCCAAGCTGGGCGAGGACGTGACCGAGACGCTGGAGGAGATCCCGCGCCGGTTCAAGGTGATTGAGACGGTGCGCGAGAAGTTCACTTGCCGCGATTGCGAGAAGATCAGCCAGCCGCCGGCGCCCTTCCATGCCACGCCACGCGGCTTCATCGGTCCGCAGCTGCTGGCGACGATCCTGTTCGACAAGTTCGGCATGCACACTCCGCTCAACCGTCAGAGCACGCGCTTCAAGGCCGAGGGGATCGACCTGCCGCTGTCGACGCTGGCCGATCAGGTCGGCCACGGAACCTTCGCCGTCATGCCGCTCTTCCAACTGATCGAGCGCCATGTGCTCGCGGCCGAGCGCCTTCATGGCGACGACACCACCATTCGCATCCTGGCGAAAGGCAAGTGCACGACCGGGCGCATCTGGACCTATACGCGCGATGACCGTCCCTTCGCCGGGCCTGCGCCGCCGGCGGCGATCTACTACGCCTCGAGCGACCGGCGTGGCGAGCGTCCTCAGAAGCATCTGGCCGGGTTCGCCGGCATTCTTCAGTGCGACTGTTACAGTGGCTTCGAGCCGCTGTTCGACCCGCAGCGGAAGGAGCAGCCGATCTCGCCGGCCTTTTGCTACGCCCATGCGCGGCGAGGATTCTTCGAACTGGCCGACATCGCGAAGAATGCTCGCGAGGGCAAGAGGAATGGCAAACCGATCTCCCCGATCGCGCTGGAGGCGGTCAGGCGTCTCGACGCGCTGTTCGAGATCGAGCGCGCCATCAACGGCCGCAGCGCTGACGAGCGTTATGCCGCCCGGCAGGAGAAGAGCAAACCACTTCTCGACGACATGCACGCCTGGTTGCTCCGCGAGCGCGACACCCTCTCGCGCTCTTCCGAGGTCCTGAAGCCAATCAACTACATGCTCAGGCGCTGGGCCGACTTCGCCCGCTTCATCGACGACGGCAGAATCTGCCTCAGCAACAACGCGGCCGAAAGAGCGCTGCGCGGCATTGCTCTGGGAAGGCGCAACTGGACCTTCGCCGGTTCCCAGCGCGGCGCCGAACGCGCCGCCGTCATGCTTACCCTCATCACCACGGCACGCCTCAACGACGTCGACCCGAAAGCCTGGCTCGCCGACGTCCTGGCCCGCATTGCCGATCTTCCCGCCTCGCGTCTGCACGAACTACTGCCCTGGGAATGGAAGCGCCTGCGCCAAGCCCACAAGTCCGCCGATCAGCAGGCCGCCTGACCTTCACGCATCGCCATCATAGAGCCCGCCGCGCGCACGCGCCTGTGCCAATCATGCGGCCTTCGTCGTATGCGTACCACCCGCCGACATGTCGCTCATTGTGAACGAACGTGGCGCTTACATGCCTTGGCGGTCCGAGGCTATCCCGTGAGTTGTCCGTTGTCGACGTCCATGTGATCGGGCGAGCGGGAACTCCGTCGCATTGGTCGATGGCCGGCGCGCTCGACGCCAGCCCTTCTGTTGCAGCGGCCGAATGGAGGCCCAAAAAGTAAGACCGTCGTTTAATAGCGAGATTTGCAGGCGATTTTTGGTGCAGGAGGTTGGTTGCCGAAGCAAACAGGAGCAGGTTCGCTCCCTTCTCGAGCCAACTGTCGCCGGCGGTGATGGCCATCACCTGGGCCTTGGAGATCATCGGAACGGCTTCGAACTCGAATGTGTCGAGGGTCTTGCCCGGCAGGAGGCGGGCCTCGGCGAGATGGCGTTCGATACGCCGCCGGTCGCGCCCGGCCAGTTCATGTTCAGTGATCGCAGCCAGGAAGCGAGCGGCCGGCCACCCTTCCTTGTCGGCCTGTTCGGCAAACTGCGGCCATATAAGCTTGATGGCCGGCAGGCGCAGTTCGTTGAGGAGCAAGCTCAACCTGGCGGAATCGACAGCGGGGTTCGTCTTCATGCCGCGTCTCCTGTCAGGTTGGCGCCAAGCAGGGCTTCATAGACGTTGAGCGGAGCAAGACGCACGACGACACTCGGCAGCCGGGCGGGATCCGGAGCGAACCGTCCGCGCAAAGCCCCCATGTCGGGCAATCGCCGTGCCCGTAGCGAGGCGGTCAATTGATCAGCCAGTTCGCTCTCGCAGCCGCGCTCATGCGCCATGGCGAGAAGCTCGACCATGGTGCGGCAGGCCTGCCGCTCAGGCAGTCGCTCTATGAGCATGTCGAAGGTTCGCCGGTAGGCCTCGCGAGGGAAAAGCTGGTCACGATAGACAAGGTTGAGCAGCGCCATCGGCTTTGCGGCGCAGCGAATGGACGACATGCCGATAATTGACGACCTGGTCGTGCTTGCCGGTTGAAGAGGCGCGCCCCCGCGGCAGTGTCATGAGTTGTGTGCCGCCGATGAAGATATCCAGCCGATCATCGAAGAGCCGCACTCTGAGGCGGTGGCCGATCAGGCGTGAGGGCACGGTGTAGAACACCTTGCGCAGCGTGAAGCCGCCCGATGATGTGACGCGCACGGTGACCTCCTCGTAGTCGGAAGTGCGCCGGACGGGCAGTTCCTGGAGTTCGGCCCGCTCGATGTCAATGCGCTTGGAGTTGCGAGCATTCACGCGGCTGACGATCTCGTCGACAAAGCGACGGTAGGCTGCCAGGTCGTCGAAATCGCTCGATCCTCTCATCAGCAGCGCGTCATTGAGCGCTCGCTTGAGATGGCCGTGCGGCCCCTCGATAGACCCGTTCTCATGCGCGATGCTGCGATTGTTGCGGGAAGGCGTCATGCCGTAGTGGCCGCACAGTTCGTCGTAGCGGCGCGTCAGGTCCTCCCGTGCGTACTTGTCCAGGTTGCGGAATGCCGCCGAGAGGCTGTCGCTGCGATGTTCGCGGGGAGCCCCGCCGAGCGACCACAGCGCATTCTGCAAGCCTTCCGCCAGAGCGACGAAACTCTCGCCGCCGAGCACGACGTGCGCATGCTCGAAGCCGGAATAGGCGAGCCGGAAATGGTAGAGCCGGTGATCGAGTGGCTGGCCCGCGATCGTGACGCCGGCGGCGGCCATGTCGGTGAAATCCGACAATCCCATGCGTCCGGGTTCGTGGACCTGCCGGAAAATGACCTCCTGCTCCTCGCCATGGACGGCGCGCCAGGATCGAATACGGCGCTCGACCGTGCGACGAATGCCGTTGCCCAGTTCGGGATGTCGCCTGATCATCTCCTCGAAAATGGCGACCGGCCGGATGCCGGGAGCCGCCCGCAGCAGCGGCACGATCTCGGCTTCGAAAATCTTCGGGAGCGGATCTGGCCAGCGTCGTTGCCGCGGAACCTTCTTTTGTGACGGCAGCCTCGAATCCTTCTCGATACGATAGGCCGTGGCTGTGCTGATCGACGCCTTCGCCGCTGCGACGGCCGTCGTATTGGTCTTCCGGAACTTCATGAAAAGCCTCAATTGGTGATCGGTTACGTGGCGGCCGGGCACAAAGTGATTCCTCCCCAACAGGAAAAACCACCGCATACCCGGTCGACCGTGATCACCAGACGACGCCCGAAAAGGAACGCGCCGCCAGCGGGTTGAAACTCCAGTCGGGCTACGCCCTCCCTGCGTTCCAACCCGCTGGCATTCTCATCCTGATTGACGCTGCGCTCTCACGTTGATTGCCGCGCCGCACGCAGTACCGGGAAAGAGTAGCACGCCTGGAAAAGGCAATCGAAGACGGCCTGCTCGACTGGCCACTCGCGCCGGTAGTCGAACGCTTGCAGGCCTTGCGTGGGGTCCAGCTGTGCGGCTATCTTCATGGTCGAAATCGGCGATGTACGCCGCTTTGCCAACCCGCGACAACTGATGGCTCATCTCGGACTTGTCCCCTCGGAGCGCTCGACCGGGGACGCCGTGCGACGGCGCGGAATCACCAAGACTGGGAATGCCCGAGTGCGCCGCGTCTTGGCCGAGAGCGCCTGGACATACCGCTATCCGGCCAAACTAGGGAAAAGGAAATACTTCGAAAGCCGCCACATGCCTGAAGTCGTGCGAGAATAGCCTGAAACGCACAGGCGCGCTTGACCAAGCGCTACAGGGCCCTGATCGCGCGTGGCAAGCGCAGCACCGTGGCTGTGACCGCAATAGCTCGGGAACTCGCTGCTTTCTTGTGGGCCATAGCCCGAGCGGACGAGCAGCAGGCAGGAACCTGATCCTCGGACGCGACGAAATAATCATCGCGCCTATCGGCGGGGACGAATGGGGAATTCCCGGCATCGCTTTGTGGCCGGCAATGCCGACGCCCGTTGTAAGAGAGGGACCAGCCCCGGACGAATACATGGACATGCGGTAACCAACCCGCGCATCAGAGCTTGTTCACCCACGTCCCCACCGATAGCCGCTCAGTCAATGAGAAACCGACCGAGGAAATCAGTATCGGGTGGATTACTGCGCAGATCGCACTTTGCAAAGGACATCAGAGCGATGCGCTAAGGCACCTTTCCCGAAATGGTCTTGATGGATAAGTCTCTCGTTGGTCCGCGCGCCGGCGCCGATCACTCCGGGTCGTCATAACGGGTGACGTAGTGGAGTTCGCGCAGGGCGGGGATGACGAGGGCGATGTCTTTGTAGGCCTCATGCTCGATGAAGCGCGCGGTCTCGGGCCCCGGCCTGGGCTTGCCGAGGACGGGCCTCTCCTTTTTGTCGACGCAGTAGATCAGGATCGGCAGCAGCAGGCCGTGGTTGGGATTGTCGAGGTCGAGTAGCCGTTTCCATTTTTTGATGTTGAGATTCATGGCGGCGTAGAACCCTTGGCACCACGGACGGGGGTCGATGCCGCCGCTGGGCTTGGTGGCGAATCGGGGCGCATAATCCTGCGGTCTGTCGAAGAGCGTCTCGTTGATCCAGTTGTGGATCCTGGCGACGCTGGCAAACACGGCGTGATTGGTTGCAGAGCCTTTGGTCAGGACATCGCGCGGCAACCCCATGAGCGGGCACATCCAGTCTTGCGGGTCCGCGAACCGCGGCCCGGTGACCGCTGCCGTCACGAAGCCATCCAGCGCCGACATGGTCCGCACCAGCGGGCGACGGTTGATCTTGACGGCCATCCAGGCCTCCGCCGGGTGTGATCACGGATGTAGTCCCGCTTCTCGGACGTGGTGGGCTTTTCAGAGCCCGCTTTAGAAACTCAATTTCCAAGGCTTGCCGGCCTACCAGCCGCTCGAGCGCTGCGATCCGCGCCTCATAGGTCTGCATCGTGTCGGCCGCCGCCACGTCTTCGTCGAAGGAGCCGGCCTCGTATTTCTGAACCCAGATACGGATCAGGTTACGCGGCAGTTCGTGCCGCTTGGCGAGACCATGCAGCGTCTCGCCGGACAGGAACTCCGGCACTACCTGACGTTTGAACTCGATGCTGTGCGTGCGATAAGTCACCATGGGCTTCCATCCTTCGAAAGCCCAGCTTCCAAGTCAATTCTGCTTGTTCATCCTGTCCGGTCCGAGGGGCGCACTCCACTCCGAGGTGGCTCGGGAAAACTGGACAGTCGGGATAAGTGGAATTTGTGCCTGGGATTGGCAGGCATAATGCCGTGAACACGAGAGACCATGAGCAGACGACCGCGCCAGAACCACAGTCAGCCTTCGAGGCGAAAGTGGCGCTTGCGGCGATCAGGGGCGAGACGACGCTGGCCGAGCAGTATGACGTCTACGCCAATCAGATCACGTCGTGGCGTGCACAGTTTCTGGAAGGGGCAGCCGAAGTCTTCGGCGGCGAAAGCAAGACCGAAGCGCCGCCCCAGATCGACATGAAGGAACTCCACGCCAAAATCGGTGAGTTAACGCTCAGCGCATCGATCTGCTGGAGATGCTCGAAGACCGCAACGGACGGGCGTCCACAAGCCAGGTACCGGTCGATCATCGGCGATGATCCCACCCTCGCCGACCCAATCCTCGACCGGCTGGTTCATAACGGCTACCGCCTCAACGTGACCGACGAAAGCGTGCGCAAAATCGCTGGCAAACAGGCTCTTGACGCTGACAAGAAATCCCGTGAACTCATAGCACCGTCGGTTAGGCTCCACGTGCCCACCATGACGTGGAATGGCTGCCCACGATTGCTGGAATGCGCACGATGGGGGCGGGCAGAATTGTGTTTGAAAGGCATCGCTACGGCAACCGGCCTACGCCACGATCGCTAAATGATCCATGCACCAACGCCACGGAAACTAGCCAAAGCCAAGCATTTGCATTTCATGATGGGACCGGTAGCCCAGGATAAATAAAGGGCCGCTGGCCCAAGGCTCAGTGGGCTGCGGAATCTAACGCGGAACCTCGGCCACCAAACCCAAGCGCTTCATATATTTCAAACCACGCATCTTCTTGCTCACCTGCCGTCAAGAGGGCCTTTGCTTTGAAGAAAATCAGTCTTCAACGTGGGCTACCGTTCGCAGATAACCAAGTCGATAAAGTGCGCACAAAGCGCCCAAGGGAACAAACGCTAGATCTCCTTTCTCCTTTCTCCTTTCTCCTTTCTCCTTTCTCCTTTCTCCTGCAGTCGCTGTGGGCACTTCTTGTTAGGCCGCCAAATGGCAGTCCCGACCCGAGCGAATTTCGGAGGAGCTGGCAAATAAAGGGAGGAACAATCATGTCCATGGTGCGCTTCGCTCCTGGCAGACACACGGGCGTCCCGTCAGGAAGAACGCCTTGGTCTAGATCCTCGGCGGGCGCCGTACGTGCAGAATATTATCGGAGTGCAGGAGGAGCGATATTGGACGCAGACAATACTCTTGTAAAGTTCGCGGGAGTCCAAAAGACCTACGACGGCGAGACGCTAGTCGTTAAGGATCTCAATCTGACAATCCCCCGTGGCGAGTTCCT
>NZ_JAMYUS010000048.1:0-13434 GCF_040323255.1 Mesorhizobium sp. M0052 | reverse complement strand
AACCGGCTGATCACCGCCTTCGCCACGGTTGCGGCAAGGCTGACGGCATGAGACAAGCTGCCAAGCCAAACTCGAGTACACTAATCATGACTTCACCTTCGGGCTCGACGCCCGCCGAGGCGCAAGCCTTTCTCGACGCCCATCCCGAAATCGAAGCCTTCGATATCGTCTTGACCGACGCCAACGGCGTCGGCCGCGGCAAGATCGTGCGCCGGCATGAGCTGAAAAGCATCTTCGAGGGCGGCCGCCACATGCCGATCTCGATCCTCGGCCTCGACATCACCGGCGAGGATGTGCACGAAACCGGGCTGATCTGGACGACTGGAGACGGCGATCTCAGGGCATGGCCCATTCCCGGCACGCTGGTGCCGCTTTACGGCACGAACCCGCCGCGCGGCCAGTTGCTGATGGCGATGTACCATCTCGAGGGACAGCCAATGTCGTCGGACCCGCGCTTGGCGCTGGCCAGGCAGGTCGACATCTTGGCGGCCAAGGGCCTCTATCCCGCCGGCGCCTTCGAACTCGAATTTTTCCTGCTGGCCAATGAGCGCGATGCCGATGGCAAGGTGAAACCGGCGGATGCCGTGCTCGACGGCCGCCGCTCGGCCAAGACGGAAGTCTATTCCGTCGACCATCTGCACGGCATGGAGCCGCTGTTTTCCGACATCTATGCCGCGGCTAAGGCGCAAGGCATTCCGGCCGAAACGGTGATTTCCGAATACGCGCCCGGCCAGTACGAGCTGACGCTGAACTACCGCAAGGATGTCATGCGGGCGGCCGACGACCTCGTCATGTTGAAGCGGCTGGTGCGGGCGCAGGCGCGCCGCCATGGTGTTACCGCCTGCTTCATGGCCAAGCCGATCGAAAAATATGCCGGCTCCGGCATGCATTTCCATGTTTCGCTGCAGGACAAGAACGGCCGCAACGTTTTTGCCGAAGCCGGCGGCGAAAGCTGGTCGCTGCCGCTGCTGCAGGGGCTCGGCGGGCTGATCCAGACCATGGCCGAATCGATGCTGGTGTTTGCGCCGCACGCCAATTCCTGGCGGCGCTTCGTCTCGCAGTCCTATGCGCCGGTGGCGCCGACCTGGGGCGTCAACAACCGTTCGGTGGCGCTGCGCATCCCGGCGGGCGACGCCAAGAACCGGCGCATCGAGCACCGGCCGTCGGGCGTCGACGCCAATCCCTACCTGATCGCGGCAACGGTGCTGGCCGGCATCATCAAGGGTCTGGATGAAGGCCTCGACCCCGGCCCCGAAACCACTGGGAATGGCTATGAAGCCGCCATCACGCGCACGACCATGCCGGTCGACTGGCGCGCTGCGATCGAGGCGGCGCGGGCCTCGAGCTTCCTGAAAGAGGCGCTTGGCGAGGATCTGCATCGCACCTTCGTGGCGATCAAGCAGTCGGAGTATCTGCGCGTCGCCCGCACCGTCAGCGAGCTGGATTACCACCTCTACCTCCACGAGGTCTGAGAGACCGCCTGGAACTCGGGCAGTCGTCCTGCTAGCCCGACGATAAGGCGGCGATTACTTCTTCGCCGCCTGCATCAAATGAGGTGGCGCTGCAGCCTTCAAGAACATATCATGAACGGATGAGCGCACCCACCGTCCGTGAAAAGCTGGCAATCCTGTCTGACGCCGCCAAATACGATGCTTCTTGCGCCTCGTCCGGCTCGGCGAAGAAGGATTCGCTCCAATCCGGCGGTATCGGCTCCACAGAAGGCATGGGCATCTGCCATTCCTACGCGCCGGATGGCCGCTGCATTTCGCTCCTGAAAATCCTGCTGACCAATTTCTGCATTTACGATTGCAGCTACTGCATCAACCGCTCGTCATCGAATGTGCGCCGCGCCCGCTTTAGCATCGACGAGGTGGTGAAGCTGACCATGGACTTTTATCGGCGCAACTACATCGAAGGCCTGTTCCTGTCCTCCGGCGTCATCCGTTCGCCCGACGAGACCATGGCCGAAATGGTGGAAGTGGCGCGGCGGCTGCGGCTGGACGAAAAATTCTCCGGCTATATTCATCTGAAGACCATTCCGGAAAGCTCGGCCGAACTGGTCGAGCAGGCCGGACTTTATGCCGACCGGCTGTCGATCAATGTCGAGCTGCCGACCGATGAGGGCGTCAAGAAACTGGCGCCGGAGAAGAAGCCGGAAACGATCCGCCTTTCCATGGCGAACCTGCGCCGGAAGATGGAGGAAAAGGCCGAGCCGACGCTGAGGACCAAGAAGCGCGAACGCTTTGCGCCCGGAGGTCAGTCGACGCAGATGATTGTCGGCGCCGACAAGACATCCGACGACGGCATTTTGCACACCAGCGCGCGGCTCTATGGCAGCTATCACCTGCGGCGCGTCTATTATTCCGCCTTCAGCCCGATCCCGGATTCGTCATCGTCGCTGCCGCTGCAAAAACCGCCGCTGATGCGCGAGCACCGGCTCTATCAGGCCGACTGGCTGATGCGTTTCTACGGCTTTTCGCAGCCGGAAATCCTCGCCGGCAGCAGCGACGGCATGCTCGATCTCGCCATTGACCCCAAGCTCGCCTGGGCTTTGCGCAATCGGGCGAGGTTTCCCGTCGACATCAACCGCGCCGACCGCGAAGCGCTGCTGCGGGTTCCGGGTCTGGGCACCAAGGTGGTGGCGAAGATCCTTGAAACCCGCCGCCACCGACGCATGCGGCTGGAAGATGTCGGACGGATCTGCCATTCGATCGCCAAGCTGAGGCCCTTCATCATCGCCGAAGGCTGGTCGCCGGGCGGACTCACCGACAAGACAGGCCTGCGCGACACGATCGTAAAGTCCTGCGAACAACTGTCGCTGTTTTGACCATGCAGCCGGCTCAGCTCGACCTTGCCCGATACACTGTCCGGCTAGCGAGCCAGACCGATTTCGCCGGTTGGCGCGATGCGGCACGGCGTCTGGCGCTGAATGAGGTCCGACCTGAGGATATTAGTTGGGGTGTCGGGTCCGACGCCAATGATCCTCAAGATGCCTTGCCGGCGGTGCCAGAGGGCGCGCAGCTTACCGTCCCGCGCGAGTTCATCGCCCATGCCGAAACCGCCTTCTGCCACTCCGACCCCGGCCGGTTTGCCTTTCTCTACTGGATGCTTTGGCGCCTGCGCACCGAGCCGAAGCTGCTGGCGATCGCATCCGATCCCGACACCAGGCGGCTCGAAGCCATGGAAAAGGCGGTGCGGCGCGACAGCCATAAGATGCATGCCTTCGTACGCTTCCGGAAGATCGGCGACGGCGAGAACGAGCGCTACGTCGCCTGGTTCGAGCCGGAGCATTTCATTGTCGAGCGCAACGCGGATTTCTTCGTCCGGCGGTTCACCGGCATGCGCTGGACCATCCTGACGCCCTATGCCTCCGCCGACTGGAACGGCGAAAGGCTGGCGATCGGGCCGGGTGCGGCCAAGGGCGATGCACCCGATCAGGACGACACCGAGGCGTTGTGGCTGACCTATTTCGAAAACATCTTCAACCCGGCGCGGCTCAAGGTGAAGGCGATGCAGAAGGAGATGCCGAAGAAATATTGGCGGAACCTTCCCGAGGCCTCGCTCATTCCAGATCTGATCGCAGGAGCGGACGAGGCCGCCAGGGATATGATTGCCAGACTGCCGACAACGCCGGCGCCGCACCACGCCAAGCTGCAGGCAAGACATTGGCCGAAGCCCGAGCCGGCCGAGGCGCCGGATGAAGACGATGCCAAGACGATTTCCGATTTGCGCGAGGCTGCAAAGGGTTGTCGTCGCTGTCCGCTCTGGCGCGACGCGACACAGACCGTGTTCGGCGAGGGGCCGGATGACGCCAAAGTGGTCTTCGTCGGCGAACAACCTGGCGATCAGGAAGATCTCGCCGGCAAACCTTTTGTCGGGCCAGCGGGCAAAGTGTTCGATGCAATTCTCGATGACGCAGGCGTCGACCGGCAAAAAGTCTACGTCACCAACGCCGTCAAGCACTTCAAGTTCGAGCCGCGCGGCAAGCGCCGCATCCACTCGAAGCCAAATACCGGCGAAGTCCAGGCCTGCCGCTGGTGGATCGGCCGGGAGCTTGAGCTGATCAAGCCGGACCTCGCCGTGGCGCTTGGGGCAACGGCGGCGTTGTCGCTGCTGGGCAAGGCCATTGCTGTGACGAAAATGCGCGGCCAGGTGATCGAACGCGAGGATGGCTTGCGCGTATTCATCACCATCCACCCCTCCTTTATCCTGCGTATTCATGAGCCCGCGGACAAGGAGGCAGAGCGCGAGCGGTTTCTCAGGGATATGAGAGAGGTGAAGCGGCTGATGGGGTCGTGAGATGAGCGAAAGCCTCAGCGACATCGTCATCCACGGGCGGAGCAAGGAGCTTCGCTCCTGCTTCGCCCAGGGATGACGAAGCTGAGTGGCTTCAGCCAATCACCTACGGTCGTGAATCCAACGTTGGAAACTTCGGCCGCCACGGCCGAATTAACTGATCAGGATTGCCCTCAGATCATTCACATTCGTACCCGTCGGCCCCGGCACGAACAGATCGCCGATCGCGTTGAACGCCGTCCAGGCATTGTTGCCGGCCAGCATCGCCTTGGCGTCGACGCCGGCGGCACGCACGCGCGAGACAGTCGAGCCATCGGCAAAGGCGCCGGCATTGTCTTCCGAGCCATCGATACCGTCGGTATCGGCGGCCAGTGCATGAATACCTCCCGCGCCGCTGATGCCGATGGCAAAGGCAAGCAGGAATTCCGAGTTGCGGCCGCCCTTGCCCCTTTTTCCGTCAACAGGGGCCCGCAAGGTCACGGTCGTCTCGCCTCCGGACAGGATCAGCACCGGCTTTTTGAACGGCCGGTTGCGCGTCGCCACTTCGCGCGCAATGGCTGCATGCACGCCACCGACCTCGCGCGCCTCGCCCTCGATGGAATCGGAGAGGATGACGGCTTCGATGCCCTGCCGTTTTGCCTCAGCGGCTGCCGCTTCCAGCGACACGCCAGCCGAGGCGATCAGGTGCACTTCATTGCGTGAAAAGCGCTGGTCATCCGGATCTGGCGCATCGGCCTCTGGCGAGTTGATGTGCGCCATGACGGCGTTGGGCAGTTTCATGCCGTAGGCCGCTATCAAGGCCAGCGCATCGGCCCGGTTGCCGGAGTCGGGCACGGTCGGGCCGGAGGCCACCAGCGCCGGGTTGTCGCCGGGAATGTCAGAGACAACCAGTGATACCAGTTTGGCCGGCCAGGCGGCAGCTGCCAGCCGGCCGCCCTTGATGGTCGAGAGATGCTTGCGGATTGTGTTCATCGCCGCGATCGGCGCGCCGGAGGCAAGCAGCGCCTCGTTGACGGCGATTTCGTCGGCGAGCGTCAGGCCGGCGGCAGGCGACGGCAGCAGCGCCGATCCTCCGCCTGAGATCAGAGCCACTACCAGGTCGTCCGCAGTCAGCCCTTGCACCTTTTCGAGCAGGCGTCGCGAGGCTTCGAGACCGGCTGCGTCCGGCACCGGATGCGCCGCCTCGATGATCTCGATGCGCTCGCATCTGGCGCCATAGCCATAGCGGGTGACGACCAGCCCTTCGATTGGCCCGTCCCACACTTTCTCGAAGGCAGCGGCCATCTGTGCCGAGCCCTTGCCGGCGCCGATGACGATGGTGCGGCCCTTCGGCCTAGCCGGCAGATGATCCCTGATCGTTCGCTCCGGATCGGCAGCGGCAACAGCGGCATTGAAGATCGAGATGAGAAAGGATTTGGGATCGAGCACGGTCATAATTGGCCGCCATCCGCGGTTTGCAAGCTTCCGAAAAGCCGGCGCCGCCCCTCACCCTTACCCTCTCCCCGTATAGAGACGGGGAGAGGGGTTCGCCGGCGTTGGGGTGCTTCTCTTCTCCCCGTCACTATACGGGGAGAAGGTGCCGGCAGGCGGATGAGGGGCAGCGCTAGCGTCACGATTTATCTTCCGGCGGCAGCGCCAATTGTGTCCGATCGACGCCGAGATGATCGCACAGTGCATCGACGACGACGCCATGATCCTGGCGTTCCGGCAGGCCGGAGACGGCGATGACGCCGATGACGCCGACGCCCTTTACAGTCACCGGAAACCCGCCGCCGGCTAGTACGTAATCAGCAATATCCAGCCCCTCGCCGACCTTGAAGGTGCGGTCCGGACGCTGCTGCTCAAGCACCAGGCGATAAGTGCTTTTGAGATAGCGCTTCACCACATTGATCTTGCGTCGAGCCCAGTCGGGGTTGGAGGCGTTCGAACCGGGCAGCGCGGCATAGAACAGCGGGCGATCCCACAGCCTGATGTCGATGATGATGGGCAGCTTTTCGGCCAGCGCCCGCTCGCGGATCGCCCAGCCAACCTTGAAAGCGACAGCCTCGTCGAAGGCCGGGAAGACCAGCATCTCTTCCTGTTTCTGGATCAGAGCGATGTCGTCCGCGGCGGCCATTTTTGTTCTCCGAAATCGTTACAAATCGTGTGTACGACAAGCTCCGCCCGGTCAAGGTCTCGTCGCGGTGGTGGTCTTGCCCCGCCAGGGTCGCCCCCCACTCCGTCGAGCTTCTCTCGACACCTCTCCCCCGATCGACCCCGATCGACGGGGGTAGAGGAAGGGCGCCAAGCTGTCCGAACCGGCGCCCGTCCTCCGAAGCAAAGGCTCCCTTCCTCACCCTCGGAGGGGGATAGGTGGCGCCGCGAAGCGGCGACGGAGTGGGGGAACCACTTGGCAACCAGGCGCAATCATCATCTTGTCCCGCGCGGATGATGAGTCCTAACCCGCGATCATATCGCTCTTGGCCGGCCGCCCCGCGACATAGACCTCGCGCACCGCGCGGTCGTCGCCCAATGTCTGCAGCAGGAACAGCTCCTCCGCCAGCGTCTCCACAGTCTCCATCCTCAGCCGCATCGCCGGCGTGGCGCGGGCATCGAGCACGGTGATGTCCGCGTCGGTGCCTTCATCCAGCGTGCCGACCTTTCCCGCCACAGACAGCGCCTCGGCATTGCCACGTGTCAATTGCCAGAAGGACTGGAACGGGTTCAGCTTTTCGCCATTCAGCGCAATCACCTTGTAGCCCTCGTCCATGGTGCGCAGCATCGAATAGTTGGTACCGCCGCCGACATCGGTGGCGGCAGCGATCCTGAGCGGCTTGTCGCGGCGACGAAAGCGCTGGTAGTCGAACAGGCCGGAGCCGAGGAACAGGTTCGAGGTCGGGCAGAACACCGCCACCGAGCCGCTGTCCGACAGCGCATCGGCCTCGCGTTCCAAGAGATGGATGCAGTGGCCGAACAGGCTCTTTGGCCCCAGCAGGCCATACTGCTCGTAGACATCGGTGTAGTCGCGCGCCTGCGGATAGAGTTTTTGCGTGAAGGCGATTTCGGCGTGGTTTTCCGACAGATGCGTCTGGATGTGTAGATCGGAATGCTCGCGGCAGAGCGTGCCGGCCATCTCCAACTGCTCGGGCGAGGAGGTGATGGCGAAGCGCGGCGTGATCGCATAAAGCTGGCGGCCCTTGCCGTGCCATTCCGCAATCAGTGCCTTCGTATCGTCATAGCCGGATTGCGGCGTGTCGAGCACGCCTGCCGGCGCGTTTCGATCCATCATCACCTTGCCGGCAATGTTGAGCATGCCGCGCGCATGCGATTCGGCAAAGAACGCTTCGGCAGACGCCTTGTGCACCGAGCAGTAGGCGGCGACCGTCGTCGTGCCGTGGCGCACCATCTCGTCCAGGAACAGCCGGGCGATGCGGCGGCCATGCTGAGCGTTGGCGAATTTGGTCTCTTCGGGAAAGGTGTAGGTGTTCAGCCAGTCGAGCAGTTCGGCGCCGTAGGAGGCAATGACCTGCATCTGCGGAAAATGCGCATGCGCATCGATGAAGCCGGGCAGCAGCAGATGCGGCCGATGATCGATCTTTTTCGCACCGTCGCCCGCCTGCCTTTCCACATCAGCGTAGGCGCCGGCGGCAACGATTCGGCCATCGCGGATCAGCAGGCCGCCATCCTCCTCATAGCGCCAGGCGGCATGGTCGGCGATGGCTTCGGGCCAGCGCAAGAAGCTCAGCGTGCGGCCGCGCAGAAGTGTCGAAGTCATGCTTATTTCCCTGCGCCTTCGAACCAGGCGACCAGCAGCGCCCGCTCCTTGTCGCTGATCTGGGTGACGTTGGCCGGCGGCATGGCGTGGCTGCGCCCGGCCTGCAAATAGATTTCACGCGCATGCTCGGCAATGCCGGCATCGGTGTCGAGCATCACGCCCTTCGGGGCGTGATAGATGCCCTCATAGACCGGCTCGGCCGCATGACACATCGAGCAGCGGCCAAGCACGGTGTCGCGCACGGCCGGGAAATGCGACGAGGCGATATAGACTTCGGCCGCGGCGGACGCCTTGGGCTCGCCGGTCAGTATCTTCGGCGCTGTAGACAGCCACATGATGATGACGAACACCACCGCAGCCGCCATCCAGGTCCAGTGCGGGTTGCCGGCACGCTTGTGCACGGTGTTGAAATAGTGCCGGATCAAGACGCCGATGATGAACACCAGCGAGGCGATGACCCAGTTGAACTGCGTCGCAAACGCCAGCGGATAATGGTTCGACAGCATCAGGAACAGCACGGGCAGCGTCAGGTAATTGTTGTGCAACGAGCGCTGCTTGGCGATCTTGCCGTATTTCGGGTCGGGCTTGCGGCCGGCGATCAGGTCAGCGACGACGATCTTCTGGTTTGGGATGATCACCATGAAGACGTTGGCCGACATGATCGTGGCGGTGATGGCACCAAGATGCAGAAAGGCGGCGCGGCCGGTGAACAGATGGGTCAGCCCCCAAGCGATGAACACCAGCACGCCATAGAGCACCAGCATCAGTCCGGTGTCGCTTTTGCCGAGCGGCGACCGGCAGAGCAGATCGTAGACCACCCAGCCGACGCCGATGGTGGCCATCGACAAAAGGATGCCGACCGGCACCGACATCGGCAGCACATTGGGGTCGATCAGGAACAAATCGGCGCCGGCATAGTAGACCACGCACAGCATGGCGAAGCCGGACAGCCAGGTGGCGTAGGATTCCCATTTGAACCAGGTCAGGTGTTCCGGCATTTCGGCCGGCGCCACCAGATATTTCTGGACGTGGTAGAAGCCGCCGCCATGCACCTGCCATTCCTCGCCGAATGCGCCGGCCGGCATGCCGGGGCGCTGACGCAGCCCAAGGTCGAGCGCGACGAAATAGAAGGACGAGCCGATCCAGGCGATGCCGGTGACGACGTGCAGCCAGCGCACGGCGAAACTCAGCCAGTCCCAGAAAATCGCGAAATCCATCATGTGAAATCGTCCCTGCCGATCGGCTGACTTTACGGTGTGGGGCGCAAACGAAAAGAGGCGAGGTGTACGATGACTTTCAAAAAAAAATGGAAAATACTAGGCTGACCACGTACGCCGCCACATAAAGAGCCACGAATGGCCTATCTCGACAACATCGCCGTCTTCGTCCGCGTCGTCGAGCTTGGTAATCTCTCGGCGGCAGGCCGCGACATGCGCATTTCGCCGGCGGTCGCCTCCAACCGCATCAAGGAGCTGGAAAAACACCTCGGCGTGCGGCTGTTCAACCGCACGACACGGCAATTGATGCCGACGGAGCATGGCACGGTGTTCTACTCCGGCGCCAAGCAGGTGCTGGAGGCGATCACCGAGGCGGAAGCCGCGGTCTCGGCTCTTTCCGGCCAGCCGCGCGGCACCATCAAGGTGACCGCACCGCTCGGCCTTGGACGGCGGCTCGTGGCGTCGGGCATTCCGGATTTCCACGACAAATACCCCGATATCGAGGTGCGGCTGAGGCTCTCCGACCACAATATCGACATCATGAAGGAAGGCATCGACGTCGCCTTCAAGCTCGGCATCATCGAGGATTCCAGCCTGCGGATGCGCGGCATCATGGAATGTGAACGCGTGCTGGTGGCGGCACCGAAATATCTCGAAGCGCGCGGCGAGCCGGTGGAGCCACAGGAGCTGATCGGCAAGAAGCACGACTGCCTGATGCTGCGCTATTCCGGGGCGCGCGAATATGTCTGGACGCTGCAGACGCCGTCCGGCCCGCAGAAATTCGAGGTGCACGGCCCCTACGACACCGACGATGGCGATGTGCTGACCGGCTGGGCGCTGTCGGGCCGCGGCATCATCAACAAGCCGCGCTTCGAGGTCGAACCCTTCATCCGCGACCGGCGGCTGCAGGTCATCCTGGCCAGCACGCCGCCAACGCCGGTGCAGTTCGCCGCCGTCTATCCGCACAAGAAGCTGCAGGACCCGAAGGTGCGGCTGTTGCTCGACTTCATGGCCGAGCGTTGCCAGCGGCTGATCAAGGATTTGCTGGCCGGCAAGTGAGGGGCTGTTGGCCCAGTCGCCAGGGTTGTCTTACAAGCAGGTGACCTTAGGTTCGCATACGCTGCCCTATGATCGATGGTCCCATGCCGACTGACCAGCAAGCCACAATGCATCTTGCCGTTTCGCTCAACATTACTTCCGGGCAGCCGCTCGGGTTTAGCGACCTGGCCGGCTTTGCCAAGCAAGCGGAAGCGGCGGGGCTGGACATGATTGTCCTCGATGATTCCGCGCCGAACAGCGCCGGGTCGAGTTCTTTCGAAGCGACGACCTTGCTGGCGGCGCTGGCGACGGTGACAAGTCGGATCGGCCTTGTCGCTGCAGCCTCGACGGTGGCTCACCAGCCGTACAATCTGGCGCGCCGTTTTGCTTCGCTCGACAT
This sequence comes from Mesorhizobium sp. M0052, assembly GCF_040323255.1. Taxonomy (NCBI): domain Bacteria; kingdom Pseudomonadati; phylum Pseudomonadota; class Alphaproteobacteria; order Hyphomicrobiales; family Phyllobacteriaceae; genus Mesorhizobium; species Mesorhizobium sp. M0052. The sequence goes on along the minus strand of NZ_JAMYUS010000048.1, from coordinate 2,729 downwards.
CATCAGCCATGGCCGCGCCGGCTGGCACGCGACCATGGCGCAGGCGCCACGGGAAGCCGCCAATTTCAGCCGGCCGGATGGATTTTCCGACGATGTGTTCCGCCGCCGCACGCAGGAATACATCGGCATCGTTCAGCGCCTGTGGCAGGGCTGGGATGCCGACGCGCTGCTGTTCGACAAGGCCGGCGGCCGCTTCCACGATGCCGAAAAAATGCACCTGCTCGACCACAAAGGCGAATTTTTCTCCGTGCGCGGGCCGCTGAACGTCGCGCGCTCGCCGCAGGATACGCCGGTGCTGGTGCTGTCCGGCCTGTCCGAGGCCGACCTGGATATCGCCGCCCGCACCGCCGATGTCGTCCTGCTGGACAGACCCACAGAGGACGCCAAGGCGCGCCATGACGATCTCAAGCGCCGCGTTGTGGCCTGCGGACGCGATCCGGGTGCGGTCAAGCTGCTGCTGAACGTTGGCGCAGATGTCGCTGCTAACGCGCTCGAAACATTGTTCAGCTCGCAAAGCTGCGACGGGTTCAACATCGCAATACCGCCTGCCGCTATTGACGGTTTCATCGGCCGCGTGCTGCCGGAATTGCAGCGCCGCAGCCTCGTCCGCCCGGATTATCCCGGCACCACCTTGCGCTCGCATCTCAGACTTGCCGGAGGAGCGCAATGACCCGCCAGATGAAGCTTGGCGCCTTCCTGTGGCCGACGGGCCACCACATCGCCGCCTGGCGTCACCCCAAGGCGCATGTCACGGCAGGCATCGACATCGATCATTACATCCGGCTGGCGCGCACGGCGGAAGCGGCGAAGTTCGACATGGTGTTCTGCGAGGACGCCGCCGGCCTGCGCGAAGCCAATGTCGGCATCGCCAGCCAGACCTCACGCTCGATCGGCTTCGAGCCGATCAGCCTGCTGTCCGCGCTCGCCGTGCAGACCAGCGGCATCGGCCTCGTTTCGACGGCGTCGACCAGCTACAACGAGCCCTACGGTCTGGCGCGCACCTTTCTCTCGATCGATCATCTGAGTGGTGGCCGGGCTGGCTGGAACCTGGTGACGTCGGCCAGCCCCATCGAAGCCGCCAATTTCGGCGCGACGGGCCTGAAACCGCATGCCGACCGCTACGAGCGGGCGCGCGAATTCGCCGAGGTGGTATCAGGACTTTGGCAAGGCAGCGGCTTTCACGGTCACAACGGCCAGAGCTTTTCGGTGCGCGACTCGCTCGACCTGCCGCGCTCGCCGCAGGGCGCGCCGGTGATGGTGCAGGCCGGCGCCTCGGATGTCGGCCGCGACCTTGCCGCCCGCACCGCCGACGTCGTGTTCACGGCGGCGCAGACCCTCGAGGAAGCCAAGGGCTTTTACGACAACCTCAAGGGCCGTATGGCTGCCTATGGGCGGGAACCCGACGACATCAAGATCATGCCCGGCGTCTCCCCGGTGGTGGCAGACACCGAGGCCGAAGCGCGGGAGAAACAGGAGGAATTCCAGGCGCTGATCCCCGACGATGTCGGCGTGGCGCTACTGTCCAGCTATCTCAGCATCTCCGATCTCGGGAGCTATCCGATCGACGGACCGATGCCCGAGCTGCCGGAGACCGAGGGAATGAAAAGCCGCCAGGCGCTGGTCATCGAACAATCGCGCCGCGACGGCCTGTCGATCCGCCAGCTTGCGCGCCATTTCGCCGGCGCACGTGGCCATTGGCGTATCGTCGGCACGCCGGCGCAGATCGCTGACGAATTGCAGGCGCGGTTCGAGGGCGGCGGCGCGGACGGCTTCAACGTCATGCCGTCATACTTCCCCGGCGAGCTCGATGCCTTTGCCACGCTGGTGGTGCCGGAACTGCAGCGGCGCGGACTGTTCCGTCGGGAATACGAAGGCAGCACCTTGCGAGATCATCTCGGCCTGAAGCGGCCTGCTTAGCCGCGCCGAAGCTTAGCCGGCCATCATCTTATGCTGGACTTGATGGTCGGCATTCGGCGCGGTGTTGTGAACGACCAGTGCCGTCATGATCTCGGCTGCCGCGAGCGCCGCGATCACCGGCGGGCGCTTGTCCCTGACGGCGTCGCCGCCGATCGGGGAGACGAGGCGGGCCAACTCAGCCTCCGTGCCATCCGCCGATTTCAGGAACCAGTTCCTGAACGTCGCTCTCTTGGTTTTCGAGCCGATCATGCCGACATAGGCCGCGTCGTCGCGCTTCAGCGCCTCGGCGACGATGAGGAAATCCAGCGCATGGTCGTGGGTGAGGATGGCGAAGGCGGTGCCGGCGGGGGCGTTTCGCACCTCGGCCTCGGGCATCGGCGTCAGCAGCGTCTCGACGGTTTCCGACATGCCTTCCAGCGCTTCGGCCCGCGTCTCGATGACGACACCACGCACGGGAAGAAGTGCAACGGTCGAGGCCAGCGCCTGGCCGACATGGCCGCCGCCGAAGATATAGACATGCGGCAGGTGGGCTTCCTCGGCTTCTGCGGCCGCGATCAGCTCGGCAGCAAGCGCGGCATCGACGATACGGATCAAGACTTCGACGCGCCCGCCGCAGCACTGGCCGATCTCGGGACCTAGCGGCACGTCAAGCGTGGCGCGGACTTCATCGACCGCGATGCGGGCTTCTTTACCCTCCCCCTTGTGGGGAGGGTCGGTGAGCGGGCCCCCCGGGGGGGGCGCCCCCCAAAAAGGGGGGGTTGGGCCCAAGGGCCCCCCCCCCCCCGGAAGTATAAAAAAAAAACACCCCCCCC
>NZ_JAMYUS010000047.1:0-13758 GCF_040323255.1 Mesorhizobium sp. M0052 | reverse complement strand
ACCGACACTGACGGCGACAGCGCACCGGCCGGCAACCTGGTCATCAACATCATCGACGACGTGCCGACGGCGCATGCCGATACCGGCAATGTCAACGAGGGCGCTTTGCTCACCGTATTGGCGGCGGCAGGCGTGCTCGTCAATGACGTCGCCGGCGCCGACGGGGCCACGATCGATGGGGTACGGGCGGCGGGCGGCAACACCACGACAGCAGTATCGGGTGGCGTCAACACCGACATTGTGGGCCTGCACGGCACGCTTCACCTCAACGTCGACGGCTCCTACACCTACCAGTCGACGGCTCACAGCATTAACGCGAACACCACGGACGTGTTCGTCTACACAATCAAGGACGGCGACGGCGACTTGTCGACGACGACATTGACCATCAACCTGACGGACGTCAACGATGCACCGGTTGTTGCCAGCACCCAGAACTGGATGTCGAGCGACCCGGGGCAGCAGACCCTTGGCACGCCGACTTATCCCAATGGATATCCGCTGCTGGTCTCGATCCCGACGGATGCGGATGGCGACAACCTGATCGTCACCGCAACAGGGACGATCCCGACTGGGGTGTTCTACTACAACGGCGTGACCTATGTCGCCCTGACAACCGGCACCGTGCTCTACAATCCGTCCGGTGGCATCAACCTGCTGGGTAACCTGGTCTACACACCAACCGCCACGGTAACCGATACTGTCAACAAGAGCCTGTCGCTGGATGTCTATGACGGCACTGCCCATGTCACCCAAACGGTCGGCATTCATGAAGTACCGCCGACCAGTCTGCCCAGCGATACTGCGCAGGTAGGCAGTGGCAACAGTCCTCTGACGTCGGGAAATGATCAGGTCACGACCCTGGCCCTGTCCCAAGCCACGGTAAACGCCATAACCGCCGATCCTCATGGTGCGACTCTGGTGGTCTATACCGACTTTCAAGAGTCGCCCTTTAATACGCCCATTCCGTTGAACGAGCGTAATCCTGGCGTATTCGGAGACAGCAGTGCAGGATCGCACCGTGAGCAGGAAGTTCAGGTTGAGATCAGGATCGGTACGAACCGGTTCGCCGTTGTCGAAGACGATCTGACCGCCGGAACATTCGAACAGAGCTGGTTCTACGATCCGGCCACCGGCCTGATGAAGGCAACTGTCGACTACGACCATATCTTCCTTCTGGACGGCAGCGGCAACGCCACCTCCACGACGCTTGCCAGCTATTTGATCGCACACCCACCTACAGCCGGCGACTCATGGACGCTGTCTTACTTCGACAATAGTGGTGGCAATTACCAGGCGCGCTCGGTCAGCTTCTCCTTCTTCTCGCATGATCCGGGCGATCCCGGCATCACGGTGAATGGCGACGCCACATTGGCCGACCAAATCTATGGTACGTCCGGTGTCGATCATCTGTCCGGTGGCGGTGGAAACGACATCATTATCGGACGGGGCGGCAACGATTTCCTGACGGGCGGCGCCGGCGCCGACACCTTCCTGATCGGGACTGGGGATTCGACACCCGTTATAGGCGGAACCGGCAACGCCGGGACGATCACCGGCTATGACATCATCACTGACTTCGTCGCCGGGACCGACAAGTTGGCCCTGCCAGGGACTCTGGTGGCCGCCACCGCCGGCCTTGTCGACGGAGCAGGAGACTCCGTATTGACGATCGGCGGAGATACAGTGGAATCTCATTCGGTCACCAACGGCATCGCCAGTTTCTTCGGAACAGATGCCGGCGGCTCGCCGTTGGCTATCACCTCAACCGCAGCTCTCGCGGCGGCTGTCCAATATCTCATGGGCACAGACATCGGAAACGCCGGGGCGACGCTCGCATTCACGGCAACCATCTCGGGCGTAAATCATACGTTCGTCTATACCCAGACAACCACCAATGCCGGCGTAGGAGCACTGGTCGATCTCCAGAACGTCACGGTAGCGAACCTGAACACCCTGATCGGCGGATCGGTCGATCCGATTATCCTCGATCTGAACCATGATGGCTTCGCCTTCTCCGACGTCAGCCATGGCGTCCAGTTTGACATCAATGGTGACGGAACCAAAGACCAAGTTGCCTGGAACACCTCGAACGACGGCATGCTGGCGATCGACCTCAACCATAACGGCAAGATCGATGATGGCACCGAGCTGTTTACGCCGAGTTTCGGCGGCGGCCATTTCGCCAGCGGCGCGGCGGCACTTGCATCGCTCGACAGCAATCATGACGGCGTCATCGATCAATATGACGATGCCTTCAGCAGCCTGCTGATCTGGAAGGACGCCAACGCCAACGGCATCAGTGACTCTGGGGAATTGTCACACCTTGCTGATAACGGTATTACTTCGATCAGCACGACAACGACCTCCGCTGTCGGCGAAATCGATGGGCAGGCCGTGGCAAGCAACGGCACCTTCCAGCTGGCCGACGGCACGACCGGCAACTATATCGAGGTCGAACTCAACACCTCACTTGTTGCGCCCGTGGAAACGTCCGTTGCCTCCGATGGCACAAGGACCTTCACCATCGGCTCGCTCGAGGTAGCCGACCTGATCGCAGACTTCCACGATGGCGACCAGCTTGATCTTTCCTCGTTGCTCAAAGGCTTGGCTGGCGTCACCGATCTCGTAGGCGGCGGCTTCGTGGAGATCGCGCAGTCCTCGGCCAATGCGGCCAATGCCGAGGTCAAGGTCGATACCGACGGCGGCGGCGACAACTATCATACGGTCGCCGTGCTGGAGAACTACACATTCCACAGCGCCGCCGATGCGGTCAAAATTCTCTACGATGACAGCCACGGCACCAAGACGGACGTGGCCTAAGGGGCGAAAGGGACGGGGTGAGGAGCATGAACAGAGTTTTGCGAGTGGCTTTCGGGGCCGGGCTGCTGTCGATATGCGCGACAGGACTTCAGGCCGCCGACATTATCGAAGGGCCGGTGGCCGACTATTGCCGGACCGTCGGCACGTCGAATTTGGTGTTGAACGACAACATCGTCGATCTCAAGACCGAGGTGGTGAAGCTCATGGACGAGTCGGTGGCCGTCGCCAACAGCTCGGAATGGATCAATTCGTCCCGCCCCGCCTTCATCTGGGCGTCGGAAGCCAAGGTCGCCTGCGGCATGGCCTATGGCTATCTCAAGACGAACTACAAGGACGAAGACACCCTCAACAAGTGCGAGTGCTTCCACGACCGCATGGTCGAGTACATGAACTGACCGGAAGGGATCAAGTCGCGTCACCCCGTCCACTGCTCAAATCGTCGGATGAACGAACAACACCTGAAGCTGGTTACCTCGCGCGTGATATTCTCATCGAGGCTGATTTCGTGCGGATCGTTCACGGTGTCGATGACACAGCGGATCGGTTCGGTCATCTTGATCTGCTTGCGTTTTTACGCGAAGCAACTGCTCGACCCTGCGGCCTTCGCCAGATGCTGACTAAATGGAAGCCGGTTTCCGCACTTTCGCCGTCAAGCTCCGGCTTCACCACAAGGTTTTGCAGGGGTTGACGGGCGGTCCACATGGCCCGAAATATGAACGGCAATCGCGCGGCCTCATGGTGGAATGGCCCATGCGAGCGGTTTGATGACCGGGCTTGGCGGTGTCGATCGAGGCGTTCAACCGGATCGGTCGCAAAACCGCGGAGAGATTGTCGCTACCGGCGATGTGCGCGAGAGGACGAACCGATGTTCGGATTTGGCATCCCCCACCTGGTGGTCATCTTTGTGGTGGCGCTGGTTGTTTTCGGGCCAGAGGAGCTTCCAAAAGTCATGCATCGCCAGGGGCGATGATGAAGACATTCAATCGGATCGCTGGTGATTTCGGAAGTTTACAGTGACGATGCGGATGCCCTCAGCCTGGTCCGAGCGCTCCATCCTGCAATCATCTTCGCGCCTACGCCGCGGTGGTATAATTCCTTGTCGCCGTAGGCGATGTACCCGACCAAGTCCTTTCGGCCGCCCAGCAATACCTAATTTTGCTCCACAACCCATTTGTTGTAGGGGCTTGGGCCTGATGATTATCTGGTCCTGCTGTTTTGCCGGTCGCGGTAATTATCGAATGACCAGAGAAAATATTGGTCAACCGCTATGGCGACGAACAGGAAAATAGCCAGCGCGGCAATGCCTGAGAGCCAGTATCCGGCACCCAATCTGTAGGCAGATAGGCCGGTCGCCGCTGCAGCCAGCCCCGCGAAATAGGCATCATACTGGTAGAGCAATTTCAGCGTAAAATTTCTCATCGATCGTTTCTACACCAATCCCTTGTTCCCAGGAAGGTTCAGGCGTGACGACATCGCATCGCGCCGATGGCCCAGATCGCTAGACCTTCCGACTCGACACCGACTTGGTTCTGGTCGCGTGCTTAGCAATGAAAGTCTCGATCGGACCGGTGAGAATAGCTGCCTCGCTCTTGATCTTATCTTCTTCCCATAGCCACCACTTTATTTCCAGCAACTGTGCAATGACATCAGTAGGGAACCGACTGCGGATGACTCGTGCACGATTGCCGGCGACTATTGAATACGGCTCGACAGACTTGGTGACCACGGAGCCGGCACCCACAACGGCGCCATCGCCAACGGTCACGCCTGGCAATATGATGGCGCCGTGGCCAATCCAAACATCGTTGCCAATCGTAATGCCTCCAGGCTTTCCGGCGTTGGGTATCGGCTCAGGCTGCTTCAGGAGGCGGCTATAAATCGGGAATGAAGTGGCACTCTTTGTCTGGTGTTGACCAGTACACATGAAGAGGACTTGGCCAGCAACTGAGCAGAAGCTCCCCACGTCTAGGGGAGATTCACTAGTTGGGAAAAGCACCTTCCGCCAAGTGACGCCATAGGTGTGGCGGCCGACAGAAACATGCTCGGGCATTTTCGCACGTGCGTCCCGAATCCACTTCGAAATAGCCGACATTCTTCGATCCGCCTCTGCCGAATGGCATAGCCGGAAAACACGCATCAACACAACCCAAGAGGAATTGTAATGGCAGTTTCCCGTGAGAAGGAATCGCTTGCCAAGGTGCTCGCGCACGAAGGCGACTATTCAAAACAATAAGAATGATCCTGGTGGCCCAACATTGAAGGGCGTCACCCAGCGCGTCTATGACGCTTGCTGGGTCGGCAAGGGCCAGACAAAGCGCTCGGTCAAAAGCGTCACGACCGACGAGCTGAACGAGATTTACGACCGGCTCGTTGCCGCGAACGGCTTCTTCTTCCCGGCGGAATTTTTGTGGTCGCCGTTCGCGGTAGCGGGTGGTCGAACTTCAATGCCCGCATCAAATTACTTGGTCGTGCCCAGCGTTCGGCTCCCGCGTTCCGCCGCGAAAACCATCAGGTCCTCGACGGGGAATTCAACGTAGTACTGGCCGGACGGAAGGGCATCGCGGGAATAAGTCCGGACCGTCAGGTCATTGCCTTCGAAAATCACCTCGTGCCGGTCGCCGAGGAAAAGGCTCTCGACGCAGGTCATGGCAATACGCCCCGGGCCGTCCTTCCCGGACCACGTCACCCGCTCAAGCCGGACGAGTGCGGTGACTTTGGTGCCGACGGTCAGCTCCTCCTGAGCACTGCCCACGAGATGGATGCCGTTCGCGACAATTTCCGCACGGTTGCCCTTGATGGCGGCGACCACGCCGTCAAGGCGATTGCTGGCGCCCATAAACTCTGCTGCAAACAGACTCTTCGGCCTGTTGTAGATTTGTTTGGGCGTTCCGTCCTGTTCGATCTGGCCGCCATTGAGCAGCAGGATGCGGTCGGCGAGCGCCATCGCTTCGACCTGGTCATGGGTGACGCACAGTGCCGATAGGCCGAGATTGGTGATGAGGCGACGCAACCAGATCCGCGCTTCCTCGCGCAGCTTGGCGTCCAGATTGGACAGCGGCTCGTCGAGCAGGATCACGTTCGGCTCGTAGACCAGCGCGCGGGCCAACGCGACGCGCTGTTGCTGCCCGCCGGAGAGCTGGTGCGGATAGCGCTCACCTAGTTTGCCGAGGCCTATGCTGTCCAAAGCCTTCTGGACGCGGCTGGCAAGATCCGCCCGAGACACTTTGCGCAGCTTCAGCGGATAACCCACATTCTCCGACACCGTCCGGTGCGGCCACAGCGCATAGGACTGGAATACCAGCCCGAGACCGCGCGTTTCCGGCGCCAGATTGATGTTCTGCTCCGCGTCGAAAAGCGGCCTGTCACCGAGCAGTATCTTGCCGCGGTTGGGTGTTTCCAGACCGGCGACCGCTCGCAAGAGCGTCGTCTTGCCGGACCCGGAGGCGCCAAGCAAGGCGACAATCTGGCCTGGTTCGACCGAGAAGGACACACCTTTCAGGATCTCGAGGGTGCCGTAACTGAGGCGCAGGCCGTCTATGATGATGTCAGTCATTGAGGCGGACTCCAAAGCGCATCGCTACGGCGAGACCGGTTACGATGATGACGGTGTTGATGACGGCGAGAGCGGAGACCAGATCGATCGCGCCGGTGCCCCACAGGGAAACCATGAGCGAGCCGATCACTTCGGTTCCCGGCCCGAGCAGATAAACGCCGGTCGAATATTCACGCGCGAAGATCAGGAAGATCAGCAGCCAGGCCGAGAACATCCCGCCACGGATGAGCGGCAGCGTGATGTCCCTGGCGACCCGGCCTTCGCTGGCGCCAACTGACCGGCCGGCCTCCTCGAGTTCCTTGCCGATCTGCAGGAGCGTTCCGGAAATCAGTCGCATGCCATAGGCGAACCAGACAATGGTATAGGCAAGCCACACCGAGATCATCGTGGCACGCAGGGGCGCGATCGGCTTGAAGAACAGAAAGATCCACAGCATGGCGAGGCCAGCCACAATACCCGGCATCGCCCGCGGTATCATGGCCACGTAGTCGACGACTTTGGTCAGGGGTGCGTTCGAGCGGTGACCGGCGAGTGCCACGGCGGTATAGGCCGCGATCGAAGCCGCACCGCCGATGACCGCAACACCGACCGTGTTGACAATGGCGCTGACAACATTCGGATAGTCAGCGAGATCGCGATAGTGATCTAACGTCAGCACCTCGAAGATGTTCACCCCGACGCCCCAGCTTGTCACCAGCGAGCGAATTGCGACGCCGCCCACCGGTATGATCACCGTGGCCGCGAACCATGCCACTACGAGCGCGAAGGCCGGCCAGCGAAGCGCGCCCAGCCGAATGGGGTTGTGCCGGCTGCCCTTGCCCTTGACAGACACATAGCGGCTGGCATTGCGCAGCATGTAGCGCTGCAGCACCACCAGCGGAAGCGCGATCATGATGATCGCCACCACCACTACGGCCATCAACTGGTAGGAAGGAACCCCGAGCTTGTTGGTGAGCTTGTAGAGATAGGTGGCGAGAACCAACACCCCTTCCGGATCGCCAAGCACCAGTGGCAGGCCGAAAAGTTCGAAACCAAGGAAGAACACTAGAACCGCCGCATAAAGCACCACCGGCATCACCATGGGCAGCGACACGCTGGCGGCGACGCGCCAGGGGCCGGCGCCGACGATACGTGCCGCCTCTTCCAGGTCGGCGCCGACATTGCGCAGCGCCGCCGACGCATAGAGATAGACATGCGGGACATGGGTGAGCCCGGCGATAATCGCGATCGATGTCACCGAATAGACATTCCAAGGCACGTAGCCAATCACCGACTTGACCGCCAGCGAGACGAAGCCGACTGGTCCCAACGTCATCACATAGCCGAAGGCCAGCACTACCGCCGACATGAACACCGGGATGAGGATGATCGGCTCCAGCCAGCGCTTGCCCGGCACGTCGGTACGCACGATGATGAACGCCAGCAGGATTCCCACCGGAACGGCGATCAATGTCATCCCCACCGCGAGCTTGAGCGAAGTCGTCAGCGCCAGCCAGAAATCCGCATCTGCAAGGATGAAGCTATAAGCCTTCAGCGACAGATGCGCGGTCTTCTGGAAGAACGGGCCGGACAGAAAACTCTGGTAGATGATCAGCGTTACCGGCGCCAACACCACCAGGATGGCGAGGAGATTGGTGCTGACACGAAAGACGCGGAAGGGCATGATCGCCTCGAACAAAGCCGGGGGCCGTCCGCTAGCAAGAGCGCAAGCGCGCCGTTCCGATGGTTCTTAACAGCAAGAAAGGCGGAAGAGCCGATTGTGGCGGCACTCCCGATCAGGCGATTACTCGCCCTTCATGGCTTTCTGCCACTCGTTGAGGAACGCCAGCCGTGTCGTCTCGTCCAGGCCTTCGAGCAGTTTGTCGTCGAGCGCGATCGGATGAACATTTTCGCCGGCAGCGGCCTTTATGGACGCCAGCGTGGTTGCCCCCTCAACGTCATCACGAACGGCATAGAGCTTGATGTCGTTGGCGATCAGCTTCTGCGCGCGCGCCGACAGCAGATAGTCGACGAACAACTTCGCCGCATTGGGATCCTTGGCTTCCGCTGGAATGACCGTGGCGCGGGTGGTCACTAAAACATAATCCTTGGGGATTATCACACCAAGGTTCTCGTCCTTGGCCTGTTTGGCGAGGCCATACGAGCCGAAGATGCCGTAGGCGATGGAATGTTCGCCAGACGTGACCTTCTCAATCATCGAGCCGGCGGAGCTGTAGAGCTTGATATGGGCCTTGCCAAAAGCCTTGTTGAGCGCCCAGGAATCGGTCCAGGTCTTGGCGTCCTGGTTGTAGAAATAGAAGCCGACCCCGGACTTTTCCGGATCGTAGGACGCGATCTTGCCGTCGTAATCGGCGGTCTTGCCGGTCATCAGCTTGAGCAGATCGGCGTGGCTTGCGGGAACATCGCCTTCAGGCACGAGACGCTTGTTGTAGACGAAAGTCACCGGGTCGGCTGTGGCACCATAGATCATGCCCTTATACGACGCCCAGGCCGGAACGTGAGCCGCCTCGACGGATTTGTACTCCTGCGCATAACCGTCTGCGGCAAGTTTGATCTGCAGATCCGGAGCCGAAGACCAGGCGACATCCGCCGTGCCTTGGCCGGAAGCGGTTTCGGCAATGACGCGATTGTAGAGTTCGGTCGAATTGAGGTCGGAATATTCTACGGCAATCCCGGGGAACGCTGCTTCGAAATCCTTGAGCAAGGGCTGGACCAGCGCCGCATCGGTCGTCGAATAGATGCTGAGGTGTCCTTCCGCGGTGGCGGCGGCCACCAGATCCTTGTAGTTGTCCGGATACCCGGCGGGAATTTCGGCAGCGGGGGCAAGCGTCGCGAAAGCGGCTGACAGCGAAAGCACGGCCGTCATCGTCGCAAGACGATTTTTCATTGAGGTCTCCTCCAAGTTCGCCTAAATCGTACCTCCTCCAGGCACAAAAGGCGAGTATCATCCTGACCTGTCACCAACCTGTCACGGCAATGTAGAGGTTTGCTCAGCCGACTTGGGCCCGATGGGTCGTGCTCAGTTTCTCGACGACAGCCGGATCGGCCACATCGACATATCGCTGAGATTGTTGAAATTTTGGAGCGGCATCCTGCGGGGTCACGGTCGCTGGCCCTGGGCACCGATCATCGACTTGCTCCAATCTTCGATGAAGCGGCGGCGCAGCGCCTCGTCCTGTACGGCAAGTAACGCAGGGCCGATGCGAATGGCGCGCGCGATACCAGACTCGCCAAGTGTTTCCGGGCCGTCCGCTCCGTCAGGCAATTGCCCATTCTCGGCGAAGAAAAAGGAACTTTCCCTCGCGACTTTCTGTCCCCGGGCTGACAGAAGGTAGTCGAGAAATCGTTTGGCAAGGGCCATACTCGGTGCCGTCTTCGGAATGAGCGCGCCACGACTGAGTATCAGCGCGTAGTCCCGCGGGACAACGACCCTTAAGTCGGAATTGTCCCTGGCCGCCGCATAGGCGTATGACCCGATCATATTGTAGCCAATATACAGGGTCCCGTTTGCAACGTCCTGAAGGGTCTCCGCGGTGCAACAACGAACCACGGTTTCCGCTCGGCTCATGCTTTCCAGAAGCCGACCGTAGACCGCGGTCGTCTGCCGCGCATCACTGAACGCCAATAGGTAGCCGATGCCCGAAAGCCGGATGTCGAACGTTCCGACCCGCCCACGATAAAAATCGATCCGCCGCCTAAGAAGATCGGCGAGTTCGATGTGGGTGCGCGGTACGTCGCCGGACGGCACGAGGCGGGCGTTGTAGACGAAGACGGCCGGTTCGTAGGTAAAGCCGAATACTTCGTCGCGCCAGTTTGCCCAGTCGGCGACATGCGCGGTTTCCGCCGACACGTGCGGCGCCGCGCAGCCGTCATTGGCGAGCTTCACGAGTTGGTCGACCGACGGCGACAACAAGATGTCGCCCAGCACCGCGCCCGTCCGACAGGCTTCGCTGGCACTCTTTTGCAAGTCGTTGGTGACATATTCAACATAGTCGACTGCAACGTTGGGGAAAACGGACTGAAAGTCCCGGATCAGGGGTTCCATCGCCACCAGATCGGTCGCGGCGTGGATCGACAGTCGATCCTTCTCCGGCTGTGGCGAAGGGAAAAATGCGCTGCTTCCTTCAGCAGCTCTTGCCGCCTGATCGACGCACAAAAGGATTGCAGCCAGTAAAGTGAATGCCCGCAATGCTCTCGCTATCATCCTGCCTTCTCTCTGGCGATGGGCAACGTCAAGGTGACGGTGAACCCTTGCGTGCGCTTCCCGCCATCCTCGCTTTTCTCGCGAAAGGTCAGCGCGCCACCGTGAGCCGCCGCCACCTCCGACGCGATGGCGAATCCCAGACCTGCGCTGCCGTCGTGAGATTTGGACGTTTCGAAGCGCTGCGTGACTCGCTCCCACTCGCTCGGCGGAATGCCCTGTCCGTCATCCTCGACCTCGACATGGGCAAGCGTACCGTCGCTGCGTACCCTGACCTCAAGGCGCGACATCACTCCGTGGCGCAGGGCATTGTCGATGATATTGACGATCGCTTCACGCAGGCTGACGGCGTCCGCAAGCACGACAGGTTCATCGTCAGGCGCCTCGAAGGAGACGATGATGTCCGGATCGATAGTTATCGGAACCGCCGCACGGAAAGCGCGCCGTGCGACGTCTGCCAGGTGGTGCGGCTGAAGCTGCACGGAATCGGCACGATGGATGACCATGGCGTGGCTGAGCAACTGGTTGGTCAGGCGCGCAAGTTCGCCGGCGCGCTGCTGTACGCGATCGAGATGCTGGCGGCTCGACTTGTCCAGCTTGGCTTGACTCAACAGATCGAGCTGCGCGGTAAGTGCCGTCAGCGGCGTTCTGATCTGGTGCGCCGCGTCGGCGATGAAGCGCTGCAGGAGTTTCACGCGCTCGTCGAGCCGACTCATGAAATAATTGATGGAAGTAACGAAAGGCCGCAATTCTCGCGGGACGACGACTGTCACGGGCGTAAGGTCTTGTGGATCACGACGGCGAAGCGTCGCTCCCAGATGCTTGACCGGTTGCAGAGAATAGCGAATGGCCACCATCGCCCCAGCCAATGCCAATATGCTCATGATTACCAGGAGGACGGTCGCTCTGAGCGTCAACTCCCCCGCGAGCGCACTGCGCGCTTCCGTGGTCTGCCCAACGATGACATGCGCCCAACCGGATACGGCGGGATCGGATAGAGCGCGAGCCACCACCGCTATGCGGACCGGTTCGCCGCGAAAACGCGCCGATTCCAATACCGGGACATCGTGTATTGCTGCCAGATCAACTTCTGTTTGCAGATCGGCATAACCTGTCAGCGTCGCGCCGGAAGGATCGATCACGCGATAGAAGATGCGGTCGCGGCTGGCGAGGCCCAGGAGCTCAAAAGCCGATACCGGCAAGTTGACGATGAGTGAACCGGATTCAACCGTAAGGCTGTCCGCCATCTGGATCGCCGCACCTAGCAGAAGCCGGTCATAGGCGTCATCGGCGGCGGTTCGCGCGTAGTACCACGCCGCACTCACCAGAAGAGCCGCGCCCAGGCCCAGCACCAGCGAGATGCGGACCGCCAGGCGCGTGAAAAGGGAAGGCTCAGCCGGTATCATCGGAAGCCAGCTGATATCCCATGCCCCGCACGGTGACGATCTGCGCCTTGGCGCCTTCCAGCTTCTTGCGCAGCCGGCCGACATAAAGTTCGATCGCGTTCTGATTGACCGGCTCGTCAAACCCAAAAAGCTGATCGATAAGTTCATCCTTGCTGAAGACGCGACCTGGCCGCGACGCCAGTATCTCAAGCAACGTCATTTCGCGTCGTTTCAATTGCACCTCGCGCCTGCCTACCCGGACCGAGCGGCTGGCGCGGTCGAGCACGACATCGCCGCACTGAACGATGTTGGTCGCCTCGCCGCTTTTCCGCCGCAGCAGAACACGGGCGCGCGCTTCCAATTCGCGGAAATCGAACGGTTTGACCAGATAGTCGTCGGCGCCGATATCGAGCGCGCCAACGCGGTCCTCTATCTCCGAACGGGCCGTCAACATCAGAACTGGGGTCGTCTTTCTTGCCTGCCGGAGCCTTCGAACGATTTCGAACCCGTCGAGGCCGGGCAACATGACATCGAGTATGACGAGATCGTAGCTGGTGAAACCGAGGATTTCTGCGGCAGCACGACCGTCCGTCTCCCAATCGACCGCATGGCCGATCGTTTCGAAGCGGCGGCTGATTGCCTCGCCAACGTCGTGCGTGTCTTCGACGAGGAGAATTCGCATGACGGAGCATTTGCACGGAAGCAGTAGCCTATCAAGTGTCGCGCTCGACAGCACCTGCGGATATCAGCTGTTCAGCTTCCAATCATCCGAACGACTGGCTGCGCCATGCCGTCTGCCTTCATTTTGATCTGCGCATACACTGTCGGCCGACGAGGGCGCATCAGGCGAGACAGGATGCCCGGATTGTCGTGACGACAAAATGCAAGCTACGATGTCGACTGTCGTTCTCGCAAAGACACGGTGAACTTTTCGCCTGCATCTTGTTGTCGTTGGCGTCGTCATTTTCATCTTTTGCCTGGTTGCTTGGCAGCGCCCTCCGTTTATCCTCGCAAACGCGGCAGTCTTGGTGGCGATTGTGCCGTTGGTCATGTGTGACGCGGCGGTTTGTTGACTGCGTTGCGCCCTTCCGGATAGCCTTTGGAACAGCTTGGCCTAGCAAATGGCTGGGTCTCGCCTGAATTGAAGAAAAACTCGCCAATTTGTCCAAGGTGTTAGTGCAGCATTGCCTTACCTTATCGCCGCTTGGAGTGTGATCGGCAATCGTGGTACCGCAACGCCGGGAGGCGACGATGCGTGTCATTTTCCGACGTGATCCGATGTTGATCGAGCATTTGCCACGCCCGATCCTCGCGCGCGGTGCTCTACCGGATTGGCTGCGCGCAATGCCCGCCACTGCCTATTCGGCGATCCACGGCCGCGACATTCGCACGCTCAAGCAGTGCCCGCCCGTTATCGATGCGATGACCTATGGCTTCATGATCCTCCTGCCGTGCGACGTCGTCGTCGACAAAGGGACCTTTTCCTGGGACTGGCAGATTCCAGACCCGGTCACTGAGAACCACCCCCGAGCGCCTTTGAGCTTCCACACGCCGGCAGCTCGCCGGCAGCCCGTTTGCCACTCCCGGTCAAGCCGCTATCAAATTCAACAGCTTCTGGACCATACAGATCGAGACGGCTGGTCGCTCTTCGCGACGCATCCGGTCAATCGCGAGGATCTTCCCTTCAGGCTGGTGACTGGCCTGGTGGATTCCGACCGGTTCAGCGATGGGGGCATCAATTTCCCGGCGATCTGGACGGAGCCCGGATTCTCTGGCGTGCTCAGGAAAGGAACTCC
>NZ_JAMYUS010000046.1:0-14672 GCF_040323255.1 Mesorhizobium sp. M0052 | reverse complement strand
AACCGGTCGCTGCGTTGGAGACCGAAGACGGACAATGGACACTCTCATTCCATGCCCACCCGCTCGGCATCATCGACACACGGCATATGAAGCTTGTCCGCCGCAGCGCCGCGCCAACCAATCCGCTTGGCGCTGCGGCGGACGCATAGGGAGAGAAGTGTCACCTATGTATCCGGTTCAAAGTGTTACCCATCTATCGGCTGGACACCGGCAGGCAGGTGAGGGGTAGCGTCAACGCTCGGAAAAATAAGCTATAATTTCGGGGCGGCTACCAAGCCCAAGGCGATCGATCGCCGAAGTTTGCGCCGCCCCTCATCCACCTGCCGGGACCTTCTCCCCGTATAGGGACGGGGAGAAGGGACAGATCCCAGCCTACAGTTTGCCGTTGCGCTGCTGGACCATCATGAAGGTGTCGTAATTGTACTCGGCCACCTGCGCCCACAGATAGTGCTCCTTGCGGAAGCCCTTGATCGAGTCCCAGATCTTCTTGAACGGTGCGTTGGTGGCTTCCATTTCGGTGTAGACCTCATTGGCCTTCTCGAAACAGGCGGCCATGATGTCCTGGCTGAACGGGCGCAATTTCGCGCCGCCGGCCACCAGCCGCTTCACCGCCGCAGGATTGAGAAAATCGTATTTCTGCAGCATGTTGGCGTCCGCCGCCTGCGCGGCGGTGTGCACAAGCGACTTGTAGGCGGGCGACAGCTCCTCGTACTTGGCCTTGTTGAACAAGAGATGGACGGTCGGGCCGCCTTCCCACCAGCCGGGATAATAGTAGTAGGGCGCGACCTTGTAGAAGCCGAGCTTCTCGTCGTCATAGGGGCCGACCCATTCGGCGGCGTCGATCGTGCCTTTTTCCAGCGCCGGATAGATGTCGCCACCGGCGATCTGCTGCGGCACGACGCCGAGCTTCTGCACCACTTTGCCGGCAAAGCCGCCGATGCGCATCTTGAGGCCGGACAGGTCGGCGACGGTGTTGATCTCCTTGCGGAACCAGCCGCCCATCTGCACGCCGGTGTTGCCGCCGGGCAGGCCGAAAAGACCCTGCGTGGCAAGAAACTCGTTGAACAGGTCGATGCCGCCGCCATGATAGTGCCAGGCGTTCATGCCGCGCGCGTTGAGCGAGAACGGCACCGCCGCACCGAGCGCCCATGTCGGGTCCTTGCCCCAATAATAGTATGACACCGTGTGGCAGGCCTCGACGGTGCCGGCAGTGGTGGCGTCGGCGGCCTGCAGGCCGGGCACGAGTTCGCCGGAGGCGAAGACCTGGACCTGGAAATTGCCGTCCGTCGCCTCAGACAGCATCTTGGAGAAGACTTCGGCGCCGCCATAGATCGTATCGAGTGACTTGGGAAAGGATGACGCCAACCGCCACGTCACTTTCGGATTGGACTGGGCGATTGCCGGTGCGGCTAGCGTAGCGGCAGCCGCCGCTGCGCCCACGCCGGTGACCCCGGCCTTGCGGATGAATGAACGACGATCCATGCAGTTCCTCCCTATTGGACCAACAACCGATATCAGGGACATCTCCTCACGTCCGGTATCGATTTGCCCGAAACAATACACGGGCAAAAGGTCGAGTCCAGCATGGTGGCGGGATTTGACGGCGGCGCTGGCGACAAATCCGCGGGCCGGCCGGCCAGCCTGCAACTATAGTCTAACGTTCGCCGCGTGGCCCATGCGAGATGGCGAAACTTGCCATGGAAAAGCGCCTTCGGATCGCCTATTTTGCAGGCACAATAGCTATTCGCTTCGCGCCAAATGGAATCCGGACCCAAAATGCACCAGCCGCTCGTCGCCATATCAACCGACGTCCGTCAGTTCGACAACTACACCTGGCATGCCGTCCCGCAGCAATATATCGAGGCAGCACTTTCCGGCGCCGGCGTGTTCCCGCTTTTGGTGCCGTCATTCGGTGACCGGCTCGACTTCGACGAGCTGTTGTCTTCGGTCGACGGTGTCATGGTCACTGGCTCGAAGTCCAACGTGCATCCATCGCTCTATGGCGGCGACGCCAGCGAAGCCAACGGCCCCTACGACCCGGCGCGCGATTCCACCACGCTGCCGCTAATCCGCAAGGCGATCGAGCGCGGCGTGCCGCTGCTTGCCATCTGCCGCGGCATCCAGGAGTTGAACGTTGCGCTGGGCGGCACGCTTGGCGCCGAGATCCAGGAGCGCGAAGGCTCGCTCGACCATCGCGCGCCGGTGAGCGACAACCAGGACGAACGCTTCGCCATTCACCAGACCATTTCGATCAAGCCGGGCAGCTGCCTGGCCGGCGTGTTTGGCGCCGGCGACATCAAGGTCAACTCGCTGCACCGCCAAGGCATCGACCGGCTCGGCTCGAAGCTGCAGGTCGAGGCGGTTGCCGGCGACGGCACGGTGGAGGCAGTTTCGGTGAAGGACGCCCGCGCCTTCGCCGTCGGCGTGCAATGGCACCCCGAATACTGGGTCAAGTCGGACAACAACTCGGCCAAGATCTTCCGCGCCTTCGGCGATGCGGTGCGGCTGCATGCGGCGGCGAAGGCCGGCGCGCGGGCGGCGGCGGAATAAATCCCGACGATCAATTGCCGGCGGATTGATCCCGTTCGCCGGTTGTCGCCAGCGAAAGCAGCGGCGTGGCCGGAGCGTAGGATTCGTAGCCGTCGCCATCCGCAACCGAGAAGGTGACGATCGGGTCGGTGCCGTCGGCGCTGAACGCGATCGTGCCGTCCTCGCCCTCTCGCCAGAATTTTGCCCGCTCGATCCCCGGCAGCAACCCGCGGCAGTTCGGCGCCACGGTCAACAGCGACAGGCCATCGTCAATCGCGGCGCCGCGGCTAACCGCGCAGTCGCCTTCGTCGCCATTGGCGACCAGCCTGAAGGTGGTTGCCGGCCTTGCTTCATTGGCCGAACTTTCACTGCTGCCGCCGTGAAACAGCTGAAAGCCGGCGAAAAGTGCCGCTGCCGCAATCAATGCGGGAAGTTTCGTCATCTTGCACTCCGCGCCCCCCGGCGCAGATGCAGAATGATTCCAAAGCGTTAAGCCGACGTTAACGAGTGTGGCAGACAGCCGCTCAGCTTCGTGGCTTGACTTGCGCCGTCTCCGGCACCGGGGTCAGTGGCCGGCGCTCGCTGAACCAGGATACCAGATTGTCGACGCACAGATCCGCCATGGCGCGGCGCGTGTGGTGCGAGGCCGAACCGACATGGGGCAAAAGCGAGGTGTTGGGCGCCTCCAGCAAAGCCTTGGGCACATTCGGTTCATCGGCGAAAACATCGAGCCCGGCCGCGGCGATGGTGCCGTTGGCAAGCGCTGCGGCGAGGTCTGCCTCGTCGACCGTGCTGCCACGGCCGATGTTGACGAAAACGCCGTTGGCGCCAAGCGCCGCCAGGATTTCGGCATTGACCGCCTTCTCCGTGGAAGCGCCGCCCGGCACTACGGAAATCAGCGTATCGACCGCTTCGGCAAGGCCCTTCAGCGTCGGGTGGTATTCATAAGCCAGACCTTCGACCTTGCGCCTGTTGTGGTAGGCCACCGGCAGCCCGAACGCTTCCAGCCGGCGCGCAATGGCAAGGCCGATGCGGCCCATGCCGAAAATGCCGACATGCCGACCGCGCAAGGTCAGCCGGCTCAGGGGATAGTTGCCCTTCTTCACCCAACTGCCGTCGCGCAGCCATTTCTCGGCGTTGTAAAGTTCACGCACGGTGTTGAGCAAAAGGCCGATCGTGGTGTCGGCGACCTCCTCGGTCAAAACATCGGGGGTGTTGGTGACCATGATGTTTTTCTTGGCCGCATGGCCGGCATCGACCGAATCATAGCCGACGCCGAAGGAGGCGATGAGTTCGAGGTTGGGCAATGCATCCATCAATGCTGCATTGACGCCGGCAAAGGACGCAATGGCGCGCACGTCATGGCGCATCTCCTCGGTGACCAGGGCGGGATCGGCGCGCTCTATCTTGACCCGCTTGAAGGTGCGGTCGATGCGCTCGACCGCATGGTCGTTGAAATGTCCCGGCACCAGAACGGCGACGGTCTGCAACGCATCAGTCTTGGTCATGCACGCTCCACCGGCTTGCCGGTCGACTGGCGCACATGCAGTTCCGGCTTGATCAGTTCCTGTGACGGCCGTACCGCCTGTCCGTTCAGCTTGTCGAGCAGCGCGCTGGCGGCACGGCGGCCGACCTCTCGCTGGCCATTCCAGACTGTGGTGAGCGCCGGTGTCGCGATTGCCGCCTCCTCGAGATCGTCATAGCCGGTCACCGAGATGTCGGCGCCCGGCACCAGGCCGGCGCGGGCAATGCCGTTCATCAGGCCGATGGCGACCAGATCATTCCAGCAGCAAGCGGCGGTTGGCTTGTCTTTAAGCGCCAGAAACTGTCCAGCCGCCTCGAATCCGCCCTGCTTGGTGCGCGGCCCGGCGATGCGCCAGGACGGCCTGACCTCAAGCCCGGCGGCCTCCATGGCGTTGAGATAGCCCTGGTAGCGGTCGCGCCCGGTCGAGGTCTGGTCGGTGCCGCCGATCATGGCGATGCGCTTGTGCCCGAGCGAGATCAGATGATTGGTGGCAAGTGCCGTGCCATAGGCATCGTCGCCGCGAAACACCGGCACGTCGGCGCCTTCCACGCTGCGTGCGATCAGCACCGCCGGCAGGCCGTTTTCCTCGGCCATGACGATGTCGGAGGCCGGCGTGCCGATGGCCGGGGACATGATGACGCCGTCGGCGCCGAGCTGCAGCAGCGTGTCGATGAAGGTGCGTTGCTTTTCCAGCTGGTCGTAGTGATTGGACAGGATGAAGGTCTGCCGGCTGCGATCGAGTTCGCTCTCGATCGAGCGCAGGATCTCGGCGAAGAACGGGTTCATGATGTCATGCACGACGACGCCGACAATGCCCGAGCGCGAGGTGCGCAGTGAGGCGGCGCGGCGGTTGTAGATATAACCGATGGCCCGCGCATGTTCCTTGATGCGGTCACGCGTGGCGCCGGCGACCAGCGGGCTGTCGCGCAAGGCGAGGGAGACCGTGGCCGTGGACACGCCAAGCGCATCCGCGATCGTCGAAAGCTTGATCTTTTGTGCCAGCCCTTCGCTCCCCGAGTTTTTTTAAAATTTTTTAAATGCGGCGTTATGCCATCGGATTCGGAGCAAATCAAAGTTTTTTCGCCAGCGCCTCCGCCTCGGCATCGACGGTCGTGCGATTGCGCAGCCGCAAACGGTGCTCGCGATGGATGATGTAAAGGCCGCTGGCGACGATGATGGCAGCACCCACCAGCGTCCAGCGGTCGGGGAACTGGTGGAAGATGATCCAGCCGGACAGGATCATCCAGACCATCTGCGAATAGGGGTACGGCGCCAGCGCCGTGGTAGTCGCCAGGCGGTAGGCCTGCACCAGCAGCCAGTGGCCGCCGGCGCCGAACACGCCCAGCATCACCAGTATGAACCAGTGCCAGCCATCCTGCGGCAGCCCATGCGAGAACGGCAGCATCGGCAGAAGCAGCACGGCCGGCGCCAGCGCCGAAAACAGGATCAGGCTTTCCGAGGTTTCGCTGGCTGACATCCGCCGCGTCATGATGACGTAAAAACTGTTCGACAGCATCGAGCCGAGCGCGAAAAGATGGCCGATGCCGAACACGCCGATGCCCGGCCTTGTAATGACGAGCACGCCGACAAAGCCCGACAGGATTGCCAGCCAGCGCCGCCAGCCGGCCCATTCACCAAGCAGCGGTCCGGCAAGGGCGGTGATCACCATCGGCCCGAAGAAGTAGATCGAGGTGGTCTCGGCCAGTTGAAGCGTTTTGAGCGCCATGACGTTGCACATGGTCGAGCCGAACAGCAGACCGCCGCGCAGGATGTGGGCCGGCAAATTGTTGGCGCGGAAGCGCGACGGCTCGCGCCAGCCGCGCAGGAAGACGCCGACAAGCAGGACATGGACGGTGAAGCGGGCCCAGGCGACGATCAGCGCCGAGACGCCGGCCAGCACCAGATATTTGCTCGAGGTGTCGAGAAAGGTGAAAAAGACATAGGTCGAAAGCATGAACAGCATCGCCGCGGGCGGCGTTGCGCTTTCGTCTGATTTTGCGGGAACGTTCAAATGTCAGGCCGGGCAGGGAGGATCAACGCTTAACCTTTGCGGCAATCGCCTGCGCCCGGCAAGCCAAAAGCGACTGGCACAACAGGCGTCTGAGACAGGTTCAGCGCAGGCCGATCCGATGCCAGCTAAGGCGCTTTGCGTTCCGCTGCGACGTTCTGACATCCGGTGCTTTGCCGTCGGATGCCACTTGCGCCTGGAGATGAAGCCACAACGCCTCGGCGACGGGTCCATGCGGTCGGTCGCGCCGGCGCACCGCCGCCAGGATCTCCGTCCGGCCGGGCAGATGTGCACCAGCGATCGAGATCAGCCTCCTATCCCGCAGTTCGTCCTCGATCAGCCATGCCGGCAGATGGCCCCAGGCCAGTCCGTGAAGGATCAGTTCCTTCTTCATCAGATGATCCGGCGCCGAGCACTGATGCGCACCGTCGATGAGGAAATAGCTCTCCGGCGCTGGCCGCCGCGCCGTGTCGCGGATCACGCACTGGGTGAAGGGCCGCATCTGCTCCGGCGCAATCTCGCGGCCAGGCGCGAACGGAAGGAACCCAGGCGCCACCACCGGCACGAGGGGCACCGCGCAGAGATCGATCCGCTCGAGATGCGGATCGGAAGGATCCGCGCGATGGAAGATGAGGTCAGCCGAGCCTTCCATCAACCGTTCGAGCGGACCGCCGACCGCCTCGTACTCCAGGTGCAGGCGTGTCCCGGTGCGTTCGGCAAAGAAGCCGCTGAGCATACGCAGGATTTGCGGTCGCGGGCAGAGATCACCCATGACGACACGCAGGACCGTCTCCTCGCCACTCGCCAACTGGCCCGCATAGGTTCGCAGATGGTCGAGCTCGCGCAATGTCAGCTGCGCTCGCGCGTGAAACTCGCGGCCCGCCTCCGTCAGCCCCACCCGATATCCGCTGCGGTCGAGAAGTGTGAGCCCGAGCAACTGCTCGAGGCGTGCGACAGCGGCGAAGACGGATGGATGCGATCGGTTCAAGGCAAGGGCGGCCGCCTGGAAGCTGCCCTCGCTTGCCACGGCGTCAAAGCACCGTAGGTCGTGGAGTTTCAGACCATTCATTATCGCCAAAACCTACTGAGATTGTCCAATCATAGTAATTTTCCTGGATAATTACGAGGCCTAGGGTGGCTCATTCAAAGGGCGGCGGGAGCATCGAACTCCTTTCGCCAGGGTGAGATGAGGACCAGATGACTGACACGCTTTATTTTACGACGGGCGACGGCTGCCGGATCGCCTATCAGCTGGCGGGGGCCGGCCCTGTGCTTGTGCTCTCGAATTCCATTGCGACGAACCTGCATATGTGGGACCGGCAGCTTGCGGAATTTGCCGGATCTTTCCGGGTGCTGCGCTATGATCTGCGCGGCCACGGCAGTTCCGATGCTCCGGCCGGAGCCTATTCGCTCGATCGGCTGGGCCGCGACGTCCTTGAGTTGCTGGATGCGCTTCAGATCGCCCGCGTGCATTTCTGCGGGCTGTCGCTGGGCGGCTTCGTAGGGCAGTGGCTGGGTATCCATGCCCCGGACCGCATCGAGCGTCTCATCCTTTCCAACACCTCGCCACATCTCGGGCCGGCTTCTTACTTTGACGAGCAGATCCGTACTGTCCTTGCTGCGAGCAACATGTCGGCCGCCGCGGACATGTTCATGCACAACTGGTTTCCCGCCTCGATGCTTGCCGGCCCAAACGAAACCGTCGACGCGTTCCGCGCGATGGTCCTGGCGACGCCGCCCCAAGGTCTCGCGGGATGCTTCGCCGCCGTACGCGATTGCGATCTGCGCCGGACTGTCTCCCTCATTACCGCCCCCACTCTGGTGATCGGTGGAGAAGACGACAAGGTAACGCTGGCAAGCCACAGCGAGGCGATCGCAGCCAGCATCCCCGGCGCCACGCTTACACTGCTTCCGGGCGTCCATATGCTGAACGTCGAGCGGCCGACTGAATTCATGAGCGCCGTTACACGCTTCCTGCTGAATTAGGCGTGCATGCGGGCGCCCTTGGTGATCTTGTCGACGAGTTTCTTGTCGGCACGCAGCGCGATGCCGACGATCTTGGCGTCCTCAGGGCCGAACTCGGCGAAGACGGCGCGGTTGGCCGCATCGAAGCCGGTGGCAAACATCTCCTCGACATAGGCTGACGCCGTCACGCCCCGCTCCAGCGCCTTCCGGTGGATGGAGTTGAGCGTCGGCCCATCGGCCGAAAGCACGATGACCGGCTGGATCGACAGAGGATTGTAAAGGTTGCCGGCGCGGTCGCGGTAGGGTTCGCCGATAGTGTCGGGGAATTGCGCGACGACGCCGCTGGTCAGGAAGGCCGTGACGTTGAGCTTTTGCCAGACGGCGAGATCGTCCCGCAGCACGATTGCAAATTTGGTATCGAACACCAAAATGAGGACTCCGGAGCACGCCCATGAAGGGCAGGGATAGGTGATGACGCACGATCTAGACGGTGAGGCGACACAGGGTCTTGGACGTTCGTGCGCGGATGAAGACCGGATCGTCTCGGCGCCAGGCAGCACCGGCATCGAGCGCATCGAGGCGCATTTCCATGGCAACGCCTTCGACCTACACCGTCATGATACACTTGCCGTCGGCGTGACGCTTTCCGGTGTGCAGCGCTTCCACTACAGGGGCACTGTCAACCACAGCCTGCCCGGCCAGGTTATCGTGCTGCATCCCGACGAAGTGCACGATGGCGGCGCCGGGACCGAGGATGGTCTGCGCTACCGGATCCTCTATCTGGAACCCTCACTGCTGCTCGACTGCCTCGACGGCGCGCCGCTGCCTTTCGTCAGGGATGCTGTGGTCAGCGATCCTGCCTTGCGTGGCACGCTGCTTTCGGCCCTGTCGCCGCTCTATGAGGAACTGGACGAGCTGTTCGTCGCCGATTTCGTTGCGGAGCTGGCGCAGCATCTGGGGCGTCATGCGGGACAGAAAGCAAAGCCGATGGGGAAGTCGGCCTCGCGTGCGGCAGCGCTGGCGCGCGGCTATCTCGAGGAGAATGCCGAGCGGTCCGTTCGTTCCGATGAGCTGGAAGCCGTCACCGGGCTCGACCGCTATGCGCTGTCACGCCATTTTCGCGCGACCTATTCCACCAGCCCGCATCGGTTCCTGCTGATGCGCCGGCTGCAAAAGGCAAGACGGATGATCGAGGTGGGCGAGCCGCTGGCCGAGATTGCCGTTGGCGCCGGCTTCAGCGACCAGAGTCATTTCAACAGGCATTTCAAGAAAGCATTCGGCCTGACGCCCGGCCGCTGGTCGGCGCTGGTGCGCGGCCCTTCGGTGGCGGCCTAGCTCAAGACACGCGGCCGCCGTGCCGGTCAGTCGTCGATGTCGGCGTCGTCGTCGACGAGCACCAGCTCCTCGTTCGACAAATTGGCCTCGATGCGGGCGAGCAGCTTGAACAGCGTCTTCTGTTCTTTCTTGTCGAGGCCCTTCAAGGCCTGCTTTTCGGTCTTCTTCACCGACTTCTCGATGGCGTGGATGATCTCGCGGCCGGTGTCGGTGAGAAAGATATGCGCCTGGCGTGCATCCGCGGAAGAGGCGCGCTTTTCCAAAAAGCCCTGGGCCTGCAGCCGGTTGATGGTCTTGGTGATGGTCGGCGGGCGCACGCCGAGGCGGCCGGCGAGATTGCCGGGCGTCTGGCCGTCCTCGCGGTCGAGCGTCAGCATGATCTGGTCCTGGCCGGCATAGAAGCCGTGCGCCAGAAGCCGCGCCGCCAGCGCGGTCCTTGCCAGCCTTGCCGCCGAATGCAGCCGGCTCATCGTTGCAGTCTTGTCCGCCTTGGCCATGGTGATCCCTCTTCGGCCGTACCGGTGCGTGCAGCATAGACGCAGCCGGCCGGTTGGCAATCGACGATCCAAAAGATTCCGGCTTTCGAAACAGCTTTGCCGGCAAGCATTTGTGGTGCTCGAAATGGTGATGCCAGATGTTTATTTCAGTTAGATGACAAACGAGTTTCCGCCAAGGCGATTGCAACGGTTTGACGCGGCGCGGCTCAGCACAGGTCAACGAAGAGGCGTTTCCGGCGACACGTTGATGGTCGGCATCCCTCGCACTCGGCCTCTCGGGTCTACCCATCCGCTTCGTCAATCCTGGGTCAAACACCCAGGCGGTTTGCCTCGTGCAAAAGGCCGGCACACATCCTATATCAGGCCAACAATCCCTTCTTGCGGCCCGCAATTCCGTGGCCCAGCCATTTCGAGGCAAGATATGAGCGAAGCACAGACGCAAATCCCCGTGACCGTTCTCACCGGCTATCTCGGCGCCGGCAAGACGACGCTGCTCAACCGCATCCTGTCGGAAAACCATGGCAAGCGTTATGCCGTCATCGTCAATGAATTCGGCGAGATCGGCATCGACAATGATTTGATCGTGGAATCCGACGAGGAAATCTACGAAATGAACAATGGCTGCGTCTGCTGCACGGTGCGCGGCGACCTGATCCGCGTCGTCGAAGGCCTGATGCGCCGTCCCGGCCGCTTCGACGCCATCGTCGTCGAGACCACCGGCCTCGCCGATCCTGTGCCGGTGGCGCAGACCTTCTTCATGGACGACGACGTGCGCTCCAAGACCAAACTCGACGCTGTCGTGGCCCTGGTCGACGCCAAGCACCTGCCGCTCAGGTTGAAGGATTCCAAGGAAGCCGAGGACCAGATCGCCTTCGCCGATGTTGTCGTGCTGAACAAGACCGATCTGGTGACGCCCGAAGAGCTGGCCAAGGTCGAAGCCACCATCCGCGCCATCAACCCGGCGGCCAGGATCCACCGCACCACGCGCGCCGGCGTGGCGCTGTCGGAAGTGCTCGACCGCGGCGCCTTCGACCTGTCGCGCGCATTGGAGAACGACCCACATTTCCTCGAGGCGCACGATCATGATCACGACCACCATGACCATGACGGGCACGATCACCACGACCATGATCACGACCATCATCATCACGATCACGCGCATCCCTCCGACATCCATGACGTGACCGTGCAGTCGGTGTCGCTGCGCGGCGGCGAGATGGACCCGAAGAAATTCTTCCCGTGGATCGAGAAGATCACTCAGATGGAAGGTCCCAACATCCTGCGGCTGAAAGGCATCATCGCGCTCAAGGGCGACGACGAGCGCTATGTCATCCAGGGCGTGCACATGATCATCGAAGGCGACCACCAGCGCGCCTGGAAAGACGGCGAAAAGCATGAGAGCCGGCTGGTGTTCATCGGCCGCGAGCTTGACGCCGAACGGCTGAAGAAGAGCTTTGACGCCTGCCAGGCGGCTTGATTTCCGGACTCTATGGCGCTAGCGCTGCCCGCTCTTCCTTCTCCCCTTGTGGGAGTAGGTGGCCTCGCGAAGCGAGGTCGGATGAGGGGTGCTCCAGCTCGGCACCGACGGCGATCCGTCCAACACCCCTCATCCGTCTCGGCGCTGCGCGCCGATCCACCTTCTCCCACAAAGGGGAAGGTTGACGCCAGGCCTGGCCGCCTCAATGGCTTCCCGGGAGTGGTGACAGCTTCATTGGAATGGTCCTGATGCCCACAGTTGCTCCCCTCGACCTGGAAGGTCACTGCCTTGCCGCCGTCTTCCTCGACAACGTGCCGCATTTTGCGCTGGCCGATGGGACAGTTCATAGGCTCGACAACGGCCACAAGGCAATTCAGGCCAATGACGGCCTGCTCTCCACGTTCCATGACGCCGCCAACGACCGCCTGATCACCGGCGGCGAGGACGGCAAGATTTTTGCTGTCACCGCAGGTGGCACCGTCGGCGAATTGGCGAGCGCCGGCAAGAAGTGGATCACCAGCGTCGCCGCCGGGCCGCAAGGCGCTATCGCCTATGCCACAGGCAAGACTGCGTTCGTGCGCTTTGCCGACGGCAAGACCAAAGAGTTTGCCCATCCGCGTTCGGTCGAGGGGCTGGCCTTCTCCCCCAAGGGCATACGCTTCGGCGTCGCCCGCTACAATGGCGCGACGCTGCATTTCCCGGCCGCCGAGGGCAGACCGGTGGAGCTGGAATGGGCCGGTGCCCATACCGGCGTCACCTTCTCGCCGGATGGCGCCTTCCTCGTCACCACCATGCAGGA
This sequence comes from Mesorhizobium sp. M0052, assembly GCF_040323255.1. Lineage (NCBI taxonomy): Bacteria > Pseudomonadati > Pseudomonadota > Alphaproteobacteria > Hyphomicrobiales > Phyllobacteriaceae > Mesorhizobium > Mesorhizobium sp. M0052. The sequence continues at coordinate 2,537 of NZ_JAMYUS010000046.1, read as the reverse complement.
AAACGCGCTGCATGGCTGGAAGCTCGCCGACGGCAAGCACATGCGCATGACCGGCTATCCCGGCAAGGTCAAAAGCCTGTCGTGGAGCGTGAAGGGCAAATGGCTGGCGAGTTCCGGCGCGCCGGCGGCGATCGTCTGGCCGTTTTCGGGCAAGGACGGCCCGATGGGCAAGGCGCCGCTGGAGCTCGGCACGCGCGGCAACGCCATGGTGACATCGGTTGCCTGCCATCCGAGCCAGGATGTCGTCGCCGTCGGCTATGATGACGGCATGGTCATGGCGGTGCGCTTTACCGATGCCAAAGAGGTGCTGTTGCGCCGCCCGGGCAAGGGCGCCATCACCGCGATGATGTGGGATAAGGAAGAGCGCCGGGTCGCCTTCGGCAGTGCCGCCGGCGACTGCGGCGTCATCGATATCTCGGCGTGACCTATTCGGCTCCGCACGACACCTTGCCGGTCAATTCTTTCGGCTTGCCGTCCTGTTCCGTGTCGGCGGCGTTGTCGTAGACGGCAAGCGTGTACCGGCCGTCATAGACGCCCTCGTCACTGGTCTTGGTCAGGATCGTCAGTTCGACAGAGTTGAATTTATCTCCGAGCTGATGCTCGTGGTAGACGTTCAGCCGCAACTCCTTGTCGTCCAGCCAGTACTGGGTGAGGTCGGAATCCTCGAAGACGGTCTTGCGCAGACTGTCGCCTTCCGGCCGGCCAAGTATCTCGAGATCGCCGCGAAAATTGAAGGTCGGGCCGCCCATACCTCTGGTGACCCCGGCGCCGACCTCGAATTGCACCGCTTTGTCATCGACGGAACACCAGACGCCGCCCGATGCGGAAGCCGCAGCGGCCGACAAGAGTAGCGCAATAGCGCAGATGATCGTCCGCATTTTTCTCCCCAAACCACAGACCCGATCGCATTGGCGCCCGACTGCGCCGGAAGGTCAAGTCTGCCGAACTTGCTGCTGACCCAATGCAGCGCACCAACACGGCCAATTGCGGTTGCCGTCGCCAATTGGGTAGTGTGCCGGCCGAGAGGGATTTCATGCACAGCACGAACAGTTATTCAAAGGCGTCCATCGGCGGTATCAGCCGTGACCGCATCGCTGCATTGCGGACAAGCGAGGCGAACACCTTCCGCAAGGCGCGGCCGAAATCGCAGGCCAAGGTCGGTAACGGCCTGCCAGGCTTCTTCGGCGGTGTGCCGATGCACTGGATGAACGACTGGCCGACGCCATTCCCGATCCTGGTCGAAAGCGCCAAGGGCGCCGCCATCACGGATATCGACGGCAACAGGCTGGACGATTTCTGCCTCGGTGACACCGGCTCGATGTTCGGCCATTCGCCGCCGCCGGTGGCGCGCGCCATCCGCCGCCAGGCCGGGCGCGGCCTGACCTATATGCTGCCTTCGGAAGATGCGCTGGCCATCGGGCCGCTGCTCACACAGCGTTTCGGTCTGCCGTTCTGGCAGATCGCCACCACCGCCACCGACGCCAACCGCTTCGCGCTGCGCGTCGCCCGCGCCGTCACCGGCCGCGAAAAGATACTGGTCTTCAACGGCTGCTATCACGGCTCGGTCGACGAGACGATGGTCCGGATGGTCGACGGCAAGCCCGTGAATCGGCCGGGGCTGGCGGGTGAGTTTCGCGACCTGACCAAGACGGCGAAGGTCATTGAATTCAACGATGTCGCCGCGCTGCAAGCAGCGCTCAAGGACAAGGATGTCGCCTGCGTCATTGCTGAGCCGGTGCTGACCAATTCCTGCATGGTGCTGCCCGATCCGGGTTTTCACGACGCCTTGCGCAAACTGACGCGCGCGGCCGGAACGCTGCTTCTGATAGACGAGACGCACACGATTTCGACTGGACCCGGCGGCTACACCAGGAAATTCGGGCTGCAGCCCGACCTGTTCGTGCTGGGCAAGCCGATCGCCGGCGGCGTGCCGGCAAGCGTGTGGGGCATGAGCGACGAGGTCGCCTCGCGCTATGCCGACTACAATCGAACCAAGGAGCCGGGCTATTCCGGCATGGGCACGACGCTGTCGGCGAACCCGCTGCAGTTCGCAGCCATGCGCGCAACGCTCGAAGAGGTGATGACGCAGGAGAATTATGCCCGGATGGATCGCCTCGCCCTGCGGCTCGATGCCGGGCTGACCGGCGTCATCGATCGCTACAATCTGCCCTGGCATGTCGCCCGCGTCGGCGCCCGCGTCGAGTTCATCTGCGCCCCTGGCCCGCTCAGGAACGGCGCCGAAGCCGAGACTGCCCATGCGCCGGAGCTTGAGGCGGCTATCCATGTCGCGCTGGTCAACCAGGGCGTGCTGATCGCGCCCTTTCACAACATGATGCTGATCTCACCGGCCACCACCGGCGCCCAGGTCAACCGGCTGATCACCGCCTTCGCCACGGTTGCGGCAAGGCTGACGGCATGAGACAAGCTGCCAAGCCAAACTCGAGTACACTAATGCTGATCGCGCCCTTTCACAACATGATGCTGATCTCACCGGCCACCACCGGCGCCCAGGTCAACCGGCTGATCACCGCCTTCGC
>NZ_JAMYUS010000045.1:0-15790 GCF_040323255.1 Mesorhizobium sp. M0052 | reverse complement strand
AGCGGCTCAACGAGGAAATCCGCCGGCGCACCTATGTCGTGCGCATCTTCCCCAACACCGAAAGCTGCCTGCGCCTGGTCAGGGCATTGGCCGTCGAGACCAACGAAAACTGGATGGAGGCCAACCGATACATCAACATGGACGACCTGCGCGAGCACAAGAAGCTCGCTCTGCGCCAAGCCGCATGACCAGCATCATGGCTGCCCCATTTTGCAGAACTTGACGCACACAACCAATCCCACCTGGCGCCGGCTTCTCGAGCGTTCGCTGCGGGCCATCGTCCAAAAGGCTGTGTTCCAACAACTCTAACGAGAGAGATACACTCCTGCTACTCGGCGCCGCTTCCCTCAAAGCGCTGTCTGGTAAGAGGCTCGGCGCCCTTTGGCTTGTTCAGGTTCAAAAGGAGGGCGCCGGCCCCAGACTTTTCCGCCCAGAATGGCGATTAGCGCTTCGGGGTGATCTCGTCGACCCTCACCTGTCGCCGATCTTTTTCGCCCAGGCCAGCGCCTTGGTCTTGGCTTTTGTGGTGAAACACCGTTGAGCAGTGAGGCGCTTCAAACACGCTCACAACAGGTCGCCACCGACTCGTCGAGCATGCTCCACCTTCGCTTAGTCCATAAAGGTGTGGTGCGTTCATATTAGCATCAGCATATATAACTTGGCAGCCGGCCATGTCCCCAGTCCCCAGCCGGTTAGGCCCGGCTGCTCTCTACCCCCAAAGAAAGCCGGGCCGTCCCCGCGGCCAGAGCGTTCCGTGCTTGGTAGACAGCTCGCCGGGCGATACCCCGACCACCTCGAGCCCGGCGAGCCTGACCTGGATCAATGATCGGATCAGGACCGGGGTCAGCCGGCAAATATCTATGCAAGAGCGGTGTCACTTTGTTAGCGCTGAAATGGATAAGTTTTCACAGGACTACCAACCCAGCGCAGCGAAACCAACTGCTCGGACAAGCATGCATGCACCGAATCGCGAACGGCGATTCAATTAGCACGCACTTAATTACCTCATAACATTTTAACGAAACGTTGACCGCGCTGTCCCAGAATAGGACGGCGCGGTCGGACCCCAACCGGACTGCGCAGGCGGCTTCGGCACTCAGCGCCCGCCGAACTGTCGAGCCGCCACCCACATCCCACATTATACCAGCAATGGTTGAATCAACTATTACTGCGGTGCAAACGGCCTGCCATAGGAACAAAAGAGGGATTCACATCGAATACGGATCGATCAGGATCGGACCACGCCTGCGCCAGCACGGCACGCACGGTCGCGGCCTCCACTGGCTTCATGGCGGAGAGGTCGCGGTCGTTGGCCACTGTCCCCGTAGACGCCAGATCGCCCGACAACGCCTTAAAAAAGGTCGTCTTGCCCGAGCCGTTCGGTCCGGCGATGGCGGCAATTTGGCCCGGCCTCGCGACGAAATCGACATTGGTAACAATGCGCTTGCCGCCGATCGCTACCGAAACATCGCGTGCTTCGATCATTCCGGCCTCATAGGTTTCAAATCTCACAAGTCTGATTACGCCGCGCTTGCGCAGCAGAATCCAGAGGAAGAACGGCGCGCCGGCGATCGCGGTGACGATGCCGATCGGCAGTTCGGCCGGCGCCACGACCAATCGGGCAACGGCATCGGCAATCAGCAGCATGCAGGCGCCAAGCAGCGCCGATGCCGGCAAGAGATAGCGAATGTCCGGGCCGATCAGCAGCCGCAGCAGATGCGGCACGACGATGCCGATGAAACCGATGCCTCCGCTGACTGCGACAGAGGCGCCGACCGCTGCGAGACGCTAACGATCGCGGTGTATTTCAGCCGCTGTACCGGGATACCGAGATGGCCGGCCGTCGCCTCGCCGAGCGCCAGCGCGTTGAGGCCTTTGGCCAGGAACGGCATCGCCGCCACCGCCAAAACGATGATCGGTCCGACGGAAGCGATCTTCGGCCAGGTCGCGCCGCCGAGCGAGCCCAGTTGCCAGAAGGTCAGGTCGCGCAACTTCCGGAAAACAATCTTTGACGATCTCTCCCCCAACCGCTCTCAGCGAGCCGCAATACGCGTGGCGCCCTGTCCGCGCCTTCGCCCTCGATATGGTCGCCAAGATTGTCGTGGCCTTGCCGTAGGTCTTGGCGTCGCCATCGGGATAACGGTCCGCGACCACGCCAGGCACACGCGCGCGCCCCGGCCATCCACGAAACTTGATAGGCGAAGCCGACTGTAAGGCGACCAAACGGATACGCTGCAGTCCGCACCTGATTGCGGGGGCCCGTGTCAGAAATGGAGTTCTCCTCTAGTTGTCAATGGCGGCAGCCAGGACGTCGTCCTGGCTGATTGAACCGGGGTTTCGAAAGTTCAGGCAGCGCGTCCGCGACAGGTGACAACACGGCGATCGCTGACTCATAGACCTCCGTCAGGTAGGACGAGATCAAAGGATCGCTGCGCCACTCAACAGCTCGGCAAAGAAGGCCGTGGACCTCACGTTTGGTTCCGACGTCCACGCCGGCCGGGGTTTCGTCAAAGATGAAACATCGGCAAGAATGTCCCATTGAGCAGGACCTCGACGTCCTTCTCGACCATGCCCAGGCGCGGGCTCGACGATCTCACACTCAAAGTTGCGACCTGACGAAGTCGAAGCGTTGAATGGGTGATGCGCCCGTCGGGCGTTCATGGTTGTAGTAGCACCGCAGCACGATCACACCGGATCAATTGTCAACCCATCAGCCCTGCGCTCGAAGGGCCTCCTCTATGACCTTCGTGATCTCTGCTGGTAGTGAAGCAGATGTGTCGCTGCCAAACTTCTCGAAGGCAAGATCGACTTCAACTACCCGCGCTTGCTGCGCTGCGGAACTGTGATGCGGCGGTTGCGTCGCTGCTTCCTTGAGGTCGGAAAAAACGAGCGGGCCAGACAAAGTTCGCACGCCTGCTTTGCTGTCTTCGGTTCTACTAGAGCCAAGTGTGAACGGAACGCCGGGCGCTGGATTGTGCGCCCAAAAGGATCACTTTGTGACCACCAGCATCAGTACCGCCGTCGCTCCCTACGACGCTGCACGCAAGCTTGGGCGGGAACGTCGTCTGGTTGTGGAGCGGGTTGGTTCCACTGCCATGCTGCCAACACCAACAACGCCCTCACGCTCCCTTGCACTCGTTACTTTGTGCAAACGCTCATAGGGCAGCAACTCCTTGACCCGCGTACCAAGCGCAACAATTTCTGCCCGCAAATCTTCGCATTCCTGCCTCTGGACTTCGTGCTGCATCTGCTCGGAGGCGTATTGCGCCGAGATGTGCGAGAGGTCCGCAGTCAGCTTCGAAAGGTTCGTCATGTGGGCTTCGCTCTCTTTCAAGAGATCAGAATACCTTTCATCCGCAACTTGCTTTTCGGCCATGGTATCGCTCCATTGAGCCGTCAGCCTGGCGATTTCACTGGATGCTACGCTTGCCTCGTTCGTTGCCGCATCCAGTCGCAATTGAAGACTTTGAATTTCAGATCGCAAACCTCGCATCTCTGCGAGACTGCGTGCACGTTCGGCTCCCGTGTCATCTTCCATGATGCGTGCGGCCTCTGCCATTTCCGACAGTTTCGCCTGCGCGATCTCAAGCGACTTCTGCAACCGCGTTTCGTCCTTCTCGCTCTTGCCGAGCGCAGCCAGCAGTTCGGAATGCCGCACCGCATCGTTGGCGTGGATCGTCGACAGCTCATCAAGCCTCCGCCTCGCCTCAGCTTCCCGCTTTTGCGCCTTGTCGAGGTCGATCGAGAGTCTGACATGCTTTTCTCGCAAGGTATCGTTTTCGCGCGCCCGTCTATCGGCCTCGGCTGTTCTGGCCGAAAGAGCTTTGGCCGCCTCGCCGAAGTCCGCCTCCCTTATTGCGATGGTATTGGCCGCTTCTACAAGTTCCAGCCTTACGGCGGCGAGCGCACTACGAAGAGCGTCCCTGTCCTGGACCAAGCATACTTCGCGCTGCTGTATGGCTCCGAACGCGCTGTCGTGCTCACGTTGCTTCCTCATCGCATCGTGCAGCTGTTCGGACAGGACCATGTGTTCTCTCGTCAGGTTGGCATTTGCCACTTCCAGTTCGTTGGCACGAAAGAAGTCCGCTTGAAGGATCTGAAAAAATTCGCGTGTGTAGTGGTGCGAAGTTGCAACCTCCATTAGCTTGGCTTTGACATCCTCCAAATGGCCTTCCGCATCCTGAAAGAGCATCTCAAATGAGCTCAAAGCAGCCAGCCGGCTCTGCGTATGCGAAGTTAGCTGGCGAGGGGTTTCATTGGGAGTGCCCTCGGATTGCAGGGCATCGGTCCCTATTGCGAGGCTGTCTTTCGAGGCACTGCCGTCGTCTGATGGTGACACCTCGTCAAGGCTCAGGGAGATGTTCAAAGCCTCGACTAGCTCTGTCTCGAGTTCCTCGGCGGCTCTTTCCACATTGTCGTAACGTTTGATCAGGTTCGATAGTTTCATGACAAGCTCTCCCGGCGCACCACTTTGAATTAATGGTTTGGCAACCAACGATTACACACCATATACCGCTCCGCGAACGACGACTGCCATGCAATCGACTATATTAGATCATTCTAAAGCAGTACGCTCGCAAAGGGGGAGTGCCTGCTTCGGATCAATCCGGTGATCATGCCGCCAAGTCGAACGTCTTCGGGAGACGATCAAGGAAGCCTCAACGGCCGCCATTGGTCTGCCGCGGCCCGTGCAGGGCTTCGCGGAAGGATGCTGTCTCGTGCGCGTCAACGCTCGCAATTGCCTCCTTCGGTGCAGTTCCGAAGATCAGAGATGGCTGGTTTGTTCGTCACCCCCTTACCGATCAAGCAATGTGCAGCAGTTCGCGCAGCCGGACCGGCAGTCGGGGCGAGGCTTGCAGTTCGGCGCAACTCGCCTCCCATCGCTTCAGATACTCGGCGATCGGTACACCTGTGCGGCCGGGCCATCGGTTGATTGCGCCCAGCGCCTCGATGCAGTCGGGCGCCGCCTCGTACTCAGTCAGGATGGTTCGGGACATTGCCTGGGCAAACGGATTGAGGCCGGGTATTTCGATCTCGCCTCGATGGTCGCCGAACCAGGCAGCGGCGTCGCGGCTCAGCCCCTGGCTGTCGGCGAGCGCCGCGTAGCCGCGGACGATGTTGTCGCGATACGCTGCGATGGCATCGCCGAAGGCGTTGTCGCCGGCAAATGGCGGATTCTCTTTCCAATCCTTCGCCAAGCGACCAAGACCGCCCAAAGAGAAGGCCTCGACCAACGCCTCCTCGAGCCACTGGCAGGGCGGCGCCGGCTTGGCGTCGCGCTGCCAGCTGTTGGCAAGGACATGGCCGAGTTCATGGCCGAACTGATAGGCGAGCTTTGACCAGTCCCGTTCGCCGATATCGACAATGATCCATGCCATGCTGGTGCCATCCGGGTGCAGCCAGATCGCCGGCTGCCCGGAGGTGTGCTGATCGACGCGAAGTCGCGTTGGCTGGCGGTCGGAAACGAGACGGACGCCATCCAAGCAGGCTAGCCGCATGCGCTCGACGACTTGCTCTGCCGCACGTGGAAGCGTATCCCCCCAATCACCTGCGAGTTCGATCGGCCCGGTGAGTAGCGTCGAGGACGACGCTACTGGGAGATAAGGTTGTGCCGCCATAGCCATTTGTCTCATATCGATGTTGCGCTGCCGGATCAACGTTGCGTACACCAGGCCCGCGACCACTGTACCGGCATTCATGGTGATGAACTCGCGCCTCCTCATCTAATGTGTCCAACTTCTTGCCGCTTTCGGCCATATCGCCACACCGCAGTCATTTCGCTGACGAACCTACTCGAACGCCTAAAAGACGGGCGTAAATCCAGCCGTCAAATGACGGCGTGGGCGCCCAGAAAAGATCCAGCTGTACGCTTACAAATCACTCCTTACCTTGCAGAAACTCGACGTATGACTTCATCTGCTTCCATTTGTCTTCACCTCTTGCCCAAACAAAATGGACGAATCCACGCCGCTCGACCTGACTCGAGTGCCAAGCGGCTGCAAACCTACACTTTTCGCTTAAAGGCCCGTATGATCCCAAATTAGTCTTCACCAGGGCATAATTCAGAAGTGGCTGGTCACCAAAATACTTTATCAAATCGCGATGGCTCGGATGACTATATAATTTTCGAACAATATCCGCTACAATCTCGAAGTCATACTTATTCCTAAATCCAATAATTCCGGAATTGGCTAGCGGTAATTTCTCATTGGCGCAGTCAAGGTCCGTCTTCAGCAGCTCTAAGCCAAACCAATTTCCAACGCGTCGCGTATCATGAACCTTTCCTATATTATCAGCCACCAGATGTCTATACGATTCAATTTCCGTTGTAACGCAAACTCCACATGATTTATTTATATCCTTAATAGTGACTTCGATATCTCCATCCACCACAACGTCGTTGTCGACATATAGTATCGGCGAGTAGCCTCCGGGAACAAGATCATTTAATGTGTATCTCGTTGAGTGCGAGATATCTGATGTATGCAATAAAATAACTCTTTGTCGTAAATTATCCGGCACGTAATTAGCAGTCTTGTCTATAGATCTGTCAGTTATTACGACAACTTCCCCCTTATAGTTTCCAAATTCGCACAGAGAGAAAAGGAACCAGCGAAGGCATTCAAAATACTCGTCAGGTCCGTAGACAATTGTGCACACTAACGGTCGATAGAGTGGACTTAACCTACCGCTCTCGCCTATTTCATAAGATCGAGCTCCGAGCCTCCCAGATCCTTCGAGCGGGCCCGTCTCGCGGACCCCTCTATTTGATCCCGCGACGTCGTTACTGCCTAGGCCACGCTTTGGATGGAGGGGCGAATTTTGGTGAATTATGGACGCTGAACGCTGAAAATCCGACATTCGTATGCCAGGCAACACGCGCCGCTCGCACACGAGCCAACGCTGCAACTCGGGACGATTTTCACAAACCAGCAGCCACTTGTCGGCGTCACTCGATCCATCGAGGAAAGAAAATTCGTGAGGATTGCGGGGTCCGCTACGAATAATCGAAATGCGATGTGAGGGCGAAAAGAGGTTGGTTAAACGCGGAAGAATACTCCCGTCCATGAATTCGTGCATCTCGATGATAACGTTCGCCTGCCCCAAGGCAGCCACGGTGTCTTTCTCATCAAAAAGTATTTTTTCATAACCCTCGCAATCTACTACAATGAGAGCATCCGGGTCTTGAGCTAAAATTTCTCGGAGACGGGCAGGCGTGCAACTTGCTTCCACTCTAAGACGATCGCCGATCCCGTTTAGATCTGCATTGGCGCGACATGCTTCCTGGGCGCGGAGGTCGATGTCAAACGCGATGACGCGAGCATCTGGAACTGACAATGCCAAGCCAACAGAATAATACCCCTCTGCACAGCCAACATTGACAACAATATTCGGCTTTTCATATATAAATTCGCGAAGAGCGCCGTGTAACTCCTCTTCGTAGACGCCAAGGAGCTGCGGGCCAATATCGTCGCCGCCCCCCCAAGTCTGCACATCGTGTAATCGCAAACCAGAGAAAGGGCCGCTCCGAACGACCATATTTGTCTCGCGTTTTACCAAAGCGATTATTTCCGCTCGACTCACTTCGGGTTCTCCAGAGCAAATTCTAGATTTCGGGCGGCGCTACCGATCCGTTCGCACCTCTTCTCGGCGCCGCATAAAAAAAATGAGATTATCCTTGAGCCGCTTATTGTTTGGATCGAACTCGACCGCTCTTTGCCCCCACTCTACCGCGCGGTCCATCGCATTGAGATGCCACGCCGCTATCGCACCCAAATCATACAGCCGAAAGCTCCAGCAGTTCACGTCGTCCAGATAGCTACCTGTGCGACGCGTCCTTTCGATCCCGTTGGTGCAAGCCCAAAACAGATTCAGCCAGTCGGCCTTGCCGTGAAATTCCTCGGCGAGGTCGAGCCAGATCTCGCGGCGATGCGGCGCTTCCATCCGGGCCTTGTCCAGCCAGGACAACCTCTGCTCCGGCCGCATGCGCGCGATGTAGCGCATAGCTTCGGATCTTTCTTCCGCCCAGTTGCTTGTCGGCAATTCAAGGTAGCGCTCAAGCAACGGAATGGCCCGCTCTGGTTGGTTGGCCCACATCAAGTCCCGCCCGAGCCAGAAGCAGATCTGCGCGTCGTCGGGGTCTTCCTTGTGCGCCACCTCCATCAGCGGCAGGTAGCTGCTCCTCGTTGGCTTGGTGAGATCCTGCACCTCGAACATGACGATGTCGCTGCTGTTCGCGGTTACTTCCGTTTCTCCGGTGAAGACCAAGGCTTCGTGGACAGGCCGCCTGAAGCGATATCTCCAGCGGTGGTGAAAATTCTTCGCCGGCCAGCTTCGCAGCGGCGTCGGGTCATCGACACTTGATCTGTACACCGTCTGACAAAAGAGGGCTGTGGTCTCGGGCTGCCAAGCCGCCTCAAGCTTTGCTCGCCAGCCAGGTTCGAGAAACCGGTCCATGTCCATTGTGCAGCACACATCGACGTCGGGAGGGATCAAGGCCATGGCAGCATTACGCGCGTCGTCGAAACGCCATGGGCGGACCGAGATGCTGTGTACGGTAACGCCGGCAGCGGTCAGCCGTTCCACAGTGTCATCGGTGCTGCCGGTATCGACCACAATGCGATAGTCGGCGTCGACGGCCGAATTGGCCCAGCGCTCCGCGTTTGCGGCCTCGTTCAGCGCGATGGTGTAGACAGCGACCTTCAAACCTAACCTTCCTTTACGCGCGCTGGCTTAAGACCGCGTCCGGCGGACATGCCCGGCGCGACCTTGCGGATAGCGACCAGGCCACCCAGCAGCTTCGCCCGGTTCAACTCATAATGGCTGTCGAAGAACAGGATCTCGGCGAATTGATCGGCAAGCGCGCTCACCCCCAGCGGATCGACCGAGCGGGCGCTGCCGTGCTGCTGGATCTCCCGCAGCAGGGTCTTGGTCAGCGTGATCTTGCCAAGGTCCTCACCTGGTGGCTGCCAGTCGAGGTCTTCGAGGAAATACCAACCGCCCTCGGCGAGCAGCGGGAAGAACTCGCGCAGTGTCAACTGCTCGTCGAACGAGGCGTGGCTGCCGTCGTCGACGATTACGTCGAGCGATTCCGGTTCGAGCTTTGCAGCGACGCGGCGCAGATCGTCCAGCTTGGATTGGTCGCCGACAAACGACTTGAACCGTTCATTGTTGAGCTGCGAAAAATCCGTGAGGTCGAGCCCGATAACCTGGCAGAATGGAAAATAGCTCTGCCACAGCGAGACGGATGGAGTCTCGGTCTGATTGCCCTCGGCTAAGCCACGGCACAGGCCGATCTCCATCAACCGCCGCATCGACAAGCGCCTGGGCGACAACAACCGATCATAAACCCTGGCATAGGCGTGTCGGTTACCGGTGTGCCTGTTCTTGTCAGTGTTAAAGCGGTCGGCGAGGCTTGTGAGGCTTGGAAAGCTGTCGAGCGGATTGATCAGCTGCGAAATTAGCGGCGCGTCCTCGCCGCCCGGACGGGCCTCATTGCGTGCCGTCCACAAGTGGATGCCGAACACCCGCTCGTCGTTCAGATAGTCAGCCAATTCCGCAGTCGCCTTCTCGAACCGGTCGATCTCCGTCCAGTCGATCGTGTTGAAGAACATCGGGCTGAACACGCATTTCCGCAGCGCGGCTCCTGCGTCGGAGGCAATGTAATCGGACAGAAGCTTGGGGCCGATGTCTCCGAATTCCTTGCCGTGTGCGGCGTGAAAGCGCTCGATCGACAACTCGTACAGCGCTCTGAGATGACTGCTGTAGGGCCTGGCGTAGATGACGTTGCCGCAAACAAAATGACCTTTGTGCGATCCGCGCCATTGCAGGTTGAAGAAATGTTCGCCGCGGAAGGGAAAGGGCCGTAGCAGGATGACGTCGGAATCCATCCATAGCCCACCGTGCTCGTAAAGCAGGGCGTAGCGGAAGATATCGCTGAAATACCTGATCTCGGAGCCGGCGACGATGCGCTCGAACAGCGCCCGCGGCATGACGTCGTCGGCATTGCGGACTTCGACCCCATGCGGGACGAGGAACGCGAGCTTCTCCGGCGCGTAGCTCCACACCCGCACCGGATGGCCTGCTGCCCGCATTGAGGTCGTGGCGGCAACCAGGGTACGATGCTCGGCCTTGTCGGACATCACTTCATAGAAGCAGTTGATCTGCGGAAGTGCAGTGTCGTCGTTGCCAAGGAAGCGAGAAATTCGGGCGTCGAACTGGCGAGATCGTTCCCGTCGTTCCAGCGGAGAATCGACGTCGCGCAGAAACGGCGCCAGCTCATGAAAGATCTCATCGGTCGACTTCATGCCGCCGGCGCCGAGGTTCTTGCGTTCCGAGGGCGCCAGGCTTGCATCACCCACGGCTCCGTCGTCGGTGCGGTAAGGATTGATCCCTGTTTCCATTAGCGGAGAGCCATGCACAGAGGCTAGCGTCAACCCAGACGGCGTATCTGCCTTACCCGATGGCAGGCTATCCACATCCTCCAGCAGCGACCTCACCTCCGCCTCTTCGACGGTTGCGATCCAGGACTCACTGTCGGCGACGCTGTAGGAAATCAGCAAACGCTTTTCGTCCGGGTGCCACGCCAGCCCGGCGGCGAATTCAACGCCCTTTTTGTCGAAGAAGAACGGACGACTTACCTTTCGCAAGGCGTTGGCTTCGTCGAACCAGACAAACCGGTGCAGGTAGTAACGCCGCTTCTCCGCGGTCCGCCACTGGACTTCATGAATCAAGGCGAGCCATCCGCCGGCGAATGCGATCAGCTGGGTTCCGCCCCTGAACCGTTGTGCGGCAATCGCGGGAGCGGTCTCGCTGACAGTGGCACCCCGCTCGTCGACGATCCGGGTGGGATCGCATAGGTAGATGAACTGCAGCGTATCTGCCGCTCCTTCCACCATGCCGAGCTTGACTTGCGGCATCCAGTTCCTTTCGTGCCCTCGCGGTCCGGCCGGATGCAGCACGCGCCAGTCAGCCAGCCGGCAGGCGCCACTCTCGTCGATGCGAGCGATGACCTGCTCGCACCAACCCTCCTGTGTCAGTCCGCGCACGCAGGAGACGCCCCACAGCGCATCCCGCCAAGCAAACAGGCGCATGTCCTCAAGTCCGAGGACTCGGTCGCAAGCGGGTTCCGGCATATCGACCGACGGTAAAATCTCGCTTGCGGACTGGATGGCGAGTTCATCGCTCAGTCGAAGCAGAAAGTTGCGCGTGTGAACCGGTCGCCCGTCAGGCGTGTCAGACAGGAGATCGTCGTCGGCCAAGGTGTAGCTCACCGTTTGCTGCAAGAGCACGATGTGCTCGCCCAATCGAGCCACTGATGGGTTTGACGACCGATAGCCATCGGGCGCCGTGAAGCCGACCGGACGTGCGTTGAAGGACGGCATCACTGTCTTGGCCGGCTGGACATAGAAGAACAGGTTGGACCACGCCAGCTCCCTGGGGCCGTCGCCGATGGCTCGGTTCAACGCCAGCCAGTTGCACGCCGCGAAACCGCGGTCCTTGCGCGCGGGATCGTGCGCGTAGTTTGCCGCAATGGAAAATTCTTCCAGCAGGCCTGTCGTGTAGATGTGGTCCTCGATGAACAGAATGTCCTGCTCCGGCCGCCTGATCGCCAGCCCCGCTTCGGAAAACAGTACGCTGGCGTCGTTCATCCCCTTCTCGCGGTAGAACCGGGCCAGGTCATAGAGCGGCTCGGCGCGTTGCGGCCGTTGATTGAAGGCGGCAAGCGCCTGTTGAACAAAGCCAGCCTCGTCGCCGAGTTTGCGCAGGCAGCGCGCCTCCTGCAGGCGGGCATTCCACGCCTCCTCGTCCCAACCGCCCATTGCGGCACGCTTGGCGTAGGCCACCGCCGCCTCCGTCGTCCGCCCGGCGTCGCGGTAGGATTGCGCCAGGTAGAACCAGTAGCGCTGATTTTCCGGATCCTTCTCAAGGGCCTCCAGCAAAAGCCTGGCATCGCGCTCGAACTTGTCCGCTCGGTTCGAGCCGCTGGCGTGGTCCTTGTACCAGGCGCCCTTCAGTTCCTGCACGCCACCGGGCACGTCGAGATATTCGTGGGTCACGCCGTGGTAGCGAGCGCCGGCGTCGCGCTTGACCAGCCGCGTGTTCCAATAAGCCAGGCCGGAATCCGACCGCTGCAGCAGCCGGTAGCCCGAACTGTCGAGGTGCTCGCGGAAGCCAGCATCCTCGACCACCAGTTCCATGTCGGCGTCGTCAAACAACAGATAGTCGTAAGCGAGTGGGGAGGCATAGGCATGATCGAGCGCCGCGTTGCGCGCCTGCTCAAAATTATGGAATGGGAATTCGTGCAACTCGCCCGGCAGGTTGCGGGCAGCGAAGAACGATTTGACGAAATCCTGGGTCCCGTCGGTCGAGCCGGTGTCGCCGATAACCCAGCAGTCGATGTGGTCGACAACCGCCCCGAGACAGCGTTGAAGATTCGCCATCTCGTTCTTGACGATCATGTTGAGACAGAGGCGCTTGCCGTTTGTCATGCGCTGACTATTGGCTCCCCGCAGGACTGCGCGCCGAGGCGGTCACATTTGTGCCAGGGTGTCATTTGGGACAGCGACCCGCTCCGATGCGGACGTGTCCGAGCTTCATGCCCCATGTGCATTGCCCCCTGCCCCGGCCATTTTGCATGACCTCTGTTGCAAAGTATCGCCCATCCCTTCCTTTGCAAACGCGACCTCAGCGCCATCCATTGTTAGCCAGCACTTTCCATTGCAGCAAGGGCCTCGCGGTCGCCTTGGACGAAGGGGGCGAATAAACCTTCCAATCGGGCCAATCGCTCACGCAAAAGCTCCGCCGCGATATCAAGGGTCCGCCGCTAACGAAGGCGGAGCATCTTTAAGCCACGGATTTTTCGATGCATTTGGCCGCATGCGCGCCATCTCGATGTTTGCCAAGGTACTTAGCCGTGGTTGCGCAATTAACAAATCGTAAACAGGTTATTTACAAGTTGCTAATTTTATAATTTACTAATGCCTTATATATGGGAGGGTTTCCGCGGACCGGGCAGTAGGCCTGTCGGTCCGTGCGGTCTGCGAAGCCAAGAGAGTATCTGGAGCAAGTCACTTCGTGCGTGAGGGCGCAGAGAGTGTTTGGTGGCGTGCAAAGAAGACGTCGTACTGCCTTGAACTCAAGGTCAGCGTTTTCCCAACCTGATGTTCCCTTGCAAGTAGTCGATTCCCTCGCAAGTTGACACGCATGTTGGGAGTTGGCTGTGGTTGGTGTGATACCAAGTGCGAAACGATGCGCCCGCGACGCAGGTTTCCGCTTCGCTCAACCCCTCAATTATCCGCACCTTCTCGCCAGCAAGGATTTCCCCGCGATTGACGGGTATTCCTCGGCGCCCTGTGGACCGCCGCACGCCTGCGAACTCCACACCCTCAGTGAAGACAAGTGGGACGCCGCTCGATCGAGCGGCACCAAGATGCCGTCAAGCCTTGCGCGTGCGTTTCGTCGCAATGCGCGTCGCCGGTTGGTTCACGGAGCTGCAGGCTGCTCAATGCGCGCGGCTCAAGTGCCGATAGAAGCGCGGCCGGCCTCAGCGAGCGCGGGCGCTCGGCAGCGATAGAAACCTAGACACGAAACAAGACACACAGCGGCGCAGCCGCCGCCGACCAAGGAGGACATGATGAGCTACATAGCAGGGTTTGCGGTCATGGAAGTTGCCGTTAGAGGCGTCTTGCCCATCGGCGACACGACCGAAAATGTGCCTTATCTTATCCTGGACACGGCCAAGAGCGCCATCGTCGGTCAGGTCATTCTTCCCAAGGCCGTCAAGCGAAGCCTCGCCGTCGCTGTCACCGTCAAGGTTCCGGCCGCAGCCGGCTCACTTGCGATTGGCACGTTTGACGATGGCGGGAATTTCCAGGCCTGCAGCTTCCTCCGCGTAGAGAGCCCCGCTGTCGAACGGCCCGACGGCGCCGTCGGGCCGTCCGGACGATGACCTCTCCCAAGTCCCCTTGTCCCACCGCTCGCCGGCAAAGCCGGTGGGCGGTTTCCCCTTGAATTGAATTCGAAGCCAACAGGAGCCAGTCATGGCCCGTGCCTCTGAAATTCTCTTTGTCGATCCTTCAGTCTCCGACCTCCAGACAGTTCTCGGTAACCTGAGGTCCGAAGTCCGGGCTGTCATGCTTGAAGGGCGCCGACCAGTGGCGCAGCAGATCGCTGCCGCATTGTCAGGGCACGAAGGGCTCGAGGCGGTGCACGTCATCGCGCACGGCGCGCCTGGCAGGGTTAGCTTCACGGCAGGAGAATGGTCGGCCGCCACACTGAAGGAAGATGCTGAGGATCTTGCCGCCATCGGCAGGGCGCTTGCCGCGGATGGCGAACTGCGACTGTGGAGCTGCGAGACGGCATCGGGGAATGCTGGCGAGACCTTCGTGGCGGCGCTGGAAGAGGCCATCGGCGCGGACGTCCGCGCATCGAGATCGCTGGTTGGCGCGGCCAAGCTGGGTGGCTCATGGGAGATGCCCGAAAACACGGCCGGCTCGCGCTTGCCGCCGATGACATCGGTTGGCGTGGCGGCCTACACTGGGGTCCTTGCAGGGGGCAATTTGACGCTCACTGGCACTGTCTCATCCGGAAGTAGTAAGAGCATCAATACATTTTACATAATCGATACAACAACCAACACCGTTGTCGGCAGCTTCGTTCTTCCATCATCAGCCAATACTGTCGCCCCAAATTTTGCTATAACTATTTCGATCCCAGATACTTTGCATGACTATGCAATATATGACAGCGGCTTTAACATCTATGGCACGCTGACACACAACCTTGGCGGAACTGCGTTCGCGTTCAGCCCCGATTCTACCAACAACGGCAAAAACGGTGACACATTTGTTGGTGGTAACCTAGCCGTTACGAGCCAAGGCGCGACAGGCCCGACGGGTCCCGCGGGCGCGACTGGCGCCACAGGTGCGACCGGCGCGGGTGCAACGGGCGCCACAGGCGCGACGGGCGCAACTGGTGCAGGGTCGACCGGTGCCACAGGCGCGACTGGCGCTTCAGGTGGAACCGGCGCGACTGGCGCAACTGGCCCTACAGGCGCCACAGGCGCGACCGGCGCTTCAGGTGGAACCGGCGCAACTGGCTCTACAGGCGCGGCTGGCGCGACCGGCGGTACGGGTGCGACTGGCTCGACTGGAGCAACTGGCGATACCGGAGCGACTGGCGATACGGGTGCCACTGGCTCGACCGGTGATACGGGTGCGACGGGCGCAACCGGCGATACCGGCGCGACTGGTGCAACAGGCGACACCGGAGCAACTGGTGATACCGGAGCAACGGGCGCTACTGGCGATACTGGTGCAACTGGTGACACCGGAGCCACAGGTGCGACCGGCGATACCGGCGCGACTGGTGCAACTGGCGACACCGGAGCAACTGGTGATACCGGAGCAACAGGCGCTACTGGCGATACTGGTGCAACTGGTGATACCGGAGCCACAGGTGATACCGGAGCAACGGGCGCTACTGGCGATACTGGTGCAACTGGCGACACCGGAGCCACAGGTGCGACCGGCGATACCGGCGCGACTGGTGCAACTGGTGACACCGGAGCAACTGGTGATACCGGAGCAACAGGCGCGACCGGAGCAACTGGTGATACCGGTGCGACGGGCGCTACTGGCGACACCGGAGCGACCGGCGATACCGGAGCTACGGGTGCGACCGGCGATACTGGTGCAACTGGTGACACCGGTGCCACAGGTGCGACCGGCGATACCGGCGCGACTGGTGCAACTGGCGACACCGGAGCAACTGGTGATACCGGAGCAAC
>NZ_JAMYUS010000044.1:0-21225 GCF_040323255.1 Mesorhizobium sp. M0052 | reverse complement strand
GGTCTCGGCTTTATGGTCGACCTGGGAAAAGGACATTTCAATGGCCGCCGCGCCATCCTCGAAGCCCGTGCCGAACGCAAGCTGCGCCACGTGCTGGTCGGGCTGGAGATCGAAGGCAACATCCCGGCCGAGCACGCCATCGTCTACCACAAGAAGCATCAGGAGGTCGGGCTGGTCAGCGCCGCCATCTGGTCGCCGATGGCCAAGCGCAATATCGCCATCGCCTCGCTGACGCGTCCCTATGGTGATACGATGGTGGAAGACCTCTGGGTCGAGATCTACGCCATGCGCGAGTTGCAGTACCAGAAGCTGATGAAGCGGGCCAAGGTGGTGGCCCGTCCTTTCATCAAGCTCGACCGCCGCACCGCCAATCCACCGGCGGATTTCTGACTGTGGCCGACCAACAAGATGATGCGGCGGAAGCCGCCGAACAATGGCAGCTGGTCAACACGCCGCTCGGCGAAAAATGGTCGGGTCGCACCCGCTATGCCGCCGCCATGTACTTCTACAAGCGCGGCGAAATGAGCGCCGAGACGCTCGAAGTCTACCGCATCTGCGCGCGGCTGGACTGGGAGAACCCGCTGCCGATGATCAGGGATCGCGGCGGCGGCCAGGATTGGCTGAAGCGCATGGGCGCTTAAGCCTCAGCCTATGGTTCTTTCGAGAACGCTCAGCCAGTTGCGATAGGCGATCTTCTCGATCAACGCGCGTCCGAAACCGCGCGCGGCCAGCGCATCTATCAGCTTCGGCAAGCCGGCAACGTCGCCGATGACGGCCGGAATCATCGCCCCGTCGAAATCGGAGCCGAGACCGACGCCGTCCTCGCCCAGCGCCTGCAGCAGCGAGTCGACATGGCGCACCATGATGTCGAGGCTGGTGTCCGAATTCATCCGTCCGTCTTCACGCAGGAAGCCGGTCGCGAAGTTGAGCCCGACCATGCCGCCGGTCTCGCGGATAGCGCCGAGCTGCCAGTCCGTCAGGTTGCGCGAATGGGTGCACAGCGCATGCACGTTGGAATGGGTGGCGACCAGCGGCGCATCGCTGAGTGCGGCGACATCGCGAAAGCCTTTTTCGTTGAGATGCGACAGGTCGATCATGATCTTGAGCTGATTGCAGGCCTTGACCAGCGCCTTGCCGGCATCGGTCAGCCCCGGTCCGGTATCGGGCGACGACGGAAAGCGGAACGGGACGCCATGGCCGAAGGCGTTGGGTCGGCTCCAGACAATGCCGAGCGAGCGCAGGCCGGCTTCGTAGAGCACGTCGAGCAAGGTAAGTTCGGGATCGATCGCCTCGACGCCTTCGATGTGAAACACCGCCGCGATCGAACCTTTCGCCATCGCCTCGCGAATGTCACCGGCACTGCGGCAGACGGTCAGCGCGCCCGCGCGCTCCAGCCGAAACAGGATCGAGGCCATGCCGATGGTGGAATTGAGCGCATCAGCGCGTGGCAGTTCTGGCGGCAATGGCTCATTGTCGCTCGGCGCCGGCGGCACCGCAGAGCGTTTGCTCTTCTCGACCGGCGGTGGAAAGATCGCGAACATGCCGCCGGCAAAGCCGCCCTTCTTCGCGCGCGGCAGGTCTATATGACCGCCCTGCGTCCCCTCGATGAACAGCTTTTCGACGTCGGTGTCTTTCGACTGGTACAGTCGCAGCAGCGTGTCGTTGTGGCCGTCGAAGACGGGGACGAGATCGGATTCGGTCATCAGGAAGCCATTCGGTCAGTTGGCAAGAGCGGACGAACCGCAGCGAACTGTGTACTTAGGCAAGAAGGCCGAACTGCGCAAATGCCAGAGAGGTGTTCGCTCTTGTGGCTGAGCGACTCCGACCACCTGCCGGTCCCCCGCTGCTTCGCAGCGTCCCGGCGTTCGCCGGCCTTTCATCATGCCACCGGCACGATGAATTCGCCTGCGGCGAACCGGCTGCTCACCCCACAAGGGGAGAAGGGAAAAAGGTCTATTGCTTCAGCACATCCGCCCATTCCGGATGGCGGCGGAACTGGGCGTTGGCGAAGGGGCAGAGCGGGATGATCTTCTTGCCCACGGCCCGCGCATCCTCGACGGCGCGGGTGACGAGCCGAAGGCCGGCGCCCTGGCCGCGAAACACGTCCGGCACTTCGGTGTGATCGATGATGATCTGGTGCTCGCCGACCTTGGTAAAGGTCATCTCCGCCTCGGCGCCGCCGGGTCCGCGCAGCACATAACGTCCCTTCGAGCCGCGGTCCTCGAGTTCGATCTCAGGCAATTCGTCAGGCATCGCTTGCTCCTTCAACCGGCACGGCAGCGAAAAGCCGCCTTGCCGCTTCGATCTCGTTTGGCCGAATTTCGTGGCCGCCATCGTGCCACTCCACTGTGACATCGGCGCCATCGGCACGCAAATAGGCTTCCAGCCGCGACGTCAGGTTGGGCGGGCAGATCGGATCGCGTTTGCCCGCGGTGACCAGGATGCGGCGTCCGGCAAGGCTGCCCTGCACCTGCGGTGCGAACGGGATCAGCGGGTGCATCAGCACCGCCGCATCGAACAGCTCGGGCGCGGCGAACATTACGGACGCCAGGATGTTGGCGCCGTTGGAATAGCCGAGACCCAAGACCGAAAATGGCCTTGCCGCTGCCACCTGCGCCTTGATGAAACCGGCCATCTTGGCGGTCGCCCGCGCGAGGTCGTCCATGTCGTAGACGCCCTCGCCGGTGCGGCGGAAGAAACGCGCCGCACCATGCTCGGAAACATCGCCGCGCGGCGATACGATCGTCGCCTGTGGCGCGAGGTCGCGCCCGAGCGACAGCAGCTGGCTCTCGTCCGCGCCGGTGCCGTGAAAGACGAAGAGCAGCGGGCCGCCGGGCGAACCCGGCAGCGCCTTATGGATGTAAGCTTCCTTGCTCATCGTCTCAGCCTTCCAGCTTCTGCAGATGCTCTTCAAGATAGGGCCGCAGATGCTGGTGCTGCGTCGGCAGTTTCAGGGCTTCGCCGAGATGGGCGGTGTCCTCGTCGCGGTCGAAGCCCGGCTCATTGGTGGCGACTTCGAACAGCACGCCGCCCGGCGTTCGGAAGTAGATCGCCCAGAAATAGTCGCGGTCGATCACCGGCGTTACGCCATAACCCGTATCGATCAGCGCCTTGCGCACTTCGAGTTGCTGGGCGCGATTCTCCACCGCGAAGGCGACATGGTGGACCGAGCCGGCGCCGAGATTGGCAAAGCCCGCGGTAGGCAGCGATTCGATATCGACGACATCAGCGCCGTTGCCGTTCTTGATGGCGAGCCGGCTGACACTGCCGGACTTGTTCACTTGCTCATAGCCCATGAACTTCAACAGCTCTTCCGTGGCGCCACCATCCTTCAATCTGAGCGAGACCGAGTGGAAGCCGCGTATCGCCTCATCAGCGGGAATGCCGCCTTTCAACCATGGCGCGCGGCTGTCCGCCTTGTCTTCGACCAGCGCGAAACCGTCGCCGTCGGGACCGGCGAAGGCCAGCCGCTTCTCGCCGAACGTCTCTTCGCGGGAGACACCCGCAACGCCTTCATCGGCGAAGCGCTTTTCCCAATAGCCGAGCGTGCCGGCCGGCACCGAATAGGCCGTGGTACCGACCTCGCCGACGCCGTGGCGGCCCCTGGCAATGTCCGGGAACGGAAAATAGGTCATCACCGAGCCGGGCGTACCGTGCTCGTCACCATAATAGAGGTGATAGACATCTGGCGCGTCGAAGTTGACGGTCTTCTTGACCCGGCGCAGGCCGAGCTTGTGCGTGAAGAAATCATTGTTCTGGCGCGCATCGCCGGCCATTGACGTCACGTGATGCAGGCCCTTGATCTGGTCGAGCATTGTCTTGCTCCTTCCCTTCGGTTTGCGGCTCTTGCCGCTGTCCACGCCTATATGAGTGGCCGCCCGGCAATGGCAAAGGCGGCAAACTCAGAATGGACTGTATCCCAATAGTGAACAGCAGGAAATTTTCGTTCACCATTTAAGCAAGACTGACAGGCTTGCGCTGCCGCCAAATTCCGGTTCATTGAACGTCTTCCCGACGTAACAGGATAGAGCATTGGCCGCGAAAAGCAGACGCCCGAACATCCTATTTATCTCCTGCGACCAATGGCGGGGCGATTGCCTGTCGGCTGCCGGCCATGCCGTGGTGAAGACGCCGAATGCCGATGCGCTCGCCGCCGAAGGCGTCCTTTTCATGCGGCATTACGGCGGCGCGGCGCCCTGCTCGCCGGCCCGCGCGTGCCTCTACACCGGCCTCTACCAGATGAACAATCGCGTCTGCCGCAACGGCACGCCGCTCGACGCCCGCCACGGCAACATGGCGCTTTCGGCCCGCGCCCTCGGCTATGATCCGACTTTGTTCGGCTACACCGACGTCTCGCCCGATCCGCGCACGATGGCGCCGGGCGATCCCCGGCTGAAAAGCTATGAGGGCGTGCTGCCCGGCTTCAGCGTTCGCCAGTTCCTGCCTGAGCATCAGAAACCATGGCTGTCATGGCTGAAGGCACGTGGCGTCGGCACCAGCGCGGGCTCTCCCGGCATTCACCGCCCCGTAGGCGGGGAAGCGGGCGACGCCGTGACCAGCGCGCCGCCTGTCTATTCCAGGGACGAGACGCCGACCGCTTTTCTTGCCGGCGAATTCATTCGCTGGCTGGACGAACAGGATTCGCCATGGTTCGCGCATGTCTCCTTCATCAGCCCGCATCCGCCCTTTGTCGTACCGCGGCCCTACAACACGCTGTATGATCCGGCGGACGGACCGCCCTTCCGCCATGTCGAGACTTGGCAGGCCGAGGCGCAAAGGCATCCCTATCTGGCTTACGACCTTGGTCGCCAGAAGCGGAGAAGCTTCCGCCCCGGCACCGACGGCCACGTGCGCGACTGGGGCGACGACAACATCCGGGCCATCCGCGCGATCTATTACGGCATGATCTCGGAGGTCGACGCGCAGCTTGGCCGCATCTGGCAAGCGATCAAGACGGCGAATGCATGGGATGACACCATCATCGTGCTGACTTCGGACCACGCCGAGATGATGGGCGACCATTTCATGCTGGGCAAAGGCGGCTTCTTCGACGGCAGCTATCACATCCCATTGATCGTGCGCGACCCGCGTCACGGCAATGCAGCCGGCTCGACCGTCAACCACTTCACCGAGGCCGTCGACATCTTCCCGACCTTGCTCGATCTGCTGGACGCCGACGCCCAGCTGCATCTCGACGGCCGCTCGCTAAAACCGTTCCTGCAAGATGAACCGCCTAAGGATTGGCGCGACGCGGCGCATTGGGAGTTCGACTTCCGCTCGATTGCCAGCGGTGAGGCCGAACGGCATTTCGGCATCGGCTCGCGCCAGTGCAACCTCGCCGTCATCCGTACGGAAAAATTCAAATACGTGCATTTCGGCGGCGGCCTGCCGCCGCTGCTCTTCGACATGGAGAAGGATCCGGGCGAACTGGCCAACGTTGCCGCCGACCCGGCCTATCTCAGCGTGCGGCTTGAATTTGCCGAGCGGCTGCTTGCCTGGCGCGCCGAGCATCTCGACCAGTCGCTGGCGTGCAGAGCTGACGGGCCAGGGGGTGGTGGGGTATGTGGGCAGGCAGTAGGCAGCAGGCAGCAGGCAGCAGGCAGCAGGCAGCAGGCAGCAGGCAGCAGAATGTTTCCGGCGGCCTGATGCCTAGTCGCTTGGTTTTTCGCCTACTGCCTAATCCCTACTGCCTATTCCCTTACTGTACCATCATCCGCTGCTGGTCGCGCTTCTCAGCATAGCTGCCCTTGTCATAGGCGGCCTGCGCCTGCAGCTGCTCCTTGGTGAAGTTGGTGTAGAGATATTTGTTGCCGTCCTTGTCGGTCATGAATTTGAGCTTGTCCATGCCGACCGCGACCTCCTTGGCGCCGATGCCTAGAAAGCCGCCGACATCGATGATGACGGCATCCGGCTTGCTGTCGGGCGTGAGCACGACGTCGCCGATCTCGCCGACCTTGGCGTCGTTGGCGCCATAGACGGTGGTGCCCTTCAGGTCGTCGCCTCTGATGTTACCGACCGGCATTTCGGTCAATGTGGACTTGTCGATCGCTGCCGTTTGCGTCGGATCGGTAGCCTTTGTCCCGGCCGCAGCTTCCGCGGTCTTGTCCGCTGGCTGAGCATTGTCAGCCGGTGCAACGGCCGTCGGGGCAGCCGGAGCAGTCGGCTGCGTCGCGTCGGAGGTTGTCGTCACGGGCGCCGGATCATAGGGCTTCCGGTCGAAATCAGGCTGCGCCTGCAGTTCCTCCTTGGTCGTCTGCGCCACCAGCCAGCGATCGCCGTTCTTTTCGGCCCACCGCGCCTTGGCGAAATCATAGGTGACGTTCTTTTCACCCATGCCGAGGAAGCCGCCGACGCCGATCACCAGCGACTGCGCCTTGCCATCCTTGGTCAGCACGATGTCGTTGACGTCGCCGATATTCTGGGCATCGTCGCCAGTGCCATTGTAGACATTCTCGCCGATGATGTTGGTTGCGAGATTGCCGTCAGCGCGTTTCACCGCCGGTTCTGACGGCGCGGCGTTGAGATCAACCGGCTTCTGCGGGTCGTTCTGCGCCGTGGAAGCAGGCGCCGAGGCCGGATCATAGGGCTTACGGTCGAAGTCGGGCAGCGCCGTCAACGCTTCTTTCGTCGTCTCGGCGACGAGCCAGCGGTCACCATTCCTCTCGACCCATTGCAACTTGCCGTAGTCGAAGGCGACGTTCTTGCTGCCTATGCCGAGGAAGCCGCCAACGCCGATAATGGCGGATTTCGCCTGGCCGTTTTCATCGAGGACGACGTCGCTGACGTCACCGATCTTCTGCGCATCGTCGCCGGTGCCATTGTACACCGACTCGCCGATGATATTGGTCATCAGCGCGCCGTCGGCCTGTTGCGGCGCCGGCGCGATGGTAGCAGGGGCTTCAGCCGGCGCTGGGGTCGTGGCCGGGGCCGTCGTTGACTGCGCGAACGCACCGGTAGCGATCAGCGTTGCCAGTGCGGTCGTCGCGAACAGTGTGCGGATCATGATTAAGTCTCCTCTTGCGTGATCTCATGCGCGCCGCAATCGGCAAACCACTTGCCGGGAGACCGAAGGCGGCGCCTCCAATGGGATCACAACGTTGTGACAAGGCGCTTGTTCCGAAAAAACGGGAGCATCGAAATACCCTGGGCAAGTCCGCGGAATCGCCCGACATTCCCGCCCGGCCGATGGAACCTTTGCCAGGCTTGCCCGTTTCAGCCTGCGGCTGGCATTCCGGCCTTTAAAAAAGAATACGGAGCGGGGCATGCGATTTGCAGCGGTGCTGAACCGGGACGGCGGCACCTTGCGGACCACCGATCTTTCCGCGCTAACGGACCGCATGCGCCAGACGCTCGAGGCGGCTGGTCACTCCATCGATATCGACATCGTCGCCGGCAAAGAGATTGTCGCGGCGCTCGACAAGGTCGCCGCGCGGCGCGACATCGACGTCGTGCTGGCCGGTGGCGGCGACGGCACCATTTCGGCCGCCGCGGGGCGGCTGATGAATGGCAAGAAGGCGCTGGCCGTCCTGCCTGCAGGAACAATGAACCTGTTCGCCCGCGGCCTTGGAATTCCGCAGACCATCGATGGCGCGCTGAAGTCCTTTGCCGACGGCGAGATCATGGCGGTCGATATCGCGAGCGCGAATGGCCGGCCGTTCGTGCATCAGTTCTCGATCGGCCTGCACGCCAGGATGGTGAAGCTGCGCGACAATATGGAATTCGCCTCGCGCCTGGGAAAGATTCGCGCCTCGGCCAAGGCCGCTTGGACGACGATCAACAATCCTCCAGCCATGAAGGTGACATTGACGGTCGGCGAAGCCGAAATCGTGACCCGCATCAGCGGCATCGGCATTTCCAACAATCTGTTTGGCGAAGGCCATCTGCCTTATGCCGACAATCCTGCCGGCGGCGTGCTCGGCATCTATGTCACCGTGGCGCGGCAGCGTGGCGAGCTGGTCAGGGCGCTCTTCGACATGGCTCGAGGCAGGTGGCGCGACAGCGACCATGTCGAAACTCATCAGGCCGACAAGGCAATCGTGAAAATCCATACAGGGAGCAAGAAATTCGGCGCCGTCATCGACGGCGAACTGGTCAAGCTGGAGCGTGAAACGACAATCCAGATCCACCCTGGCGCACTGAACGTCCTGGTTCCGGCGCAAGCCGCCCAGGCAAAGGCCGCCTGATGCGATTACGAATGACGAGGAAAACCCTAGCCGCCCGACTGCCCCTCGCCGGCTGGCGCGCTCTGGTTGGCCGGCGCGGTCTGGCCGGTGGGCTGCCCTTGGCTTTCAGGGGTATCTGGATCTATCTTTTGGCCATAAATCTCGGCCGCTCCCCAAGCAATGAAAGCCAGGAGCAACGCGGCGACCAATATGCGCAGGCCGTGCCAGCCCCAGCGCCCCTGACGGGCTTTGTTTTCAGGGGCGATCTTGGTCATTGGCGGCGTTCCTATCGTGCAGCCGGGATGGTGGATAAAACCATCGCCGGCGAAACATGGTGGGGTAACGATTGCTTGCTACAAAAGTTCCGGCGCGCGACGGCCGCGCAAGGTGCGCGCCACCGCGGGTGGGGCCTGCAAGCGAGGGGGCTTGGTGGATAGCAAGGTGACGAAGCAGGCTGGTTTGCCGGTTGAGGTCCGCCGCGCCGTGGCGGCGCCGGAGCGGCTTGCCGTACTGCACGGGCTTGACGCGATCGACACCGACTCCGATCCCGACTTCGATCGCATCACCGGCCTTGCCGCCGCCGTGATGCAGGCGCCGATCGCGCTCGTCACGCTGCTCGACACCGAACGACAGTGGTTCAAATCCTGTGTCGGCTTCAACGAGACCGAAACCGCGACCGACATATCGTTCTGCGCCCATACCATTGCCGCCGGCGACGAGCCGATGGTGGTGCCGGATGCCAGCATCGACCCTCGCTTCTCCCGCAACCCGCTGGTCACCGGCGAACACCATGTCCGCTTTTATGTCGGCGCGCCGATGGTGGTCGCCGGCGCGCGCGTCGGCACGGTGTGCGTACTCGACCGGGAGCCGCATGAATTTCCGTCCGCTGCCGCGCTCGATCATTTGAAATCGCTTGCCAGCCTCGCCGCCAGCCTGTTTACCCTCAAGGACGCCACCCGCAGCGGCGCCATTGCCACGGCTGCTTTGGCGCAGGAGGAAAAGCGCCGAGCCATAGCGCTCGACGCCGCCTCGCTCGCCAGTTGGGCCTGGGATATCCGCACCGACATGATCGAATGCGACGTGCGTTTGTCGGAGCTGTTTAACCTGCCGCGTTCGAACCGGCTGCGGGCGCGCGACATTCTGGCCGCCATCGACCCGCGCGACGTCTACCAGACCGAGACGCGCTTTCGCGATGCCCTGACCGGCAGCGACGACTATTTCGGCGAATACCGGGTCAAAGGCTTCGATCCGCCGCGCTGGATAGTCACCCGCGGCCGCGTCATCGAGCGCGACGGCGAAGGCAAGCCGACGCTGATCTTTGGCGTCAACTACGACATCTCGGAACGCAAGCTCGGCGAGGACCGGCAAAGGCTGCTGCTGCGCGAGCTCAACCATCGGGTCAAGAACACGCTGGCGACGGTGCAGGCGCTGGCCACACAGACCGTTCGCCACGCTCGCCGCCCAAGCGAATTCCTGGAAGCCTTCGGCGCCAGGCTGCAGGCGCTGGGCGCTGCCCATAACCTGCTGTCGGATCGCGAATGGCGCGGCATCGGTATTCGCGAACTGATGCAGATCGAGGTGAAGCCGTTCGATTCGGCAGAACGGCCGCGCATCGTGATCTCCGGTCCGGAGCTGCTGCTTTCGCCCGACCAGGCGGTGGGGCTCGGCCTGATCATGCACGAACTGGCCAGCAACGCGCTGCAATACGGATCGCTGTCGGTTGGCTCGGGGAAGGTCGATGTCGACTGGAAGGCGGCGGGCAAGAAAGGCGCGCGCCGCCTTGTGCTGACCTGGAGCGAAAGCGGCGGGCCGAAAGTCGACCCGCCGGAACGCCAGGGCTTCGGCTCTATCCTGATCCGCCGCAGCCTCGCCAAGGTTTTATCGAGCGAAGTGACCCACGAATTCCGCAGCGAAGGCGTGTTCGCCGAAATATCGATGCCGCTTGAAGATCTGCCGGCTTAAAGCAATTTCAGAAGTGCGAAGCGGTTTTCCCGGGAACAGCGTATCAGCGCGACGCGCTTTAGTCGGCTTCGCTGTCTGGATCGCCCGGATCCGGTTTGACGTTCTCGCGGTAGATGGCATAGGCCGCGAGCGCGATCATCGGGCCGAGAATGACGCCCTTCCCGCCTTTCCCCTTGAGCAAGGCCGGCAGCACGGCAAGCGCCGCGGTGATACCGAGCGCCTTCAGGTCGGCATTGCGCCTTCGCGCACGTCGGCGCGCACGCGTTCCGGCCGCAAGTTGATGAATGAGCACGATAAGCCCGGCCGTTACCAGGAAACCGGCCGCGAAGCCGAGACAGGCGGCCATCGAGCCGTAACGGTCAGCCGCCCAGATGTAGGCCGCCCCCAGGAGAAACCCGAGGCCGCACAGGGCAGCCACGGCGGCGAGCCCATAGACGATTGCCGCCGTGCGCGCGCGGCGCATGGCGGCAATGGCTTCACCCGAGGCCAAGGCCGAGATAAGCGGTGCCAGCATGCCCATCTCTGTCGAAACTAGCGCCGGGCAAGAAGCGCAAACAGGAAGCCGACGCCGGCCGCGATCGCCAGTGAAGTTACCGGCTTCTCGCGCACATTGGCCGTGATCTGGGCCTCAAGATCCTTGGCGTTGCCACGCAGGCTGTCGAAGACGGCTTCGCCCTGCGCGCGCAACTGGTCGACGCCTTCGGCAGCAGCGCGCCGCGCCGTGCCGTAACCATGTTCGCCGGTCTTGGCCAATTGCTTGGTCAATTTTTCGATATCCGCCTTCAACTGCCGAATGTCGGCCTCGAGGTCGGCGTTCGTCTGACTTTCGTTGGCGGTTTTTCCTGCGGCAGTTGCCATTCTAAACTCCTTGCGTTTGCTTGGCTTCAAACGCCCGACACACATCATGGTTCCGAAATCGGAGACCGTATCCATGAAAGGGTGTTTGCAAGTGCGAGTCCAGCCCCAGATGGAGGCCTGCCTGTCAGATCAGCGGCCGACGGCCTTCGCTTAGGCCCTCCCAGCGCGCGAGATCCTTCAGCCCCTCCCCGTCGATCACTTCGCAACCGCCGTCGCGCCAAGCGATCAGCTTGCGATCGATGAGCTTGCGGATCGTCTTGTTGGTGTGGACCAGCGACAGGCCGAGCGTATCGGCGACATGCTGCTGGGTAATCGGGATTTGCACCGGCGCCTTGCCGTTGAGCCCGACTGCCGCCGCGCGGCTGGCGATGAAGGCAATGAGATAGGCGGTGCGCTCGACCGCCGTGCGCCGACCGACGCTGAGCAGGTTCTCGTCCAGCATGCGCTCCTCGCGCGACGCCAGCCAGGTAATGTCGTAAGCAAGGCCCGGATGGTTGCGGTAGAGCTCGTGCAGGTTTTCACGCTCGAAGACGCACAACAGCATGGGCGACAGCGCCTCGACCGAGTGCTGCATTTCGCCCATCAGGCTGCCCTGCAGCCCGATAAGATCGCCGGGCATGGAGTAGTTCAGGATCTGGCGCCTGCCGTCCGACAATAGTTTGTAGCGGAAGGCCCAGCCCGAAAGCACGGTGTAGAGATGAGCACTTTGGCTGCCTTCGACCAGCACTGTGGCGCCCTTGTCGACGGCCAGTTCGCCCTTCTTGAACATGCTGACATAGGCAAGCTCCTGCTTCTCGAATTCCCGGAACACCGGCAATGGCCGAAGCGGGCAGATCTCGCATGGGTACTGACGGCTGGAAAACGAACGACCATTCTGGCCAGACATTTCGATCCCTCTTTCGAAAGTCTCTTGCCAGAGACTGAGTGCTACGCCTTTGCAAGGCCGCGGTTCCGCTGCCGATGGCATGTCTTTTTTAAATGACAGGATGGCAAATAGCGATCATGACTCGCTACACTCCACTGAGGCGAATTCGAAGCTCGCTTGTGGAGTAGAGCCGGTGGGCGAACTTTTCGGATTAAGGCCTGACCGATCCCCAAGGTCCACGATGCGGTTGACTGGAGTCACGGTACCCGATGCTGCAAGAATTGAGGAGAGATTGCCAAGTGCCGCCATTGCTTGAGGGATTGCGAATTCTTGTCTTGGAGGATGAATTCCTGATCGCCATGGATGTCGAGCAGCTTTGCCGCGACCATGGCGCGAACGACGTAGTGATTGCCCGCGCTCTGGCCGAGATCGATGAGCAGAAGGTCGTTGGCGAGTTCGACGCCGCTATCGTGGACCTCATGCTGGGCGGAACGTCCACACTCGATTTCGCCGCGCGGCTGCGCCAATCGGGCCTGCCGTTTGTCTTTGCCTCCGGCTATTCGGACCCCGATGAGATCAAAGGGTCTTTTCCCGGCATCCGCCTGGTCACCAAGCCCTATTCGGGGACCGATCTCGTCGAGGCTCTGGCGGCGGCCTGCGGCCGCGCGCCAGTCTGAGATATCTTCGATGCGTATGTGTAGAGAGCCCAGGCCCGCAAACGGGGCCTCCGCCGTCAGGCAGCGTTTGAACCCGTCACCTGGGACGAGATCGCGTCCGGCCCGTATTCGTCTTCGCCGGAGATTTTGAGGATCTCCTGCAACCGCGTGCGGGCCCGGCTGACCCGGCTCTTGATCGTTCCGACCGCACAGCCGCAGATTTCGGCGGCCTCTTCATAGGAAAAGCCTGAAGCGCCGATGAGGATGATGGCTTCGCGCTGGTCCTCGGGGAGTTGCTCGAGCGCGCCGCGGAAATCCTTGAGGTCAAGCTGGCCGTGCTGAGCCGGATGAACGGCAAGCCTGGCCGTCATGATGCCGTCGCTGTCCTGCACCTCGCGGCCGCGCTTGCGCATCTGGGAATAGAACTCGTTGCGCAGGATGGTGAACAGCCATGCCTTGAGATTGGTGCCGGGCTGAAAGCTCTCATGCTTGTCCCAAGCCTTGACCAGCGTCTCCTGCACGAGATCGTCGGCCTTGTCGGCATTCTGCGTCAGCGACACGGCAAAAGCCCGCAGGCTCGGGATCGAGCCGAGCAGGTCGGTCTTGAACCCTTGTGAGACAGCTGCCATGCCTCAGTCCTTCTTCTGTGCGGGTTCGGCCTTTTCCAGTTGGCTGAGCAACTGGGCAAAGCGATCCGGCACATTGTCCGAGACCAGCTCGTCATAATACTGTTTGAGTTTACGGCCAATTTCCGAATTCGCCCCGAGCGGGTCGCCGGAATTGGCCCGGCGCCTGTCAGCGGCGCCAGCCAGCGTTTCTTTATTCATGTCCTTCATTTCGCCCTTAAATCCAGCGCCCCGAGCCGCCCCATTACACAACGCAAAGCGGCCCCCTCGTCTGGTTGCCCATCGCACCACAAACGTCGCCCGTGCAGTTTCGTTCCACAAGTGTCGGAACTTTTTCGCAAAACCCGCGTTTGGGTGTTGGGGCTTGCAATCAGCTTGACCTGCAATCTATGCAATCACGTCATCTGAGGGAGACGTCTACCATGAGCCTTTCCGCAACCATCGCTCCGCACCTGCCGTTCCTGCGCCGCTTTTCACGCGCCGTATCCGGATCGCAGGAGAGTGGCGATGCGCTGGTCGCCGCGATGCTCGAAGCCATCATCGCCGACGTCGACATCTTCCCGCAAGCGTCAAGCGACCGCATCGCGCTCTACAAGGTATTCGCCAAACTGTTCACCTCCATTGCCATCCGCGTTCCGCAGGAGCAGGCGCAATCGGCATGGGAGCAGCGCGCCGCCGCCAATCTGAACGCCATTGCGCCACGGCCACGCCAGGCTTTCCTGCTGGTCGCGGTCGAAGGCTTCGGTGAAGACGAGGCAGCTGAAATTCTCGATGTCGACGCCAAGGAATTCTCCGAACTGCTTGCCCAGGCGAGCAACGAGATCTCTCGCCAGGTGGCGACCGATGTGCTGATCATCGAGGACGAGCCGCTGATCGCCATGGACATCGAGGAAATGGTCGAGAGCCTCGGCCACCACGTGGTCGGAACCGCGCGCACCCATACCGAGGCGGTGGCGATGTTCGGCAAGACAAGGCCGAAGATGGTGCTGGCCGACATTCAGCTTGCCGATGGCAGCTCGGGTATCGATGCGGTCAACGAAATCCTGTCGTCGACTTCGGTGCCGGTAATCTTCATCACCGCCTTCCCCGAACGTCTGCTGACCGGCGAGCGGCCTGAACCGGCCTTCCTCGTCACCAAGCCGTTCAATCCCGACATGGTCAAGGCGCTGATCAGCCAAGCGCTGTTCTTCGACCGGCAGGCCAAGGCCGCCGCGTGAAGTAGGGCCTTCAATCTCCAACTTTTCGCCGCCTCGCAGCGTTGGCGGCACTGGCGATCGCCTAACCCGGCGATCGGCGGCTGCCCGTCGCGCCGTATCGCGCTCACGCGCGCGAATCAATTCGCGTCCGGGCCTCTTCCAAAGACCTTCTTTTTCGGCAAATGGTGGAACAAACAGCAATCACTCACGTTCTTGATCCAGTATCGGAAGGAGACAGATCATGCTCTACTGGGCGCTCGTATTTCTCGTCGTGGCGATCATCGCCGGCGCGCTTGGTTTCGGCGGCATCGCCGGTACCTCGGCCGGTATCGCGCAAATATTGTTCTTCATCTTTCTCGCCTTCCTCGTCATCTCGCTTCTGGCCGGCCTGTTCAGACGGGCATCGTAGGAGCGGGCGAAGAACACTGGAAGCCGCACCCCTCAAACGGTTTCCAGCCACCGCCGGGCGATGTCCTCCAACGGAACATCGTCCGGCGGACCTTTTCTGGGGACCTACTCAGGAACTGAGTCCAAGTGAATCGTTCGGTCCTGATCAGGTGGACAGGTGATTGATGCGTTCCATTGGCGGAGGCGAGAGCGGACAGGGCGACGAGGTGATCGCACTGCACCCGGCTGAAAGCGGAATGCAGCTTGGCCGGGCCTTGCTTCACGCTCTGCACAATGCCGGCATTTCCGTCCTCTATCAGGATCGTGAATTGAAGACTGTATGGGCCCGCAACATGCGTGCGCCGTGGGTTTCCGACACAGCCGACAGCAACGGCGCGTTGCCACCGGCGCAAGCTGAGCAAATCGCCGCCGCCAAAAGCAATGTGATCGCTTCCGGCAATCCGGAACGCCTTGAACTGAGTGTTCCCACCGGTGATGGCATGCGCTGGTTCCAGGTATGGGTCGATGCCGATCGGGGCCATCGCGGCGACGTGCAGGGCGTCGTCACCACGATGGTGGAAACCACCGAGCAGAAACGCCGCGAACAGACGCTGAAGACGCTGTTGCGCGAAGTCAGCCACCGCTCCAAGAACCTGTTGGCCATCATCCAGAGTATTGCCACCCAGACCGGCCGCTATTCCGAGACACCCGACGATTTCCTGAAGCGCTTTCGCGGCCGCCTGCAGTCACTGGCTTCCTCCCAGGATCTGGTAACGTCGTCGAACTGGCGGGGTGCAGCACTTCGCGAGCTTATCCGCGGCCAGGTCGTTCGCTACGGCGCCGATCCCGCGCAGAGCCTGCGCTTCAATGGCGTCAACCCCTACCTCAATCCCAACGCGGCCATTCATATTGGACTGGCAATGCACGAACTCGCCGTCAATTCATTCAGCTACGGCGCCCTGGCGCGGCCGGACGGCTTTGTCGAGGTAACCGCCGATCTGTCGAACGTCGCAGAGGCCGCAGACAAGCCGGCTTTGTCGCTGACCTGGGTCGAGGCCATTGTCGCCAATGATAACAGGCGCACCGAGAAACGCTTCGGCAGCGTTGCCCTCGAACGTGTCGTGCCGGCATCGCTGAACGGCACGGCGACGCTGGAGATCACCAGTGACCGCCTCGAATATCGCCTCGTCGTTCCGCACGGCAATTTCGAAACCGAATGAGCGGCGGGATTCCTTAACCGGCTGTTCACCATAAAATCCGATGCTGTGGTTCCCAGAGATTGCTGGATCTTGACCGATTCAACCGATGTTTCGGCCGCAGCCTGCAACGCGAGTATGGGAGGAATGATCATGACGGTTGCCGATATGAACAGGCTGGAGCAGGCCGCCCGGGTGTCCATGAGCGGCTTTCAGGATCCTGACGCTTCAGCCTCGCCTTTGCAGCACGCCTGGCATCCCTTGCTTCGCGTCGCCGCTGTCGCGCTCGTCGCCGCTGTTGTGCTGATCGTGGCGTCGCAATTGGCCTGAGCCAGATGCTCAGGTTCACGCTGCTCCCAAGCAGCCTGGCTCAGAAGCTGTCCAGCTCGTAGCCGACCAATTATTAACGCCCCTTTCGGCACAGGAACTTTGACGGCTGTGGACCGTTCTTATGGCGAGAGGACGTATCGCCGTGGAACACATCGCCGCTTTGCTTTTGGTAATTGGCTGTTCGAACAACATGACCGAATGTCGTGAACTGCCGGTGCCGGTCAGTGTTTTCGAAACCGCCGAAGCATGCACGGCAGAACGTCCATTCGCTGCCGGCGACGTGCAGGGTCAGGCCGAGCACGTCGTTGCCAAATGTCTTACGGTCGACCCCGCGCTGGAGGATGATTACGACCAGATCGTCTGGAACGTGCGCCCGGACGGCACCCTCGACGCGTCTTTGCAGATTTCCAGTGTCGTGGTCGCGTCGAACGCCACGCGCCGCGAAAAAGACTCTCTTAGCCAACAATAAGATCGAGCGGGCAAAGGCTGCTGTTTCGTGCTAAATAGCGGCTGGAGCTTACTAAAGTGAGGACAAAGTGAGGAGAGATTCTATGCGGAAATTGATTATTGCCATGGTTGCGGTGGTCGCCGTCAGCGGCTGCAGCACGACCGAGCAGGATGTCGGTGTCGGCGCCGGTGTCGGTGCTTTGGCCGGCGGACTGATCGGCGGCGGCAAGGGTGCGCTGATCGGCGCAGCCGTTGGCGCCGGTTCCGGCCTGCTGGTGCGCAACCTGCGCAACGGCTATTGCCAGTATCGCGACAATCGCGGCCGGCTCTACACCGCTCGCTGCTGATCCGCTTCAAAAGCGTCAGACAATCGCGACGGAGACCGGTCAGCCGGTCTCCGTTTGTTTGACTGCATCAGGCTGCGGGATCCTGATTTCCACCGTAAGCCCATCGATGCGAAAATCTCGGGCAATCGTGCCGCGCAATTCGCGCGTGACATTGAGGTCGATCAGCTTGGTGCCGAAGCCGGTCTTCGCCGGCGCTTCGAGTTCCTTCTGCCCGGCCTCGCGCCAGTTCAGAACCAGCATCCGCTCGGACCCGCGCCCCTCGAACGACCAGTCGACCTTGAGCGCACCCACGGAATTGCCGGCCTCGCCATATTTCAGCGCATTCGTCGCCAGTTCGTGAAAGGTCAGGCCAAGCGCCTGCGTCGTCCTCTCGTCGAGCAGCACCTGAGGCCCTGACAATATCCCTTCCGGAAGCTCCTTGCCGAACACCTGGCCGAGCTCGATGCGCAGCAGGTCGCCAAGATCGGCCTTCTGCCAGCGCGAACGCGTCAGCATATCCTGGGAAGCCGCCATTGCCTGCAGGCGGGCTGAGAAGGAAGTTGAGAACTCCTTCACGTCGGTTGCTTGCGCTGCCGTCTGGCGCGCAATCGCCAGCACCCGCGTGATCGAATTCTTGATCCGATGCTTCATCTCCTGCAGCATCAAATCCTTTTCGAGCAGGCTTTTTTCCGTCGTTTCATGCAGCAGCGACTTGGCGTCGTAGGCGCGCTCCTGGTAGCGCGCCACCAACGCGATGGCCCCGGCCAGAAGCAGGCCGAACAGCCCGAGCATGACCGGAATGGCGCGCGAGGACGGTTGCGAAAATGCACTTGTCGGCCGGAACAGCACCGTCCACGGCCGACCGGCGACGATGATCTTGCGCGTCACCAACAGCCTGTCGCCAAAGCTCGCAACCGGCGGCGTTTCCGACTGGAACAGAAGATTGTCGGCGTCGGCCGTGCCGTCATAGACCGCGGTGTTGACCGGCAGCAAAGGCGTGCGGCTGAGCGCGGTCTGGAACAGGTCGCGGGCGCGGAAGGCCGCGTAGAGAAGGCCTGATGTCGATGATCTGGACGCATTGATACCATCCGGCGCGGTTTCGACATTGAGCCTGACGAAGACCAGGAAACCGGTAAAGGTCTGCGCCGCGCCAGTGTCCTGGCCGAGCTGGACCAGACCGCTTGCGTGCTGTGCGTCATCGGCCATCGCTTTTTCGATCGCCTCGTGCCGCACCGGCTCGGTGAACATGTCGTAGCCGATGGTGGATTCGTTGGCAGGGTCGAGCGGCTCGAACAGCACGACGGGCGTGCGCCATGGCTGTGTCGTGTCCGGATAGACCGTGTGGGCGGCGCCGCGGTCGCGCAACATGTCGCGCTCGACCGCCGCTTCGTCACCGGTCTTGGCCAGCCTGAGATAGCCGATGCCGCGCAGGCCGGCGAAATTGTTATCGACATCGAGGGCGCTGAAGAAGGCCTTGAATTCGCTACCTGAAATCTCGCCATTGCGGGCGTCGAACAGCGCCTGCGTCGAGCGCAGCAGTGACAGATGCAGATCGATACGGCTTTCGATGCGGTTGAGCGCGTCGTCGGCCGTCGCCTCGAACTTGATGCGCGCCGCTTCCTGGGTCGCGAAATAGGCGAAGCCCGCCATCGTCAGGCTGATCAGTGCAACGGCAATGAAGGCAAGGATCGGGAAAAACTTCTTCAACGCAGGCCCATGGACGGTTCGGGACCTTTATGGGCAAGTCGCCGCGGCAAGACAATGGCGCGGCCAAGCCATAATGACAGCTGGCATATCATGCATATTTAGCCGGCTTATCGATCTCGAGCATCAGTGAACATGACAGCTGACGATAGCGTGGTCTCAGGCCGCGATCTTCAGCGCACCCGGACCGGGAATGGCGCCGGGCGGGCACTTTCCCAGGATGATCATGCCGAGCACTTCGTCCTGCGTCACATCGGTGGTGAGCGCGGTGCCGACGACCTGGCCGTTCTTCATTACGCAGACCCGGTCGGCAAGCTCGAACACGTCGTGAATGTCGTGGCTGATCAGGAAAATGCCGATGCCGTCGGCCTTGAGCTGCTTTACCAGTTCGCCGACCTGCGCCGTCTCCTGCGGCCCAAGCGCGGCCGTCGGTTCGTCCATGATCAGGATGCGGGCGTTGAACAGGATGGCGCGTGCGATCGCCACCGACTGGCGCTGGCCGCCCGATAGCTTGATCACGGGCTCCTTGAAGCGCTGGAAGCGCGGATTGAGCCGGCCCATCACCTTGCGCGCCTCGGCCTCCATGGCGACAT
This sequence comes from Mesorhizobium sp. M0052, assembly GCF_040323255.1. Taxonomy (NCBI): domain Bacteria; kingdom Pseudomonadati; phylum Pseudomonadota; class Alphaproteobacteria; order Hyphomicrobiales; family Phyllobacteriaceae; genus Mesorhizobium; species Mesorhizobium sp. M0052. The sequence goes on along the minus strand of NZ_JAMYUS010000044.1, from coordinate 1,917 downwards.
CGTCGAGTGTCCCCCACGCGGTCATCAGTTCGCGGCCGAGGAAGAGGTTGGCGGCAGCGTCGACATTGTCGGCCAGCGCAAGCGTCTGGTAGATCGTTTCGATGCCGTATTTCTTGGCGTCGCGCGGATTGGAGATCGAGGCCTCCTGGCCGTTGACCAAGATCTGGCCGGCATCGCGCTTGTAGGCGCCCGACAGGATCTTGATCAGCGTCGACTTACCGGCGCCGTTGTGGCCAAGCAGCGCCACCACTTCGCCCGGGAAAAGATCGATGGACGCATCGTCGACGGCGCGAATGCCACCGAACGCGATCGAGATGTTGCGCATGTCGATCAGTGGCGTACCGGTGGGAGCAGTTTTTTCCATAATCGTTCCTCCCTAGACGCGCTTGCGGTAGACGGTGTCGAGCCAGACGGCGATGACCAGGACAGCGCCAACGACAATGCTCTGCAGCGGCGAGTCGATGCCGAGCAGCACCATGCCGGATTGCAGCGACTGCATCAGTAGCGCGCCGAGCATGGCGCCCATCACCGTTCCGGCGCCGCCCGCGAGCGACGTGCCGCCGATGACAGCGGCCGCGATCACCAAAAGCTCGTCCAGTGTGCCCAGCGCATTGGTTGACGCATTGAGACGGGCCGACGAGATCGCCGCGCTGATTGCAGCCAGCACACCCATGATCATGAACACCTTCATGGTCACCCAGCGCGTGTTGATGCCGGCGAGTTCCGCTGCCTCCGGATTGCCCCCGATGGCGAAGACATAGCGGCCGAAACGCGTGCGCTTGGTGATGAACGTCATGATGATGCCGACAATCACCGCCATTAGCACCGGTATGGCGATGCCATGCGCGATGAACAGCCCGCCTTCGGGAACGGTGATGCCGTTCTGCTGTGCGTACTGGCGCACGATGCCGATCGGCCATGGATAGGAATTGGCGATCCACACGGCGCCGAGGATGGCCGCGCAAGTGACCACGCCAAGCAAGGTCTCGGCCCAGACGGGGCGCAGTGGAAAGCTGAAGCGCTTGCGCTGTGAGCGACCGTTGAGCAGCGCGAAGGCGACCGCCGCGCAGGCGACGATGCCGACGATCCAGCTGGCAGCGGCGCCAATCGAGCCGCGTGGTCCGCCGCCCATCAGCTGGAAGGTGGCGTCGAGTGGCGCGACCGTGCGCCCGCTGGTGATGAGCCATGCCATGCCACGCCAGACCAGCAGGCCACCAAGCGTCACGATGAAGGCCGGAACCTGCATATAGGCGATGATGAAGCCCTGGAACGCGCCGATCAGCAGACCAAGCACCACGCCGGCGGCAAGCGCGACGACCCAGAGCCAGGGGTTTCCAAGCTGGAAGCCGATGACGCGAATCAGGAATTCGGCCTGTGCCACGCCCATGATCATGCCGATCACGCCTTCGACGGAGCCCACCGAAAGGTCGATGTTGCGCATGACGATGACCAGTACCATGCCGGTCGCCATGATCGCGACCGAGGACGTCTGCACCGACAGGTTCCAAAGATTGCGCGGCGTCAGGAAAAGCCCGCCCGACAGGATATGTATGCCGACCCAGATGACCAGCAGCGCGCCGACCATGCCGAGCATGCGCGTGTCGAGCTCGGTCGCCTTCAGGAACCGGGCGACCGCGCCGAGTTCAGACGCTCGTGCCGTATCGGCCTGCGGATTTGAGGTCGTGTCGGTCATGATGTCCTCCAGCGGCTTGCCGTCTGGCGCGGATGCCGGACCACAGCCTAGAAGTTTGCCGCCGATGGCGGAAACACACAATTCTCGTAGAGAAAACGCCGCCGCGTTGAAGCCGCGGGGCCGCAATTATTAAAGGGGGGGGGGTAAATTTGAACCCGCCCAGCGTGCGGGGGCCGCGCCGGTTGAGACATCGGGCATGATGGTACCCCCCGCCGGGAGGGGCG
>NZ_JAMYUS010000043.1:0-21375 GCF_040323255.1 Mesorhizobium sp. M0052 | reverse complement strand
GCGCGAGCACAAGAAGCTCGCTCTACGCCAAGCCGCATGACCAGTTTCATGATCGCCCATTTTGCAGAACTTGACGCACACAACCACGCCCGAAGTGTTTCGAGGCCGACGATGTTCCAGGGGGATTCACAGATCCGCGCTTTCGGATCTTCAGAGAAGGGCGGTCAAGTTGCTCGCTTCGGGGGAGCTTCCAATCCTAGACGAGAAGACTGATCGCCAGCGAAAGCGACGGCATCTGCCTCATTTTCGAATGCTCGGGAATACGTTTCACCGTTCCTGCCTATGATGAGAACAACCCACTCGCCCAACGAATGGCGGATCTCTAGGAAGAGGGAAGACGAAGACGGCGGCCGGTACGTGACGCTGTCCAATGCCCTCGGGAGGCTTGTCCCGCCAAAATCGGCTCCATCATCGGAGGAATGAACTTCACGCATGCACTGACTCCCGAGACCGCGAGTCAATTAGCGCGCGCTTAATTAGTTCCGGAGCGTTTTAACGAATCGTTGACCGCGCTGTCCCAGAATAGGACGGCGCGGTCAAACCCCAACCTTGGCTGCGCAGGCGGCTTCGGCATTGAGTTCCACCCCGAACTGTCGGAGCCGCCACCCACCCCACACTTATACCAGCAATGGTTGAATCAACCGTTACTGCACGTGCTTTCCAGGGCGCTCGCCTGATCGTTAGACTTTGACGGAACAAACAGGGATTCACAGAATCTGCGTTTCGATCTACGTTGAAGCATGGACGCGATCTTCGATGATATCGCCAACGCCCTCACGGAGCCTCGCCAGGACGTGTGGCGCCCTGTCCCTCGATCTTGCCGCCAAGCTGTTCCTTGGCCTCGCAATCGGCCTAGGTGTTGGCTTTGGAATGGCGCTGGCTGGTTAAGGCGCTCCACCTCATCTCGACATCGTTTATTAGCGCGTTCTTGTATTCCTCCCGAAGCAGGCTCATCATGCAACCGCCTTGTCGGGAACTTATAGGCAGGAAGGGGTACGTCATGGAATCCGTTTGCTACGCCCAAAGCTCGATCTGCGTTTTGTCGGTCCTCGCCAGCATCGCCACCACGTTTATCGTCATGGCACCGTTCGGAGCTACGCGTCTGTTGGTGTTGAGGCTACGCGAGAAAACAGTCGGCCAGCAGCTTTAGCTCGCCTAAGCGCCGCCGCGGCGACGTTGATCGTGGCGGCGGCATCGCCGGTCTTCCACGCCTTGGGCGCATAACGGCGGGCAGTCATTCCTGTCCGGAACCGCTCCCAACTTGCCGGCCAGCGACACCAGGTGTTGGCCTTGGAATGGCAATCGCCGGTTAGACGAACGATACAGCCGCGACGATCTCGTTGGCGCCGGACGAACTCATGGCGACGTTGTAGGTGCTGGTCGCACCAAGTCCTGAGATGCTGCCGCAGGCGACCTGCTGGTTCTCGGCTGCGCCGGTGATAAGCTCCTCATGGTCTTTGGTGACGCCGGTAAAGGTGATCGAGCCTTCGGGATTGACGCCAGTCGCACCGGCAATCACGCAGCCGTTAGCGCTTACTGTCAGATTGCTAAACGTCGGCTCGTTGCCGGTCGCCGATTTGGCATTGACGGACGTGCTCGATGTGTGGCCGGTGATCGTATAGACATCGACCGCCGACGAATGAAGGTTTTGACTCCAGTCGGCGATGCAAGTGATGGTCCCGCCAGTTGTGATCTCCCTTTGGCCGATACCAAGCTGGATCGCTTGGTCAGCACCATCATTAGTCCCGGCCTGCACAGCGATGGTGCCCGTAGTGCCATCAACGGAAACAGATGATAGCGTCCTTGGCACGGTGTTCTGACGCAGGCCGTGGCACACCAGGACCACGATTTTGGTGCCGGCTGCACCCACGTCGACGGTGAAGGTATGCGGATCGGCTGGGGTGGCGAGAGCGCTGAATGTGCCCTTGTAGGTAACGACCAGGCCGGTGGGAGGGGGCGGCATGAACCGGAAAGAATTGAACATCATCATGCGGAACATTTCTCTTTTTCCTTCAGCGTTCGAACATGGCTATCGAATACGGCTCGCAAATCGAGCGGGCGATCTCTCTAACGCTTGCTGTGACATCGACAACGGCGCCATCAATCAGGTCGTCAACATTTTCAACGACGATCTCAGATGGATCGTAGCCGCCGCCGTGGACCATCAAGTCCCTAAGGAAGTCGGAGAGCAGGCGCTTCTCGCCGTCACCGGAAATGATGCGACCGCGCCTCGGTTGGCCAGAGCCGTCAACGGTCAAAATAACCTCATCCTCGCCATCGTAGGAGAACAGCGCGGGTGAAGGATCGGCCCCGGAAATAGAACGGGTGAGACCGGTTTTCAGGTCGGTGAAGTACGACACGCCGCCCGTCGTGAAATACAGTTCCTCGGTGAGGCGCTGAAGGTCCGGCGCGCCCAACGCTCGCGAGCTTATTGCTTGAATTTGGTAGAGAACGGGTTTTCGTATATTCGACCGCTCCCGTTGTGCCATTGATACGCTTAGCGTGGCGGTATCTGTCCAGACGACAAGATCACCATCGTCGTCACGGATGGCATAGCGCAAGGCATCAGAGAAGGAGGCCATGACGGTCGAACTCTTGAACGTGCCGAGCGACGTGAGCGTGACTTTCACCAGATCGGTGTCCGCGCAAAAGTAAAAATCAGCCTCGCTGCCACGGCTTTCGCCTGGGGTAACGCATTGGATGTCCGAATAGCCGCCAAAGCTGGCGATCGACTGATAGCCGCGTTCAACCGCCTCTGCCGTGAGGTGGAAGGCGAATATCTGTTGATTGCTGGAAAAGCCGACGAGGGGCGATGATCCCACGCCGACATCCGCCAGGCAGCCGCCGGTCACTGTAGACGACGTTGCGGAATTGCTGGAGGTAGCGCCAATGGCGCCCGTGCTGCCATCGATAAGGACGGGCTCTAAACCTCCAACGCCGGCAAAGCTTGCGAGATAGACCAACCGATCAAGCGACCGACTGTAGCGAAAGCAGCCGTAGTACGAATAGGCATTGGGCGGCAGGTCGAACGTGAAATATTGCCGGCCGGCCGGGATCGAATAGAGAGGGCGATGTCGCTGTAATTGAAGCCGTAGGCCTTGAGGTCGGCCCACACCGGAATCAGATTGTCGAAGAATATAGATCCGGAGAACGTGGTGAAGGTGTCATAGTCATGGGTCGGAGCGCCGTCTTGAATCCACTCTGCCTCGAAAACAGGCGGGGCACCCAGACCGGCAATATCAAAGTCGGTGACCACGATATCGAGGTAGCCCCTGTGAGCGGAGACGTTGGTTTCGCCTTCTTCCTTCACCATGATCGGGTCGCGCGGCTGGGTGCTTTTCTCGTCGTATGCCCGAAATTTCAAGCCTGATTTCCGATACCCGCTTGTGGCATCGTAAATCGCCGCTGCCAGCTGTTCGCGATGAGCTTGGCAAAGGCGCCGGGCAGGATCAGATTCCGACCGTGCGCCAGAGTTCCGAAATCGGTTGCGTGGCCCGCGAGCATCATTTGCAGGCCGCCTCTAACTCGTGTTGCGATTCGAGAGCCTGCTGAAACGACAGTTCAAACAGGTTATGGGTTTGCTCCGGCATCACCCAGTCCGGGTCGCAGCCGAGCGCATCGTACCGAGCTGGTATCGGCGACATTTCCCAAGGAAACAGACCTAACGCCGGTGCAGTTCTAGATAATCGCGCGCCTTGCACGCCTCGATCGCTGTGGGCGTGATCCGCAACGGCTTACCCTTCGCCCTGCGACGTTTAACCGGCATCGAAAACACCCCTCCGGTTAGAGCGCGAGCCCGGCGGCCGAGTGCGGCTTGGCGGCACTTCAACATCAAGGTCCAGTTCCCTGACCAACCTTGCGAACCCCGTCCGAGCGTCTTTCTCGATGCCTACCGCTGGGTGAGCACGGACGTTTTTGCGATCGTCAACGGTCGTGATTCCTTCCTTGTCGGTCACGGCTCGGGCCTGCTGCGAACGGTCCCACGCTTCGGCCGCGAGCTGCAGCAGCCGAAGATGGTGCCCCTCCAATTCGAAATCGGTGACGACGCTACGCCACCACTTCGCGGCCTCGTTAGACAGGTGTGCAGGTGGGTTTGGTCCGCGTCTTTTCGTGGCTCAATCGTTGGTGAGGGGAAACGGGGGCACCGTTCGGCAAAATAAAGCTGGGGAACCGGTCGCATGGATGCTTCTATGCAGCTTTTGAGATCTCCCCCCGGCATCAGTGTAGCACTGGCTCGCGGGCTTTGACCCAGCGATCGACTTCGAAGATGATCAGGTCCATCTCGTTGTTCGAAAGCTTGCGGCAGATCTCGTCTCCACCCGAAGCATCACCCGGACCATTAGCGTCTTGGTGGCGTCGGACACGACCATGATCAAGGCTTCGCAGGTCGTCTGCCGGCCGGCACCCGCACGCGCGCTTTCGACATGATCTTCGCAGTCGATAGCGCGCGGGCTTCAACGAGGCTGAGGCGCTCCTCTAGCTCATAGCGCTTGAGATACTGGCCGCTTCCTCGGGCTGCCATCTCTCCAAGGATATGCGCAACTGCAGTTTTGAGAGCGATGATCGGGTTGCTCGCCTCTTCGTCGATCTTCTTGAGTAGGTCATCTAGAGACTGAAGTGCCTGCTCGCGATTCACCTTCGTTGCCTGGTCTGGTGTGAGGCGCTCGCCGCGCTGATGTCGGCCGATCAAGGCGCGGGCTTCCATCCTGCGCATTTCTTCCTGCGGGACATAACGAGTCGCGTCTGGTGCATTGATCGAGGTCATGGCGCCGTCGAACGCGTGAATGGCTTTGCTCGATCGTGCGTTCATTTGCTTGCCTCCTGCCGAGTCCATACAGGTGCGGGCGCCAGCGCGGCGTGTCTGACGAGGTTGCGAGCCGTATAGATCGAGCTGTTGATGATGTTTCCGCAAACTGACGGAAGCCGGCGAGGCAACTTCACACCGGCGGCAACAGAGGCGGCATGGAGAGCGCTTCCCAGTCCGAGAAGGGTTTCGAGTTCACCCAGCTTGTCGGACACCGCATCGGAAAATCTGTCCAATGCCGAGGCTAGGAAGGCATGCGTATCCTGGTCTTAGCGCTCACGAAGTGACGAACGCTTTTCTGCTGCGTCTTTCTCGGCTTTGAAGAGCGGCTCCAGGGTCAAGCCGATCTCTTCCACCTCACGCAGGGTGATCACGGGCGGTTGGCCTGGCACCTGGGCATAGAGTTGGCGTGTGGCTTCGATGTGTCGGGCCTGACCTGCCTCTCGCTGGGAGACGGCATGCTGCCAGGCTGCATCAGCTTCTGAAATAGCTGCTGGCTTAGCTGGAATCTTCAGAATACTAGCGAAGTCGGTCTCAGATGTTTTTGGCGTTCTGGCGAGCATGCTGTCACTCCTTGTCGATTGGGACTCTACGCCCGGAAGCAACGGCTGATGATAACGCGTCAGCGGCTATTCGAATGATCACTCTGCCGATCCGCTTTCGATTGCGGCTACCTGCCTCGTCTACTGCGCCCGCCTCCAGCATCAGGTTGATCAGCGGGAAATCGACTTGGATAGGCAAAATGATGCCGCCCTACTCCTTGCGTTCCTTGTGGCGGGCTTGGCGCTCACGACCGAGCTTTCGGCGTCTTCCAAGACGATCGTCTGACGTACCGCTCATGGGCACGCCCCGATGGCTGTCGGAACCAAAGTCGTTAAGCAAAGTTTCCTTATCGAAGGGCGTTTTAGGTTTTTGGAGAACTCGAAATGAAGACGATCATCTTGGGCGCATTGGCGCTTTGCTTGGCTGCCCCTGCGGTCGCGTCCGCAGAAGAAGGCATCGTCATCCAGACCCAGCGGCACCACCACCGCCATTATTGGGACGACAACAATAACGACCGTGTGGTCATCTATCGGAAGGGGCATCGTCTCCATCGCCGCCATCATGGCGAGCAGGCGTTTTACGACAATGGCGAGCGCGCTTGGCGCCGGCATCATCACCGGTCCAGCGACGTTGTGGTCACCGGATCGATCAACCGTCCGATGCATCACCGCCGTCACGTCGTCATCCAGCAGGGCGACAACAGCGATTATGACACCGACTATTGATCGCAGTCTGACGGCCCGGCCTCTCGACTTCGACGGGAGCCGGGCATCGGAGGGAGGAGTTTCGCCGTGACGATGCTGTTTAAACCCTTGGACTCGGACGGTCACAGGCGCAGCGAGCTTTACCATGCGGCGCGTCTGGCGATGCTCCAGTGTCGTGTGCTGATGCGCTTTGACAGGGTCGAAGACGCAGCGGACAAGGTCCAGGCAGCGGCCGAGCTGTTCGCTGAGGCGGCTCGACCTGCCGGAAGCACTCAAACGCTCGGGATGTGAGCGCCAAGTCGGGCAGCGGAACCGGCAGGCGGCAACGCGCGTTGCCGTTGCATGGTCGACTATCTCAAAATTGTACTGAAGGAACTGTGTCCTGCCTGGCTCATGCGGAAGGCGGTCGATGCGGACGTTCGCCCTGTTGAGCAGCAGCCACCCATAAGCGATCTGATAGGTGCGGCGCCGCCGATGCGATATCGTGGGCCGGTGCGTTCCGAACCTCCCGACCACAGGCTTCCCGAGTCCCAGCTGTAGCGCCGCGACGTTGGCCTTGATGGGAAGAGCGCCGACATCCGGTCTTGGCGCCTCTTCCCTCCAAAGCCCCTTGCGACGTTTCCTGACGGCTTCGGCTTTCGCGATTTCCTCCGGTCTAAGGTCTTGGTCTAGGTCTAAGGTCTTGGTCTTGGTGTGTGGACAGGGTGTCACAGGGTGTGAAAGTACCCCTACACAGGGTGTGGGCAGGGTCACGACAGGGTGTGGACAGGGTGTCATTGGCCCCCCGCACGATCCTGGTGCCCATCAGCCGCGACGTGTCGCCGAGCATCTGGGAGACCGATTTCGAGTTGCCTGCGGCCTTCGCTGCCTTCTCCGCTGCCTTCTGCGCCTCACGCTGGATTCTGACCTCGTTGGCCTCATCGAACGCTGCCACCGCCTTCTCTCGCAGCTTTTCGCTTTCGATCGCCTGGAGCCGTCGGCGCGTGCCGAGGGCATGGTCATCGTTTGTCGGCGGGTTGTGGCGGAACCAGCGCTCGATCAAGATCACGTCGCCATCGGGATCATGATCGATCAACCCCACCTCCAAGAGCTCCCGGAGAACGCTCTCGTATGCTGCATCTGTCCAGCACAGATCGGCACAGGCGTAACCGCGCGGGAGTTCGTAAACCCCTGCGCTGGTCACGTGTGCATTGCAGCAAGTAGAGGAAGCCGACCTTTGCCTCGTCCGGCAGTCCGATGAAGCGACGGGATCGCCAAACGGCCGGCGCCAACTTAGTGAACTAGCGCCCGCTCATTTGGCACCGCCTTGCTTCTTCGGATGCAACGCGCCGATGGGCTCGCTTATGATGCAACCGACACAGCCAGATCACAGCGGCTGGCTTCTCATAGTCGGGGTGATGCCCGTCTGACTTGGGATCGCCGCAGACTTTGCACGGCTGTCGCTTCACCAGGCCGCGCCGGATCGCAGCAGCGAGGCAGGAGTGCGCCCACACGGCCTTTTGGTTTGCTTCCTTCCAGCGAGCTTGGCTGGTAGCTGGAGCTTGCCGTTTAGACGTCGGTGTGGCACTATCCGAATTCTCAGAAGCTGCCAAGCTTGAGACTTCGAAGCCGGTGAGCGTGGTTGCACACGCCGCCGGTTTTTCGATTTTCTGGTCCATTAGCTCGCCCTCGCTTTGATGAGGTCGGCCTCACGGATGGCCTGGATTGCCTCCAGCGCGGTCAAACCGAACCGCTCTTTCACGTCGACGATTGCGGGACGTGGGCGGCTCTGCTTCGGCGTGGTGGCGAGCCATAGAGCGGCCTCGCCGATCAATGCCGTGTTCTCGTGATCGATGCCGCTCGTCATCAGGCTGCCTCTCCTTTTGGAAAAACGCCATCAGCACGCCGCGCTCTGCGACCCACCGTCCGCCGACTTTTTTCGCCGGGATCTGGTCTGTTTCCAGCAAGTGAAATGCACGCCTGCGATTAGTGCCGAGTTCGCGGGCAATAGCCTCTGCGCCCCAAATGAGCGCCATTGTCTTTTCCGAGTTTACCGTCATGCTTTGGTTCCTTCTGTTGAGATAACCAAGTACGTTTTACGTACTTACTGACGCAAAAAAACGCGGCTACTTACTCCAGAGTTGAGCTAGGTGATCGTTAACGCGAAGCACGGCCAGGGCGGCAGAGCGCGCGCGTATCAGTGTCTTCGTGAGCGCATCAAAGGCATTCTTATCGTCAGCGCCAGAGACTATGCTGATTTGAAAATGGCCGATCCCAACTTCTTCCGGACGAATTACGAGAAAGCAGGGGCGCCCGTTTTTCATCGCGCCATCGATCATCGATTGAAACTGCTCTCGGCGAATGCCATCCGAAACTTGCAGCAGGACGCCTATGGGCATGTGGAAGTGGCGGGTGAGGCCCGCGACCAAACAAGCGATGATTGCCTCGTCTCTGGAGAAACGCCGATGCGTTCCAGTGCCCGCGCGTTCGGTGGATTCATCCGCAAGGATAACGCCGGCCTCGGCCCAAAGCTGGACCGACCGGCGCTTCGAGTGTGTCATGTCAGTCAGGTCTGCCAGAGAGAAAGCGTTCGTCACGATTCGGTAACTCCAACCAAGTACGTTCTACGTTCTTCACATACGTTCCGCCCTACGTCAAGGTGTTGGCGGGAATTTGCAGGAGGTTCGGGCATGTCTATTCGCAAGCGGAAGTGGACAAATGCAAAGGGCGTCGAGCAGGAGGCCTGGGTCGCCGACTATTTCGACGCGAAGGGGGTCCGGCGCCTAAAGACCTTCGCGAAAAAGAAGGATGCCGATGCGTTTGCCAGCAAGACTGACGTCGAGGTCCGCGAAGGCGTCCACGTCGCGGACCGCGACACGGTGAGCATCAAGAAGGCGGGCGGGCTATGGATCGCCACGGGCGAGGGCGAAGGGCTGGAGCGCAGCACCATCAACCAACGCCGCCATCACATGAAGCACCACATTGAACCCTTATCGGCGATACGTTGTTGTCGAAGGTCGATCCACGCGCCTTTCAGGATACGCTGCGCGCCGAAGGCCGATCGACTGCAATGGTCAAGAAGGTTCTCACAAGCCTGTCCTCCATCCTTACCGACGCCATCGAACGCAAGCTGGCCACTAGGAATCCGGTTCGGGACATGCGGCGGGCGCATAAGGGCAGGGAGGCCAGGACAGAGAAGCGGCAGAAAGGCAAAATTCGGGTTGGAGTCGATGTTCCGGCGCCAGAGGAAATCAAGCGCATGCCGAGCTGACCGACCATTGGCGCCCCTTGCTGCTGACGGCCATATTCACAGGCTTGAGATCGTCGGAGATCCGGGGGCTGCGCTGGCAGGACTATGATCCACAGGCCTCCACAATCACCGTGCACCAACGGGCTGACGAGTTCGGGGTGATAGGTGCGCCGAAATCGGCGGCAGGCACGCGCACCATTCCTATCCCGTCAATCCTGAACACCGGACTCAAGGAATGGCGATTGAAAACCTACAGCCGCAGCCCGAAGGAAAATCCGCTCGGTCTGGTCTTTGTGAACCCGGACGGCAAGCCGCGCTCGCATACCAACATCATCAACAAGGGCTTGATTCCGGCAATGAAGCGGGCAGGCGTGGTGACGGCGGACGGGTCGGCGAAATATACAGGCCTTCACGCATTAAGACATTCTTATGCATTATGGTGTATAAATCCTAAAGAAAGTGGCGGGTTGGGTCTGCCGCTGAAAGCGGTGCAAGAGCGCATGGGGCACTCGTCGGTGATGATGACGGCGGACGTTTACGGCCACTTGTTCCCGCGCGGGGATGACGGTAAAGAGCTCGACGCGGCGGCGGCGCTGCTGGCATGACTGCGACATAACTGCGACATGAAGGCAAAAGATCGTTGGATATCAACACCGGACAGAGGACTGCAAATCCTTGCACCCCGGTTCGATTCCGGGCGAGGCCTCCAATCGCTTCAACTCCCGCATGCCGGGGGCTTGAGTTCCGGTCGAATGCGCCGCAGTGTCGGCGCGACAAGCGCATTTCAGCGCATTGGCTTTTGACGGATTGGTTGGGACATGAGCGCTGATTTTTCCGAACTTCGCGTCAAGATGGTCGACGGCCAGGTCCGCACCACCGATGTGACCGACGCAGCATTGCTCGACGCCATGCTTGCCGTGCCGCGCGAGGCCTTTGTCGGGGCCGGCCAACAGGCTCTCGCCTATATTGACGAGGATATCCGCATCTCCGACGGCGCCGATGGCAGCGGTGCGCGCTACCTCATGGAGCCGTCGCCGCTCGCCAAGCTTTTGCAGTTGGCCGAGATCGACGCCGGCGATTCGGTGCTCGATGTCGGCTGCGGCACCGGTTATTCCGCGGCGCTGCTGTCCAGGCTGGCCAAATCCGTAGTGGCGCTGGAAAGCGATACCACACTGGCGGAAGCAGCCAAAGCGGCGCTTTCGGCGCAGGGCTGCGATAACGTCACCGTGGTCACCGGCCCACTGCCGCAAGGTCATGCCGCCAAGGCGCCCTACAATGTGATTCTCATTGGCGGCAGCGTCGAGAAAGTGCCTGCGGCGCTGCTTGACCAGCTTGCCGAAGGCGGCCGGCTGGTGGCTGTGGAAGGGCAGGGCAATGCGGGCGTAGCCCGGCTCTTTTTCAATGCAGGGGGGGTTGTAACCGGAAGACGGGCATTTAATGCGGCAATTAAGCCACTACCCGGATTTGAACGCATTCATGCCTTCGAGTTCTAAGTGATTTTGCCTTGCAGCAAAGACTCTGTCATGTTGGCTTGCGATTGAACAATCGTTGCTGATTGGTTAACCGGGGTTTCGGGAGGCTGTCAGCGGGGGAACGATACATCGACGCGGCGCTGGCCGATCCCTAGGGATGGGCTGGCGTGGCGTGGTTCCCGTGCAAAACGAATGAGGGATATAAAGTGCCGTCCTTAGCCAAGAGTCTGTTTGTTACTGTCCTCATTTCCGCGACAGCGCTTTCGCCGATAGCCGCCTCGGCGGAAACCATTCTCGGCGCGCTTTCCAAGGCCTACCAGAACAATTCCTCGCTGAATTCGGCCCGTGCCGGCGTGCGCGTCACCGATGAGGGCGTGGCGATCGCCAAGTCGGGCTATCGCCCGGTGATCACTGGTTCGGCTGATATCGATTACACCTCCAGGCACCTAAACGGCAGGAACGCGAGCCTGGCATTGACCACCGGCAGCTTCGGCGTTCGGATTGATCAGACGCTGTTCGACGGCTTCCAGACCAAGAACAGGGTCGCGTCGGCCGCTGCACAGGTGAGGGCCTCGGTCGAGGGCCTGCGCAACACCGAAGAGAACACGCTGTTCAACGCGGCGAGCGCCTATATGGACGTGATTCGCGACCGCCAGGTGGCGGTGCTGACCGAACAGAACCTGCAGTTTCTGACCGAGCAAGCGCGCGCGGCGCGCTCGCGCTTCGAGGTCGGCGAGGGCACGCGCACCGATGTGGCGCAGGCCGACGCGTCGCGTTCGGCCGCGGTGGCGCAGTTGAGTGCCGCCCGTGCGCAGGCTCTGGCCAGTGCGGCAACCTATCATCAGATCGTCGGCGACGAGCCGGGCAAGCTCAAGGCCGCGTCGCCGTTGGCGAAGCTGTTGCCGAGGAGTCTCGAGGCGGCGATCGGCATTGCATCGAACGAGCATCCGGCCATCCTGGCCGCCCTACATTCCGTCGATGCAGCCGGATTTGATGTAAAGACGCAGGAGGGTGCGTTGCTGCCGCAGTTGACTGCCAGTGCCGGCCTTTCCCATGTCTATCAAAATACCGTACCTGGCGCGGGGGATTCGGACGGCGATTCCAATGCCGCCACCGTCGGCGCGACGCTGACCGTTCCGATCTATTCGGGCGGCCGTACCTCCGCACTCGTTCGTCAGTCGAAGGAATCGCTCAGCCAGGCTCGCATCGAGGTGGATGTCAGCCGTGACTCGGTGCGCCAGGCCGTGACCTCGGCATGGACGCAATACATCGCAGCGCGTGAAAGCGTCGACGCTAATCGGCAGGTGATCGCGGCCGCACAGTTGGCGCTCAACGGCGTCATCGAGGAGCGCAATGTCGGACAGCGCACCACGCTCGACGTGTTGAATGCCCAGAACGCCGTCATCTCGGCAAAGATCGACCTCGCCAGCTCCGAGCGCGATGTGGTTGTAGCGAGCTACGCCATCCTGTCGGCCATGGGCCGCCTGTCGGCCGATCGCCTGGCGTTGAATGTGGTGAAGTACAAGCCTGAAGAGCACTACAGAGCCGTCAAGGACAAATGGATCGGGCTGCGTACGCCGGACGGTCGTTGATCGCGACTGAGCGGTTCAAATCCCGCCAAGATTGAAAGTATCGTAGCGCCGCGCTTCCCCAAGGATGCGCGGCGTTTGTCTTTTGTAGCCTAAATTGTTGAAATCCGGCGTCTTCCGAGATTGGGGATTCTCGGATGGCGATCCGTCGGCTACGCTGTCGCCATGATTCGTATCCGGCTTTGCCGGACAGGAATCCAGGAACGGGTCACTACAGCGCCACGCGTCCGATGGATGCGCAAAGGAGGCTGTAGAACTTTGATTTTGCGCCTGATCCTCTTCGAAAATCGAAGATCGATTTTCGGGATCATGCGCGGGGGCGGCGGATGTGACGATGGCGACGGCAAGCAGCGCACAGCGCGAACCTTCCATGGAAGAAATACTGGCTTCCATCAGGAGGATCATCGAAGACAGCGACACCGGCCGCAAGGGCGACGCCGATGAGTTGCGACAGGACCTTGTGCCGGCCGCCGGGCCTGTTTCGGATGTCGAGGCCTTCCGCAGCGAATTGCACAGCTCGACCGAAAGTAAGAAGCCGGTGACGCTGGCCGAGGTGCAGGCCCAACTGGCCGAGCCGGTGGTTGCGCGGCTGGAGCCGCGCTCCGAGCCGTCGCCAGTGAAGCCGGCCATTGCGGCAAATGCCACGACCGCCGCGCCACCCGCGCATGCTCCGATGACCCTGGCGGAAGTGAGCGCCAGGATAGCCAGTGAACCTGCCCCCGCCGTCGGGGCAGAAGCTGCAGTGCGGGCAAAGACGGAAACCACCGACTCGATCGTCACGGATTGGCGCCGCGAAATCGCGGCCGTTGGCAATCAGGAAAAACCGGCTGACACAGTACGGCGGCCCGAGATCAGGCAGCCGGAGACTGAAAATCGGCAGGCAGCAATCGCGGAGGTCGAGGCTTTCGAAGACGATCTCGCTGCCGAGCCGGCTTTCGAGCCTCGTCCTTCGCGCAGCGAGCACGCGCGCCCGGCCGATACAACCCCGGCCCGTCCGGCGATCGTTTCGGAACATACGGGACGGCAGGTCGCAGCCGCCTTCGGCGAGCTCTCCGACGCCTTCGCCAGCCGCAGCAAGAAGACCTTCGACGAGATGGCCGAGGAGATGCTGCGGCCGATGCTGCAGGACTGGCTGGACAACAACCTGCCGACGCTGGTCGAGCGCCTGGTACGCGAAGAAATCGAGCGCGTCGCGCGCGGCGCGCAATAGGCATCACCACAGCCCGTTCCGGATTAAAGCGCCGCCTTCGGGCGGCGCTTTCTCGCTGCAGGCCAGCGTCCGGCTGATGTCGCGAATGCGATCAGCTTCCCGTCGGGATCGCTGACGATGAAGGTGCGGGCATGGCCTTCCCGTTGAAATGACCAGGGCCCCGCCTATTTGCGTTGAAGGACTGAGGCAGCCCTCGCGGTTGACTTGGCCAAAACCTTCCGATTTACACCGGGTCAGCAAAACTCCCGACCGCGCGGACCACTTTCCCATGCTTGAAAAGACCTACGACGCCAAGACCGTCGAACCCAAGATCGCCAAAATCTGGGAAGAGGCGGACGCAT
This sequence comes from Mesorhizobium sp. M0052, assembly GCF_040323255.1. NCBI lineage: Bacteria > Pseudomonadati > Pseudomonadota > Alphaproteobacteria > Hyphomicrobiales > Phyllobacteriaceae > Mesorhizobium > Mesorhizobium sp. M0052. The sequence goes on along the minus strand of NZ_JAMYUS010000043.1, from coordinate 7,483 downwards.
TTCGCGCCGGCGCAGGTGCGGAAGAGGGGGCCGAGGCCTTTACCATTGTCATCCCGCCGCCCAACGTCACCGGCTCGCTGCATATGGGCCACGCACTCAACAACACGCTGCAGGACATACTCGTGCGCTTTGAGCGCATGCGCGGCAAGAACGTGCTGTGGCAGCCGGGCATGGACCATGCCGGCATCGCCACGCAGATGGTGGTCGAGCGCCAGCTGATGGAGAAACAGATCCATCGCCGCGATCTCACCCGCGAGGAGTTCATCGAGAAGGTCTGGGAGTGGAAGGCCGAGTCCGGCGGCGCCATCTTCAACCAGCTGAAGCGGCTCGGCGCCTCGGCCGACTGGTCGCGTGAACGTTTTACCATGGATGAAGGCCTGTCCAAGGCCGTGCTCGAAGTATTCGTCAGCCTCTACAAGGAAGGGCTGATCTACAAGGACAAGCGCCTTGTGAACTGGGACCCGAAGCTGTTGACGGCGATCTCCGACCTGGAGGTCGAGCCCCAGGAGATCAACGGCAATCTCTGGCACTTCCGCTATCCAATCGAAGGCGAGATTTTCGATCCGGAAAATTCGGCGACCTTCATTACCGTGGCCACGACACGGCCCGAGACGATGCTTGGCGATACGGCGGTCGCCGTGCACCCGGACGACGAGCGCTACCGGCATCTGGTCGGGAAAAATGTCGTGCTGCCGATCGTCGGCCGGAAAATCCCGGTTGTGGCTGACGAGTATTCCGACCCGGAAAAGGGTTCCGGCGCGGTCAAGATCACGCCGGCGCACGACTTCAACGATTTCGAGGTCGGCAAGCGCCACAAGCTGCCGGCGATCAACATCCTGACCATCGAGGCGGCAATAACGCTCAGGGATAATGAGGATTTTCTCGCCGGGCTCGACGTGACGCCGGAGCGTCAGGCCGTCTGGGACGAGCTCGACGGTCTCGACCGTTTCGTCGCGCGCAAGAAAATCGTCGAGCTGATGGAGACCGGCGGCTTCCTCGACAAGATCGAGCCGCACCGCCACGCCGTGCCGCATGGCGACCGCGGCGGCGTGCCGATCGAGCCGTTTCTGACCGAGCAGTGGTATGCAAACGCCGCCGAGCTCGCCAAGCCGGCGATCGCATCGGTGCGTGAAGGCCGTACCAACTTCGTGCCGAAGAACTGGGAAAAGACCTATTTTGACTGGATGGAGAACATTCAGCCCTGGTGTATTTCACGCCAGCTGTGGTGGGGTCATCAGATCCCGGCCTGGTACGGGCCGGACGGCCGCGTCTTCGTCGAGAAGACCGAGGAAGAGGCGCTGGGCGCCGCGATTGAATATTATCTGGCGCTGGAAGGCCCGTGGAAGGCCTGGGTCGAGGACAAGCTCGAGACCTTCAAGCCGGGCGAAATCCTGAGCCGCGACGAGGATGTGCTCGACACCTGGTTCTCGTCCGCACTGTGGCCGTTCTCGACACTGGGCTGGCCGGATCACACGACGGAGCTGAAGACCTATTACCAGACCGACGTGCTGGTGACCGGTTTCGACATCATCTTCTTCTGGGTCGCCCGGATGATGATGATGGGCCTGCATTTCATGCACGAGGAGCCGTTCCACACCGTCTATGTGCATGCGCTGGTGCGCGACAAGAACGGGCAGAAGATGTCGAAGTCGAAAGGCAACGTCATCGATCCGCTCGACCTCATCGACGAGTTTGGCGCCGATGCACTGCGCTTCACGCTGACGGTGATGGCGGCGCAGGGGCGCGACGTGAAGCTCGATCCGGCGCGCATCGCCGGCTACCGCAATTTCGGCACCAAGCTGTGGAACGCGACACGCTTTGCCGAGATGAACGAGGTCGCGCGCAATGACGATTTCTGGCTCAACGACGCCAGGCTGCCGGTCAACCGCTGGATCATGACCGAGCTGACCAGGGCAGCGCGCGAGGTCACCGAAGGCATCACCAGCTACCGCTTCAACGAGGCGGCGGGCGCCGCCTACCGCTTCGTCTGGAACCTGTTTTGCGACTGGTATCTCGAACTGCTCAAGCCGGTGTTCATGGGCACTGACGAGGCGGCCAAAGCCGAAAGCCGGGCCTGCGTCGCCTTCGTGCTCGACGAGATCTACAAGCTGCTTCACCCCATGATGCCGTTCATGACGGAGGAGCTGTGGGCGCAGACGGCAGGTGAGGGCAGGACGCGCGCAACGCTGCTGTGCCACGCCGCCTGGCCGTCGCCCGACTTCGAGGACGCCGATGCAGCCGCCGACATCAACTGGCTGGTCGATCTGGTCTCCGGTATTCGCTCCGTGCGCTCTGAAATGAACGTGCCGCCGGCGGCGATCGCGCCGCTGGTGGTGGTCGGCGCCAGCGCCGAGACTCACCAGAGGCTGGAACGCCATGCGTCCGCCATCAAGCGGCTGGCGCGGGTCGGCGACATCTCGCTGCAGGACGCCGCACCCAAGGGCTCGGCCCAGATCGTGCTCAACGAGGCGACGATCTGCCTGCCGCTCGGCAGCCTGATCGATCTGTCCGCCGAGGCGGCGCGGCTGCAGAAGGAACTGGCCAAGGTGACCGAGGAAATCGCGCGGCTCCACAAGAAGCTGTCGAACGAACGGTTCGTCGCCAGCGCGCCGGAAGAGATCGTCGCGGCCGAGCGCGAAAAACTCGCGGAATACCGTGATCAGCAGGAGAAGCTTTCGGTGGCGTTGACCCGGGTGCGCGACGCCGGCTGAGCGCCGGATTCGCGATGCCTGGGAACAGCGTCAAGGCAGGTCTTGTGCCAGAAAAACAGGCATTCCGTAACGTTAATGTTGACGTAAACGGAAAGATTGCGCCCCATTGTTGCCATAATGTAACAATGGGGCCTAATGCCGGTAAAACAGCCGGGTTTTATACTGTTTAGAGCGGTTTTTCATGATTTTTTGCGCCGATTGCCGCTCAAATGGCCATTTTCCGGCATGCTTGCGCGGCGCGCCACTTTGTCCGAAATGCGTTCCGCAAGTGCGTACATGTACGCTATTTCAATTCATTGTTGCACCGTTAACCCGAATTGGCTCTAGCTTGACGCACTGGAATTTCGGGGAGGACATCCATGAACAATTTGCGTTTGAAAACACTGCTGGGGGCGGGGTGTTTTTCGCTGGGCCTGATCGGTTCCGCGCATGCCGGCGGCATCGAGCGCGGTGGCTACGACATCGACCTTCTGTTTGACCCAGCTCCGTTCGCCACGGAAGCCGAGGCGACTTATGTGATGCCACAGCGCAAGCTCAAGAACGCGGTCGATACCGATCCGAGTGACGGCGATCTTACATTCCTGGGCAGCACGGCGAAAGACAGCAAGAGCTACTGGGTGCCGCGCATCGGCGTCAAGGCCGAGGTCGTCAAGGGCGTCGACTGCATGTTCGACTACTCGCAGCCGTGGGGCGCGCACACAAATCCGGGTCTGTGGGCCGGTGCCGAGTCCAACATGGAAACCGACATCAAGAGCAACAACTACGCCGGCACTTGTTCTTACAAGATGGATGCCGGCAAAGGTCAGGTTCGCTTCATCGGCGGCGTTTATTACCAGGAAGTCTATGGCTTCAAGGAAGACCTGGTGTCGCCGCTGGTACCGGGTTTCCAGGGAACCGGCCGTGTTGATCTCAAGGGCACGGGCTGGGGCTGGCGCGCCGGCCTTGCCTATGAAATCCCAGAAATCGCGCTGCGCGCCAGCCTCGTCTACAATTCGCGGGTCAAGCTCGACAACATCTCAGGCACGCTGGACTTGACGCATGTTGGCCTTGTCGTGCTGCCGATCTATGGTGCGACGCAGTACATGCCGGATACGGTGGAATTGAAGTTGCAGTCAGGCATTGCGCCCGGCTGGCTCGCCTTCGGTTCGCTCAAATGGGTCAACTGGAGCCTGCTGCAGAGTGTTCCGATTTGCGTCGTAGGTACTCCCGCTGCGGCATGCGTTACGGGTGATGCTCTGCATTCAGGCCAGATTACCTCGCTGGACCTGATGTATCGCGATGGCTGGACGGTTACGGGCGGCATCGGCCACAAGTTCAACGATGAGTGGAGCGCGGCCGGCCAGCTTTCCTGGGATCGCGGCACATCACACGGCTACGGCTCGCAGACCGACACCTGGACGTTGGGCGGCGGCGTCGCCTACACGCCTTCGCGCAATATCGAAGTGCGTCTGGCCGGCGCGGTCGGCGTGCTGACCAGCGGCCATTCAGGGGTCGTGAATGGCGACAACGGCTACCAAGCCGGCACTGACGTCAGCTATGATTTCGGCAACGATCTGGTCACGGCCATTTCTGGCGGCGTCAAGATCAAATTCTAAGCCTCTGAAAATTCACACAAAGGCCGGGCACTTGCCCGGCCTTTTTCGTTTGAGGCACGGTGTTGAGCCGTGCCGCCACGCGCCGGCGTTGCAAATCCGTCCCATCACTTTCGCCTCTCGCGATTGTGACGTTTTGGCAACAGTTCCCAGCCAACCCCCGCGCTACGGTCCCGCTCGACCAAATTGCCCATTTCCCGCCATAAACCCGGCGCACCTCGAATTCGTCTCGGGACACGCGCCAAAAGGCTCGGCCATGAGGCAGGCCGCGCCGCCCGCGGCAAGGAAGAGAATGGACGCCAAAGTCATCTTCAAGGCCAAGCTCCCTAGCCGCCATGTGACCGTCGGTCCGGCGCGTGCGCCGCACCGTTCGTATCTCTATGCCATGGGCCTGTCTGCGGCCGAGATCGCGCAGCCGCTGGTCGGCGTCGCCTCCTGCTGGAACGAAGCCGCCCCCTGCAACATCTCGCTGATGCGCCAGGCGCAGGTGGTCAAGAAGGGCGTTGCGGCCGCCAACGGCACGCCGCGCGAATTCTGCACCATCACCGTCACCGACGGCATCGCCATGGGCCACCAGGGGATGAAGTCGTCGCTGGTGTCGCGCGATGTCATTGCCGATTCGGTCGAACTCACCATGCGGGGCCATTGCTACGATGCGCTGGTCGGCCTTGCCGGCTGCGACAAGTCGCTGCCCGGCATGATGATGGCCATGGTGCGGCTCAACGTGCCGTCGATCTTCATCTATGGCGGCTCGATCCTGCCCGGCAGCTATCGCGGTCGCCAGATCACCGTTCAGGACGTGTTCGAGGCGGTCGGCCAGCATTCGGTCGGCACGGTCAGCGACGCCGAACTGCTGGAGATCGAGCAGGCGGCCTGTCCGTCGGCCGGCTCCTGCGGTGCCCAGTTCACCGCCAACACCATGGCCACCGTCGCCGAGGCGATCGGCCTGGCGTTGCCCTATTCCTGCGGGGCGCCGGCGCCCTACGAGATGCGCGACCGCTTCAATTTCGCCTCTGGCGAAAAGATCATGGAACTGATCGCCAAGAACATCCGGCCGCGCGACGTCGTCACGCTGAAGGCGCTGGAGAATGCGGCGACCGTGGTTTCGGCCACCGGCGGCTCGACCAATGCGGCTTTGCACCTGCCGGCGATCGCGCATGAGGCAGGCATCAAGTTCGACCTGTTCGACGTTGCCGCGATTTTCGAGAAGACGCCCTACATCGCCGACCTCAAGCCGGGCGGCAAATATGTCGCCAAGGACATGTTCGAGGCCGGCGGCATTCCGCTGTTGATGAAGACGCTGCTCGACCACGGCTATCTCCATGGCGACTGCATGACCGTGACTGGCCGTACTTTGGCCGAAAACATGGAGCATGTTGCCTGGAATGATAGCCAGGATGTGGTCCGTCCCGCCAACCGACCAATCACCCAAACCGGCGGTGTCGTGGGCTTGAAGGGCAACCTTGCCCCCGAAGGCGCGATCGTGAAGGTCGCGGGCATGACGGAGCTGAAATTCTCAGGTCCGGCACGGTGTTTCGATTCGGAAGAGGAATGTTTCGAGGCGGTCACGCACCGCAACTACCGGGAAGGCGAGGTTCTCGTCATCCGTTACGAAGGTCCGCGCGGCGGCCCGGGCATGCGCGAGATGCTGTCGACGACGGCGGCGCTCTACGGCCAGGGCATGGGCGGCAAGGTCGCTCTCATCACCGACGGTCGTTTCTCGGGCGCAACGCGCGGTTTCTGCATCGGCCATGTCGGGCCCGAAGCTGCCGTGGGCGGCCCGATCGGGCTCTTGAAAGACGGCGATGTGATTTCGATCGATGCAACCAAAGGCACGATCGAGGTCGACCTGTCCGAGGCCGAACTGGCAACGCGGGCGAAGGCCTGGAAGGCGCGCACGACCGACTATCAGTCGGGCGCGATCTGGAAATACGCACAGACGGTAGGGCCTGCCCGCGACGGCGCGGTCACCCATCCGGGCGGTGCCAAAGAAACACATTGCTATGCGGATATCTGAGTTGTTGAGCTCGTCTGTCCTTCCGGCACTGGTCGCTGTTGCGATCTTTGGCGCCGTGGGCCAGGCCATGGCCTTCGACGACAAGGTGTTCGACGACAAGACCGGCGTGAAGCCGCAATCGAGCCCATGGGCCGTGTTCCAGTTCGGCTTCTCCGCTTACAAGAGCGGCCACAAGGAACAGGCGGTCGAGGCCTATAAATACGCCGCCGAGAACGGCCAGATCGGCGCCACCTGGAAGCTCGCGCGCATGTACGCCGAAGGCGACGGCGTGACGCGCGACGACTATGCGGCCTTCAAATTCTTCTCCGAGATCGTCGATCAGGATGTCGAGCCGGGATCGCCGGAGGAAAGCTATGTCTCCGACGCGCTGGTGGCGCTGGGCGACTATCTCCGGACAGGCATCCCCGGCAGCCCGGTCGAGGAAAACGAGGTCGCGGCGCAGGAATATTACATGCGCGCGGCCGCCAATTACCGCAACCCGAACGCTCAGTTCGAGATGGGCCAGATGTTTTTGAAGGGCGAGGGCGGCGTCAAGGCCAGCGTCAAGCAGGCCGGCCGCTGGTTCCAGCTCGCCGCCGAAAAAGGCCATGCCGGCGCCCAGGCGACGCTCGGCAATCTTCTGTTCCAGAGCGGCAAGATCGTGCGCGGGCTGGCCATGATGACCGCCGCGCTCGAACGCGCCTCGCCGAGCGACCAGCCGTGGATCCGCGGCATGCAGGAAGAGGCATTTGCCGCCGCCGGCGAAGCCGACCGTCGCACTGCCATTTCGCTTGCCGACGACATCCTGACCAAGGGCGGCGGCGACCAGTGAAATTGCCAATCTCCCCCCTTGAGGGGGAGATGCCCGGCAGGGCAGAGGGGGGCGCTGTCCCGCTGGCATTTCAGTTGACTAAAGTTTGCCCGGGTTGGACTGAGAGGGTGAGCTTGTTTGACCGAAAGGTCGCGTTTCTTCGCGCCCCCCTCTGGCTTGCCGGCCATCTCCCCCTCAAGGGGGGAGATTAGCTCACATCCATCAGTTCTCGGTGAGTTCCGCCGGCGCCGCTCTGTGTACCGGCATCGAGATCGGCGTGACGTGCAGGGGTTGTGTGCGTCAAGTTCTGCAAAATGGGCGATCATGATGCTGGTCATGCGGCTTGGCGCAGAGCGAGCTTCTTGTGCTCGCG
>NZ_JAMYUS010000042.1:0-23712 GCF_040323255.1 Mesorhizobium sp. M0052 | reverse complement strand
GGCTCGTCGCGAACGGGTTGGCGAGTCTTCGTGCAAGGGGCGCCCTATCCTGGGGTATGGCCAAACAAAGGGAGAGAGCAGAAAATGAAAAAGTCATTGATGATTGCTGGGATTGTGGCCGTCACGGGCCAACTCGTCGGCGGGCTTATGCCCGCGAAGCCAATCGCCGCCGGAGACCGCGATCTTCCAAGACGTGTTCCTGCGTACCCTTGGCATTAGTATCGGAGTGGCCGCTACGACCTTGCTCCTGGGCTTTCCGGTAGCCTATCTGCTGGCCACATTGCGAGGACCATTGGTGAAGCGAAAGCGGGGGGCGTTTCGCGCCAGTAATGAATTCCGAACGACGTAGCTCAGAGGCTGGGCATCCGCCGCGTAGGCCAGCGCGCTGAATCTTGATTGCCGACTGGTTAGACGCCGCCATCACCATGATTGAAGCTGCGTCCCGGGGATCCGGCATGGGCTGCTCACATGCTGATGGGCAAAGCTCATCATTCACCAGAAAACTAATCTTCATTCACATCGTCAGGAGAATCTCAAAATGGTCCCCTCTCTTTCTCTCACAGGTCGTCGAGCCATTGTCTCAGCAGCGGCCTCTGGGATTGGTCTCGTAATCGCCGAGACACTTGCGGAAGCTGGAGCCCAGGTAGAAGTATGTGATGTCGATCAGGAGAAGATCGACGGCCTTAAAGAGCGTCACTCCGGGATAGGTGGAACTAGATGCGACCTTGCCGATGCGAGCGATACTGAGCGGTTCTTCAAAGCTGCGGTCGAGCGGCTCGGTGGGGTCGATATCCTTGTCAACAACGCTGGGATAGCGGGTCCAATCGAGCTCGCGGAGTCGATGTCACTTGAGGGATGGGACCGGACGTTTTCAGTCAATCTCACCAGTCATTTCGTTCTTTCCCGTCTTGCTGCGCCTTACATGCGACAAGCGGGTGGCGGAGCGATGGTCAACATCTCGTCGACGGCAGGCCTTGTCGGAGCGGCCCTACGCACGCCATACATGGCTTCGAAATGGGGGGTCATCGGCTTGGCGAAGAGCCTCGCGAAAGAGCTGGGACCATCACAGATCCGAGTAAACGTCGTATGTCCAGGTTTCGTGGAGGGCGAACGGTTGGATAGGGTGCTTGCCGGAGAAGCTGTACAGCTGGGCATCGACCGCGAGGAGCTCAGGGCTCGTTATCTTGCGGGTTCTTCGATGGGAAAAGGAGTGTTGCCAGATGATATCGCAGCGATGGTGCTTTTCCTTGTTTCGGATGCGGGTAAGCGAATGTCCGGCCATGTCTTTGTGGTAGACGCCGACACCATGTAACAGCCTTGCCTCCGATCGCGGGCCTTGACAACTTGCGTCTATAGGGGCCTCGCATCGAGGAACCTGGAATAATATGATCTTGCGCGTGACCACGTTCTTTAGAATCTTCGGCCACACCAATCTGCCGCATTAGTAGGTCCGTTGCTTCGCCCAAATCATGGAGTGTAGCGACACATGGTCAAATGGCCACTATAGCCCAGCCAATCGTTCGGTACGGTTTTATTCAACAGGTGAAGCGAATAGGTGTGATCAGTTCATAAGCGGTCGCCAGGGCACCTTGCAAGAGGCCAATGAACATGGAGTTTTCGAGCCATGACATTGGAACATACAAGGGGCGATACGGTCGCCGAATTAAGCGGCGCCGCGGCGGGATCGTCGGCGACCGAGGTCGCGCAAGCCTTCCGGCGTAGCTCCGTCAAAGCTCTATGCCTGGCGCAAGCACATGGCCAGCGGCGGCTCGAGCCGATGGTGCGATGGCAACTTTCGCACGGATCGAAGTGAACGATCTGCGCGAGGTCGAGCGTCCGGTCGCCGATTGCCCGGACCTGGCCGGCAAGATCGTCGTGGCTCTCCGAACGGCGCGCGATTGCGGATCGACGCGACCGTCGATCCGACGGCGCTGCGTATCGCCCTGGCGGAGTTGACCAGGTGATCATGGTGGTGCCGACCGACCGCATTTACCTTTGCTGCGGTGAGACCGATATGCGCCGAGGGATCAATAGCCTAGCGCCGATGGCGCAGCAGGTGCTCGCGCTCGACCCGCATACCGGCGCGATCTTCTGCTTCCGTAGACGCAAAGGTGATATCATCAAGATTCTGGAGCATGACGACCAGGGGTTCTGCCTTTTTACAAAGCGGCTTTCCGAGGGTTGTTTTGCCTGGCCGACAACCAAGGATCAGGTGACTGTGTCGCTTACCAAGGCAGAGCTTTCGCTGCTTCTGGACGGGATCGACTGGCGCGGGCAGAACAAGATTTATCGACCGCGTCTGGCCAGCTAAATTCGATCGTTTCTCATTGAGATCGTGCCCACTGGCGTGGTGTAGCTGACGGCATTGGTCGCCGTGCTCTCCGGCATGGGCCGGACTGATCAGCGCGCCACTGCCGGCAGGCTGATGAGCGGATCATCGCTCATCTGGTTGATGGTCTCAAGCGTCATGTAGCGGGCCCGCTGCACGGCCCATTCATCGTTCTGTTCGAGCAGGAGCGCGCCGACGAGGCGGACGATGGCATCGTCATTGGGGAAGATGCCGACGACCTCGGTCCTGCGCTTGATCTCTCCGTTGAGGCGCTCGATCGGGTTGGTGCTATGCAGCTTGGCGCGGTGCTCCCTGGGGAAAGTCATGTAGGCGAGCACGTCGGGCTCGGCGTCGTCCATGATGGCGGCGAGCTTTGGGCACCTTCGGCCGGATCTGGTCGGCAACGGCGCGCCATTGGGTGCTGGCGGCTTCCGGCGTCTCCTGGGCGAAGGCTGTGGCGATGAAGGCCGAGACGACGCGGCGACCGCTCTTGCCGGCATGGGCCAGCACGTTCCTCATGAAGTGGACGCTGCGGGTTTCGCAAAGTCGCGGACACGGATTTCAGTAAGTCGCGGACACGGATTTCATTAAGTTCGGGACAGGGATTTCAGTAAGTCGCGGACAAAACAGGCGGCGGAATTAGGTCGATTTTCGTGAGCGCCGATCTGGCATTTTGCCCTCGTATTCGAAGCGAGGACATCAATGCCGAGACGGAAGCGAGCGAGACATACGAGCGTGAAGGACATCCGATCGATACTGCGGCTGACGTTCGAGCAGGAACTCCCTGTGCGGGCCGTTTCGGAGCGTTTGAAGATCAGCAAGACGTCGGTATCGACGTAGGGAGCGACGGCTCTTTCGCCGGATGGGACGGCCGCCGCGTGACATCGATGAGCCGGACTGGCCGAAGATTGCCAGCGAGCTGAAGCGCAAGGGCGTGACGCTCAATCTGCTGTGGCAGGAATATCGTGAGAGCCATCTGGACGGCTATGGCTACACCTGGTTCTGCTGCCGTTTTGCCGAATACGAAAGCCGCGTCAAACCCAGCTATCGCAGCCGGCACGTTGCTGGCGTCGCCATGGAGTGCGACTATGCTGGCCACACGATCCCCGTCATCGACCCGTCGACAGGAGAGATCCGCGCAGCGCAGATTTACGTCGCGGTGCTGAGCGCGTCTCAATTGACGTTCTCTTATGCGAGCTTCAGCCAGAAGCTGCCGGATTGGATCGAAGCGAACCAACGGGCCTTCAGTTACTTCGGCGGCGCGACGAAGACGACGATCTGCGATTACGTGCCCGGGCACGTAATCGCAGTTTTGTTCCCAGCCCGGTTATGTACCCTACCGTCGGTAAGATACTGACGTTAGACATTCCTGTGGGCTAAAGACGGCACATCTCTTTGCGGCAGCAACAGAAGCGCATCCTCCGGTTCTTTGGAATGGAAGTTGCCATGTTGGAACGCTTTTTCGTCAAGCCGCAGACTGTCGATGGGATAATGGGTTGCTGGCTCGGGTCGCAGATTGACCAATATGTCGCGGCGCTTTGTGAGCGGGGTTACGCGGTTCGCAGCATCTACCGACGGGTTCCGATCCTGACGAAGTTTGCAGCGTTCACCGCGGCCCGCAATGTTGATCAGATCGAACAAGCCGAGGCGCTCATCGAGCCATTCATCGACGATTGGCTGTTCACTCATCGCGCCGATCGATCCGCTGATGCGTGTCGACGCGATCGCAACTTCGTCGGGGGCATTGTGCGGCATTTCTTCAGCCAGGTCGTCTCGAAGTCGGATAACACCAGCCGTAGAACAGCTTGGCCGATCCCTTTCGCTACCCAGGTGCCGGGATTCTTTGATTACCTTCACGAAGAGCGGGGCCTGCGCCCGACCTCCATCCATCACTACCGGCACTATCTGCGCGGTTTCGAGCGATATCTCAGGGATGTTGGATGCGAGGTGACTATGCTTTCGTTGCCTGTGGTGACGGGGTTCGTCACGACGCAGGCTCAGCACTTCGGGCCCAGATCAATGATCGGTCTTGCAAGCACATTGCGGGTTTTTCGCCGATATGTGCATCGAGAAGGTCTTCTCCCACGCGACATCAGCAAGCTGGTCGAGGTGCCCCAGCATTATAGGTTGGCCGACATTCCCCGATCGATCGGTTGGGATTCCGTCCAGAAGATGCTCGACCAGGTCGATCGCCGCACCGTCGTTGGGCGACGGGATTACGCCATGCTGTTGCTGATGATCACATATGGCCTGCGCGCCCGCGAGGTCGCGATGTTGACGCTCGACGACCTCGATTGGAAGCGTGACCGCCTGCATGTGCGCGAGCGCAAGGCCGAGCATAGCACGACCTATCCGCTGGCGCCCATCGTCGGCGAGGCGATCGTGGATTATCTCAAGAACGGGCGACCCGAGGTGGCAAGCCGGCTGCTTTTCTGGCGACACCTGGCACCACGATCGCCGCTGACGCAGTCGGCAGTGTCGGCCACGGCCACCAGATATCTGCATAGAGCAGACATTCCCGTATCCCGCCCTGGTTCCCATACGCTCCGACATGCGTGCGTTCAGCGGCTGGTCGATAGTGGCTTTCCGCTCAAGACCATCGGCGATTATGTCGGACATCGCGCAGCTTCGTCGACGATGATTTACGCCAAGGTCCAGGTGGACGGCTTGCGTGAAGTCGCTCTTGGCGACGGGGAGGATCTGCAATGAGCCCCCGTCTTCCCGAGCCTTCAAGTCCGATCGCGCCGCATATCATGGCCTTCGTCTGTCACAAGCGCGCCCTCAACCGGCGCTACGACGTCGAGAATAAGGCAATGCGGATGTTCGACGGCTATCTGAACGCGCAGGGCATCAAGACCCTCGCGGAGATCACCCCGGCGCTCCTCGATGCCTTTTTCCTCAGTCGTCCGCGTCTGCGGCCACGAAGCTTCAACCAACTGGTAGGAATCGTCGGCCGGCTGTTCGAGTGGATGGTCGAACACGACGTTATCGATCGCTCCCCCGTCACGATGAAGCCGCGCCGCCGAGGTAATCCAAGACCGCCCTGCATCCTGGATCTGCGGACTGTCCAACAACTCGTCGATCGCGCCGCCGAACTCGCGGATCGGAACAACGCTCCGCTTCGCGGTCCCGCCTATGCCACCATCTTCAGCCTGCTGTTCGGGCTTGGTCTGCGCGTTGGCGAGGTTGCGCGCCTGCGCTGGCGGGATGTCGATCGCAATCGCGACGTCCTCACCATCCGCGAGACGAAGTTTTCCAAGTCGAGGCTCATTCCCATGGGACCGCAACTGGCACAGCGACTCTATGCGTTCATGGCGTTGCGATCGCAGCACCTGGTTTCGGTTGCGGCCGACACACCGCTGTTTTCTTTCATGAAAGGTCGGCCTGTGAACCCGGGCACGATCAGCATCATCTTCCGCTCGCTGGCCGATCAGCTGGACATCCCGATCCCGACCAGGAGGAACGCCGGCTCACGTGCATGATCTACGGCACAGCTTTGCGGTCGGGCGACTTCTGCGGTGGTATCGCAACGGTAGCAATCCCACCGACAAGCTGGTCAAGCTGTCGACCTTCATGGGGCACGTGGATCCGGCCTCCACCGCGGTTTATCTCACCGTTACCGCCGATCTCCTGGAAGCCGCCGGTCAGCGCTTCGAACGCTTTGCAGCGCCGCTTTCGCGTGGAGGGCGGCCATGAGGACCGTCGGCAGTCTCGTCTATCAGTTCTTCGAACACCATCTCAAAGCCGAGAAGGGTCTGGCGTCCACCTCGATCCGGAGCTACCGCGACGGGATCCGGGTGTTCCTTCTCTTCCTGGCCAGGGAGAACCGACGCCCGATCAGCAAGCTTAGGCTGAGCGATCTCAGCGCCGACAATGTACGGGCCTTTCTCGCCCATCTTGAAGCTGAGCGCGGCAACAGCATCCGATCACGGAACCACCGGCTCGCAATGCTACACACCTTCTTCGCCTATGCCGGCGGCCAGGAACCGATGGTGCTGCCGGAGGCCGAACGCGTCGCCGCCATCCCGAGGAAGCGCACGCAGCCGGCGGCCACCTATTATCTCGAGCGCGACGAGGTCGAACGGCTCTTCGACGGACTGCCGCGCGACGGGAAGCTGGCTACCCGCGACAAAGCGCTGCTCATGTTCCTGTACAATACTGGCGCCCGCGCAACGGAAGTCATCGGACTGACCGTCGATCAGCTGGTTTTGACCTCCTCGCCGCGGGTGAACCTGCACGGCAAGGGTGATAAGTGGCGGACCTGCCCACTATGGCCAGAGACCGCCCGCCTCCTTGGCGAGATGCTGCGTGACCGACGCCAGCCAGCCACGCCGGAAAGTCCGGTATTCCTCAGCAACGTCGGCAAGTCGCTGACGCGATTCGGCCTCTACAAGCTCGTCCGGCGTCATGGTTCGGACATTCGCATCGGCAACGGACACAGGTCCATTTCTCCGCATGTTTGGAGAAACACCACGGCCGTGCATCTGCTCGAATCCGGTGTCGACGTGAACGTCATAAGAGGTTGGCTTGGCCACGTCAGCCTGGATACGACCAACCGATATGCCGAGATCAACATCAAGATGAAGCAGGAGGCGCTTGAGGCCTGTCAGGTGCCTTCGACTTCTTCGGTGGGACCTCCCCGAAAGCCAGTCTGGCAGAGCGAGCCAAAACTTCTCGAATGGCTCGCCGGCCTCTGATCGTTATGTGCCCCGTGTCGTCGAGAACGCTTGGATCAACAGGCTGCGGGGCACATAACCGGGCTGGGAACAAAAGCCCGATTACGTGCCCGGGCACGTAATCATAGATCGTCGTCTTCGTCGCGCCGCCGAAGAAGGTGAGTGCCGGCACTGGCCCTCGATCCAGTCCGGCAGCTTCTGGCTGACGCTGGCATGGGCGAAGGTGAAGGACGACGCGCCCAGTACCGCAACGAAGATCTGAGCCTGGCAGATGACGCCAGTATCGGGATCGAAGACGGGCACGGTGTGGCCTGCATAGTCGGTCTGCATCACCGCGCCCGCCTCGTGGCGGTTGCGGAACGTTGCGCTCGCCCGGCGCTGGAAAGTGCCGAACCCGTCGCAAAACCAGGTGTAGCCATAACCATCGGGATGCGCCGCGCGGTATTCCTGCCACAACAACGTCAGCGTCACGCCCTTGCGCTTCAGCTCGCGCGAGATCATCGCCCAATCGGGCTCGTCCAGATCCTGCGGTGGCCGGCGAACCCGGCGAAACAGAAGCCGCTCAAGCGATGCGTCATTGTCACAGCCCGGCGGCAGCGGCCAGTCCGAGATGCCAGCCTCACGCGCCCGCAACAGATAGGTCGAAACGGACGTCTTGCTGATCTTCAGCCGTTCCGACACCGCACGCACCGAGAGGCCCTGCTCATGCGTCAAGCGCACAATCGATCGTAGGTCTCTCACTGTCGTTGGTCTCGCTTGCTTCCGTCTTGGCATGGCCCCTCTCAACCCGATGATGAGAGGGCAAAATGCCAGAACGACGCGCCCGAGAACCGACCGTTATATCCGCCCCGAAAACTGTCCGGGAATTAGCGGAATCACTGTCCCGCAATTACTGAAATCGCTGTCCGCGAATTAGCGGAATGGGTGTCCGCGAATTTCTGAAATACGCAGGTATGACATGATCGGAAATCCGACCATCGCCGATGCCGTTCTCGACCGCCTTGTTCACAACGCCTATCGCATCGAACTCTCCGGCGAAAGCATGCGCAAACACAAGGTCCTGCCAGTCGCAGACGCAACTCCCGCTTGATCGAAAACGACTTCGTCGACAAATATCAAAAAGACCCTGAGGCGCTCTAAGCCGTCCGGCTTCGCCTCGGAATCGCGTCCGGTATTCTATCGGAATAAGCGTCCGGTTTCGTTTCGGAATCACTGTCCGGTTTCATTGGAATACGCATTTTCGGCTTCACGACATACATCGAGCCGGCAAGCGAATTCGCGCGGCGGCCATACTTCTCGCCGATGTCGCCAGCGCGATCGCTGCCGTCACGAAGGCGTTCATGATTCCGGCACCTCGTTGCCGCCACGGTTGAGCACCGCCGGGTTGGTCATCAGATGCCCGACATTGCGCACCAGAATGAGGGAACGTGCGCGCAGCTCGAATTTCGAGCCGTCCGGCGAATTATAGATGACATCCGGATTAAGGCGGCGGGTGAAGGTCTTGCCGCCCTTCGTCACCTCTTCCTGCAGATCGTCCTCCATCAGGCCGAGCCAGTTGCGATAGACGGTGACCTTGTCCTTGGCATCGACCGCGGCGACGGGATCCTCGCAGTCCACGATCGTCGTCATCGCGGATTCCAGCCGCACGTCGGAGATGCCGGTGGCATCGCCTTGCCGATCTGCGAGTTCGCATCGATGACGACCTCGATATGCAGGCCATTGTTGCCGAACAGGAACGCAGTCGGCTTGTTCGGGTCACCGAGATAGCCGACGAACTGCCCGGACGGGCTTCAGCTTCACCGCCTTGCGGTCGGCCTTGGCGAGCGCAAGCTCGCCGCCCTGCACCCAGATTTCATCGATGTCGCTCCAACTCGCGCGGGCGAGCGGCACACTCTCGTCGAGGAATTTCCGTGCCCAGGCGATCACCTTGTCGCCGCGCTCGGGGTTGTAGCCCTTGCCCTTCTCCGCGCCGTCATCCTCGGGAATAGCGAAGTGCGTCATAGAGCGAACCCCATCGGGCATTCGCGGCGTTCAGTGCGTAACGCGCATTCATCACCGGCAAGACGAGCTGCGGCCCGGCGATCGTCGCGATCTCCGGGTCAACATTCTTAGTCGAAATGCTGAAGTCCGGACCTTCCGCCACGCCGATCTCGCGAAAAACCGTTTGTAGGCTGCGAGATCCTCCGGTGCGCCATGGCCGCGGTGCCGATGGTCGATCTTCTCCTGCATCACCTCGCGGATTTGCAGGTGTTCGCGGTTGCGAGGAGCGAAATCATGCACGATCGAAGAAAAAGCCTCCCAGAAGTCCCGGGCGTCTACCCCGGTGTTGGGGCAATGCCTCGTCATTCACAAAGGCATGCAGTTCCCTCGCTACCTTCAGATCAGCTACATCGACACGGCCCAGACTAGATCTCTCTCCATCCGAAATCGTCATACGGCCGGTCTCGCTTCGGCTGGGATCTCATTGGCAATCACTTCAGCAAGCGCTGCCGATGTCGCCGCTGACAGTGTCCAACCTAGATGCCCGTGTCCGGTGTTGTAGAAGACACCCGCCATTTTTCCTTTGCCAACTCTCGGCATCATGTTGGGCATCATTGGCCGGAGGCCGGCCCAAGGAATGACCTTGTTCGTCGTAATTCCCGGGAAAAGAGTACGCGTCCAATCGACCAGGGGCCGTACACGATCATCTCTGATGTCGCGATTAGCTCCATTGAATTCCGCAGTACCAGCAACACGGAAACGCGACTGTCCCAATCTGCTGGTGACGATTTTCGCCCGGTCATCCAGGAGACTGACCCAAGGCGCAGATGCCTGGGAGCACTCGTCGCTTAGGTCGACGGTGATCGAATATCCCTTCACGGGATAAATGTTCAAACGGTCGCCGAGCATCGCGCCGATGGTGCGACTGTGGACGCCCGCGCATACAACAACGGCGTCCGCTTCTAGCTGCTCGATCGCACTTCCGCCTACCGACGCACTTTGAGTGTAGCTGATCGCGAAACGATCGCGCGTTGCAATTCTCGTAACGCCGGCATCATAAATGAACTGCGCACCACGTTCCTCGCACACGCGAGCAAGGCCGTTCGTGTATTTGTGGATGTCACCCGTCGAGTCGGAGGGCGTGTAAAACCCACCGTGGAAGGAGCCAGTCAGAGCTGGTTCAATCGTGGAAATTTCTGTAGGTCCGACCGCATACCTGTCCAGGCCGCCTTCGACCAGCATCTCGTTGACCTTTGCAGCATGATCGAATCCGGCCTTGTCGTAATAGACGTGGAGAATACCCTTCCGGACGTGGTCGAAGTCGATCTTTTCGCGCTCAGCGATGTCGAACATATGTTGTCGCGCGGCTATCGCCAGCCGCGCGGTGGCAATGGTGTTCTCGCGATATCGAGAGATGTTCGCCATGAATTCGGCCAGCCAGCTATATTTATGCCAGGAGGGAGCCGGATTCATCAGAAGCGGGGCATCGCGGCGAGCCATCCATTTGATGCCCTTTATGACCGTTGACCAATGGTTCCAGACTTCCGCGTTGCAGGCAGATAGTTGCCCACCGTTCGCAAAAGATGTTTCCATCGCTGCATACCGCTGCTTCTCCAGGACGACGACTTCGTAGCCGCTCTGGATCAGGGCGTACGCGGTCGACACTCCGGTGATCCCGGCGCCAATCACAACAATTTTGGGCATGTACAACTCCAGCAGATTTCGGGTGCAGGGTGCAGGCGTGACGCCTGCGGTTGATCCCCAAATCTGTCTCGGTACCTGAGAGCTTACCGGCGTGGCCAGCTTTCCCCTTCGGTGGACGCTTGCGCGTCTCTCTCCAGATCGTTCGGCGAGGCGGTCACTTGTGCCTGAGAGTTTCCTTGGGGGGTTGCTCCGTCGGCGCTGGCGAAGCCAGTCTCTCCCGCGTTAACCTATGAACGCTGACATCATGCTTATGCGGGATGCTGGTTTCAGATCAATGTCTGTGCGATGATGCAGCAAAGACGCCATCCTCCAGTCGATTTTGAACGGCTGAGGTAAAAGCTCACGAACCCTAACACTCAACTTATCAGCTAGAATGCCGACTCGATCAGGGGTCAGAAGGTCATTCCGAGTTCGGCTGCTACCTCGACAAATGCGTCGACACAGCGATCAACATCGGCGGTCGAATGCGCGGCTGAAATCTGCGTCCTGATCCGCGCCTGTCCCTTTGGGACGACAGGGAACGAGAAGCCGACGACATAAATGCCGCGTGCCAGCATCATCTCGGCCATCGCCTGAGCCAGTGATGCATCGCCGAGCACGACTGGGATGATCGGGTGATCGGCGCCGGCTAATGTGAAACCTGCCTTGGTCATTTGGGAGCGGAAGCGGTTCGCATTGGCGTAGAGCTTCTCGCGCAAGGCGTCGCCGGCTTCGATCAGATCAAACACCTTCAGAGACGCGCCTGCTATTGCCGGCATTAGCGTGTTGGAGAAGAGATAGGGCCGCGAGCGCTGCCGCAACCAGTCGACGACCTCGCGCTTGCCCGACGCATACCCGCCGGACGCACCCCCGAGAGCTTTGCCAAGTGTGCCGGTGATGATGTCGATCCGACCCTCGACGCCGCAACGCTCTGCCGAGCCACGCCCATGCCTGCCAACGAAGCCGACCGCGTGGCTGTCGTCTACCATGACCATTGCGCCATAGTTCTCCGCGAGATCGCAGACGCCGCCAAGATTGGCGATAATGCCATCCATTGAGAACACACCGTCGGTCGCGATCAGTTTAAAACGCGAGCCTTCCGCCCTTTTCAGCTCTTCCTCAAGTGCGGCCATGTCGTTGTTCGCATAGCGAAAACGCTTGGCTTTGGAGAGCCGCACGCCATCTATGATCGAGGCGTGGTTCAGGGCGTCAGAGATGATTGCATCCTCTTCACCGAGCAGCGTTTCAAACAGGCCGCCATTGGCGTCGAAGCAGGAGGAGTAAAGGATCGTGTCTTCCAACCCGAGGAACGACGAGATCCGCGCCTCAAGCTGCTTGTGCTCCTCCTGCGTGCCGCAGATGAAGCGTACCGACGCCATACCGTAGCCATAGCGATCAAGGGCCGTCTTCGCCGCCTCGCGCAGATCCTCGCTGTCGGCAAGGCCGAGATAATTGTTAGCGCAGAAGTTCAGCACCTTGGAGCCGCTCGCCACCTCGATCTCGGCCGATTGCATCGAGGTGATGACGCGCTCAGACTTGTAGAGCCCGGCTTCCTTCAGCCCGGCGAGCTCGTCGGAAAGATGGGAAATGAATGCACTGATCATAGCTGGGTGTCTGTCCAATAAAAAAGCGCCTCAGCCGTTGAACAGACTGAGGCGCCAGCGTTTCAATGCCGACTTACGGATAAGTGACTTGCGTCGACCATGCTGGATCCGAATGCTTCTTCCAATAAAGATCCATCAAGCGCTTCGTGACAGGTCCCACAGTGCCGTCCGAGATAGGCGCTCCATCTACCCGCGTCACAGGCATGATACCGCCCGCAGTCGAGGTGATGAACACTTCATCCGCCCCAGATAGGTCGGCCCGAGAGACGTCTTCGGCGACGGCCTTTAGATTAGTTTCCGCTGCGAGATCGAAGACGCTACGTCTGGTGATGCCCGGCAACACGCCAAACGCCGGCGTCCTCAGTCCACCATCCTTGACGACGAACACGTTGAAGCCGGGACCTTCAGCAACGTTTCCGTTCTCGTCGAGGATAAGAGCCGTCTCACCGCCAGCATCATAGGCGTCGAAAAGTCCTTTCACGAGATCAAGCCAATGGTAGTTCTTGACTGTCGGATCGACGGACTTGGGCGAGATGCGGACGGTCTCACTGACAGACACATGCAGGCCGCGTTCCAGCTGTTCCTTGTTCGCGACCGACCCGAACGGAACGGCGAACGCGATAAAGCGATTCTCCGATTGACGGGGATCGCGGCTGAACGTCGGAGATCCGCCGCGGGTGCAGATCATTTCGACGTAAGCAGACTTGTGTCCGGAGAGGGCCACGCAATTGTGCAGGATTTCCGTAACATCCTCGCGCAGGTACGGTATTTTCATCCTCAGGCGTTCCATGCTACCCCAAAATCTGTCGAGGTGCAGATCAAGGCGGAAGAAACGCCCCTCCCAGACATGCGCTGTGTCGTAAGTGGCATCCGAATGCAGGAAGCCCCAGTCGAGCACCGAGATCTTGGCCTCGGACATCGGCAGGTACTGACCGTCCATGAAAGCTACGCCGTGCGGGTAGTGCCTTGGATCTCGGTGGCGGTCGTCAACCGATGGAAGCATCGTGCCAGGCTGAGCTGCGAAAAGTGTCATTTCCTGAGATCCCCAAATGGCCGCAGTATAAGCGCCCTCTCTTTGCAGCCGGCGAGTAGCCGAGACAGAACGCGATCCAAATAGCTGACGTGCGCGCTAATACGCCGGCAGATGCCGGTGCTTCGCCCGTCGGTGACGCTACTTTGCAGACTTCAACGGGAGGATGACGATCAAATTGCTCGATTCATCGCAATGGACGCTTCAAAAATGCTCGGGTTTTGAGAAACGAAGCGTCGCCGGCCTCCATTACGTCAGGACACGCGGCTCGAACTTCACGCGATCCAGTGCGATCATACTTTTGAACTTTCGCACGTTCGGATTGGTGTAGAGTTTGGTTTTGACGAACACGTCGAAGGCTTCGACGTCTTCGACAGCGACTATTAGAACGAAATCAGCGTCGCCTGTAACCATGTAACACTGGGTCACTTCCTTGGCCGCGCGCATGGCGCGCTTGAAGTCGTCAACCAAGTCGAGGCGCTCTCGTTCCAACTCGACGTTGACAACAACCGTCAAGGTCTTTCCCAGCGCTTTGGGGTCGACCAGCGAAATGTCTGCCGTGATGACGCCATCAGACCGCAATTTGTTGACACGGCGCATACATGAGGCTGCCGACGATCCGACTATATCGGCGAGCTCCGAAAACGAGACGCGGTTATTTTTTTGAAGGGTAGCGAGGATGCGCCGATCAAGATCGTCGAGCATATTTGGGATCCATCTTTGAGGCGGAGGTTTACGCTCCACGTCGGGAATATGCGCTGTCGACTCCCTAGATGTAAGGGCAGTTATCCCATAGTGGTGACGCATTTGTTTCACAGCGGAGCGCAAAATGCTCGCACAGTTTCGAACCGCTTCTCTTTTTGAAGCGACAAGAGGGAGGTCCTGATGCATGCCTTTCGAAATTGTTTGAGAACGTGGTGGCTTCTGAATCTCCGAGATGAAAGCCCGCCCGAAGGATTTTAAATGCGCAAAGCGGAAGAGTTTTCACGCCTGGAAGCCGAAGTCACAACGTGGCGCCGGCATCTCCACAGCAATCCCGAACTGGACTTTAGGGTACGCGAAACGGCCGAGTTCGTACGGGATAAGCTTGCGTCCTTCGGCATAGATCACATCGAAACCGGCATTGGCGGGACGGGTGTGCTGGCACTTATCAACGGGGACAAAGGGGAGGGGGGCACTATCGGCCTCCGAGCCGATATGGACGCGTTACCCATTCAGGAAACAACAGGCCTTGCATGGGCATCGCGTTCCGCTGGCAAAATGCATGCCTGTGGCCATGATGGGCATACGGCAATGCTCCTCGGTGCGGCTAAGCACCTTTCGGAGACGCGGGACTTCAAGGGACGTGTTGCATTAATTTTCCAGCCTGCAGAAGAGGTGGAGTTCCCATCCGGCGGGCTCAGGATGGTTCAGGATGGCTTTCTGGACCGATTGCAAGTCTCGCAGGTATTTGGTCTCCATAATTGGCCTGGCCTGGAAGTGGGAAAGTACGCAATTTGTGCCGGGCCGCTCATGGCCTCGCAAGACGATTTCGACATTACAATTCAAGGCCGCGGTGGTCATGCTGCAAACCCCCACCTCGCTATCGATCCAGTTGTAATAGCTGCTCATACGATAACTGGGCTGCAGGTCCTAGTCTCGCGATACACCAATCCGACAGATTCGCTGGTCGTCTCAGTAACGAAACTGTCCGCTTCAAACGCCTACAATGTTATCGCTGACCAGGTAGAACTAGCGGGCACTGTCCGTTCTTTGGCCCCTCACCTCCGCGATTATGCGGAGCAGCAAATTGAGGTCATCGCACGAAAGATAGCCCAGGCTTTCGGCGGCGACATTACCTATCGCTACCGCCGGTCGGTACCGGTCACAGTCAACGACGTACAAGCTACCGCTACCGCGGTGCGAGCTGCGGAGGCGGCGTGTCAAGCGGATAGCGTGAATTGCCGTATCCGTCCGGTCATGGGTGCTGAAGATTTTGCATACATGCTTGAGGCTCGGCCAGGCGCGATGATTTTCCTTGGTAACGGTAACACCGCTGCACTCCACAACCCCAGCTACGATTTCAGCGATCCCGCTATCCGCTATGGCATAGCGTACTGGGTGAATGTTGTATCAGCTACACTGGGTACGGGAAGTATGCAGTGACGGCGCGACAGAAGCGTATATGGTCCGTGCGTTTCATCGGAGCTTCGTTTTTGACTGAAATGCTTTGTTCGGCGTGAGCTAGCATCTTGACGTCTGGCGCAGGCAAGGAATGTAAAGATGCAGGGCACGACAACACTGCCATTGGAGCTCTCCGGCGACCAGAAGCCAATCGTCAGCTTCCGCAACGTTACCAAATCCTATGGTTCGCCCGTCGTATTGGACGAGCTGAACCTCGATATCGCCGCGCGCGAGACGGTGACCATTATCGGTCCTTCTGGTTCTGGCAAGACTACCGTTTTGCAGGTGCTTATGACGCTCGATCCCATCAACGAGGGGTGCATCTATGTCGACGGCGAACCTCTGACGCACATGGAGCGAAACCGGCGGCTCGTGCCGGCAGATCAAAAACACATCCGAATCAAGCGATCCGACATTGGAATGTGTTTCCAGCACTCCAATCTGTTTCCCCCCATGAATAGGCTTGAAAATTGCATGGAGGGCCCTGTCCAAGTCCTCAGGCTGACGAAACCCGAAGCGCGCGTCCTTGAGATGGTTGGTATGCTAGAGAAGAAGGATCAGCATCCTTCGCGGCTTTCAGGGGGTCAGCAACAACGCGTTGCCATTGCACGTACGTTGGCGATGAGACCGAAGGTAATGTTGTTTGATGAGGTGACGTCCGCTCTCGATCCGGAAGCAATCGGTGAGGTCACCCAGGTGATACGCAAGCTCGTCGCTGAGCACAACCTCACCATGCTCCTAGTGACGCATCAAATGGGCTTCGCACGCGACATATCGGATCGTGTCTGCTTCTTCTACCGCGGCAAAATTGAAGAACAGGGATCCCCCTCAGAACTGTTTCTCAATCCCACTAAGGAACGGACGCAGCAGTTCTCGCGGGCGGTCAAAGAAGCCGACTGATCGAGTTTTCGGGTCAGGCCCGACTTCAATGAATGCTCTGCTGCGCCCCGGCGCTCGCTTTGAAGTTCGAAAGCCGTCAATTCCATTGAGATAGTGGCGCTAAATAGGACTCGCTATGGTTAGTTCTTCATCTAATGAAACTGACATTCCAGAACTATGTCAGTTCGACGCAGAAACACTTGCACGGTTATATGGCAGTGGCGATCTGTCGCCCGTAGAAGTAACAAACGCCTGTCTACGGCATTCAAGCGAAGTTCAGGAAAGGCTGAATTGTTTCACGTTCGTGGATGCCGACCGAGCTCTCGCTGCCGCAAAAGCATCTGAAGCGCGTTGGCAGGCTGGTGAGCCACAGTCACCTATCGACGGCGTACCAACAACGCTCAAGGACATCGTTCATGTCGAGAACTGGTCCGTCCGCTATGGCAGTGCCGCTACCGAAGCAACACCTTTCACGAAGGATGCGCCGGCGGTCGCCGGCCTTCGAAAGGCGGGCGCGGTTTTCATCTCTCAGACAACCATGCCTGAGTTCGGTTGGAAGGCGGTAACTGACAGTCCGGTCTTCGGTGCTACAAGAAACCCATGGAACGCTAACCTCACGCCAGGAGGCTCGTCCGGAGGCGCGGCTGTCGCAGCTGCCACAGGTGTTGGAGCGCTGCACTTGGGCACAGACGGCGGCGGCTCAATCCGGATTCCGTCATCATTCACGGGCATCGTCGGGCACAAGCCCAGTTTCGGTCGGGTTGCAGCCTACCCTCCCAGTGCCTTTGGAACAGTCGCACACATTGGACCAATGACCCGGTCGGTACGGGACTGTATCAACATGCTCGATGCTATGACAGGTCGCGATTTGCGCGACTGGACTCAGCCGTACTTCGAATTCTCGCAGCTGAAGTCTGATCCGGTATCTTGGGCGGGACGGCGCGTTGGTTACTGGAAATCGCCGGTGGCCGGCAACATAAGCGCCGAGGTAGGTGGGACGATAGATGATGTTATTCAAGACTTGATAGCGGAAGGCGCCGAGGTACGGGAAATCACCTTGCCTTTCGACGACGACCTTCTGGAGGTGTTTTATCGGCACTGGTACCTAGGTGCGGCAAACCGTCTGTCAGGATTCTCTGAAACAACGCTGGAATCGATGGATTCCGGACTTGTGAAGGCTGCAGAAGCGGGAAGACGTTACAGCGGGGTAGATCGAATTTGGGCGGAGTTGCGACGTGCCCAGTTCGGAGCTGAAATGGACAGACTGCTGTCCAGTCTCGACGTAATACTGTCTCCCACCGTGGCAGTCCTACCTTTCGAAGCTGGTCGGGAGACTCCTCCGGGAAGCGATTTCGACAGTTGGATCGAATGGGCGTCGTTCAGTTTTCCGATCAACCTCAGTCAACAGCCGGCCTGCTCGATCCCTGTGGGCTTTTCAAGTGACCACCTCCCGATTGGCATACAGGTGATCGGCGCACGCGGTGACGACACTAGAGTTCTGCGGGCGGGTCTCGCGCTCGAAGAAATGTATCAGAGCCTATTTCTGAAGCCAGGCGCCCGCTGGCCTGTTTGACCACCATCACAACGCAGACGCGCAGATGCGCTATGACAACTCAAAGGATAAGAGATGATCGCTGATCGACATGAGAGCTTCACCAAAAGCGAGTACGAATCGCGACTTGTACGTGCCCAAGCGTTGATGGGAGAGCACAAACTCGATGGCATTCTCCTCTCTTCGATGGACAACATTCGCTATACCGCCGGCATCGATTCGACTTTTTGGGAAAGTTACACCCGACCATGGTTTGTGCTCGTCCCAGCCGAAGGTGAGCCCATCGCGATTATCCCTGAGATTGGTCGCGCAATCATGAAAACGACGTGGGTCAAAAACATCAGGTCTTGGCCGTCACCTCGCCCTGAAGATGAGGGCACGTCCCTTCTGGTTGAAGCAATCTCTGCGCTCCCTCGGCGCCACGGAAGGATCGGTGCCGAACTTGGCATGGAGTTGCGCATCGGAATGCCGGTAACGCAGTTCCTTGACATACGAAGCAGACTGCAAAGCGTTGAAATCGTAGACGGATCACACCTCATTTGGCTTTTGCGAATGATCAAAAGCCCGGCGGAGGTTGCCAGGATCCAAAAGGCTATCGATATCGCCGGCGTCACTTTTGACGATGTCCCTAACTTCATTCGGACGGGAGACAGCGAACGGACCGTTCAGCGGGAATTTCGTGGTCGACTGAATTCTGCGGGTGCCGGTGCCATCCCAGCGGTTATCGTTCGGTCGGACCTGGGCGGGCCGTTTGAAATTACGGGTGGGCCACGCGATCGGCCGATCGCTGACGGCGATCTGCTTTTCATTGATACCGGAATGACGTTTGACGGGTACTATTGCGACTACGACCGCAATTATCGCGTTGGAAATGTTACTGACGCACTCCTTCGAGCGCACGAGCAGGTCTGGAAGGCAAATGAAGCTGGTCTCGCCGCAGCAAGGCCTGGCGTCCTTGCGGAATCAATCTTTACGGCTATGGCAGGCGTCCTGTCGTCGGGCGTGGATGATTTGAACAGCAATGGCAGAATGGGACATGGTCTGGGGCTTCGGGTGACTGAGCCGCCTTCCATCCGGCTCGGCGACAAAACTGTGCTGGTACCCGGAATGGTTCTTTGTATCGAACCGGGGCTCGAATATGAGCCTGGAAAGATCGTGCTTCACGAGGAAACAGTTCTTATCACCGAAGACGGTGCGCAACTGCTTACCCCAAGAGCACCGCGCGATCTCCCAACGATCAACTGAGCACTTGGCCCGGCAGCGGGATAGTGGCCGAAGGATCCGAACTTGTTGGTAGACACGGCGCGCCGTTGAAGGGGAAAAAACACCCATCAGGTGGTAAGTTCAGCTTACTTGATTGCCTTACAGGCCTGAGACAGGCCACTTGATCGCTTGTCAGGCGATATTTTCAGGCAGCGTCGGCGAGCCAAGCCTTCCTTGACCTCAACAGGTTGTTCCCGGTCAGGCCGAGGCGCCGGGCTCAAGCGCGACGTCGAGATGAGACCGGTAATTTCTCTGGGGTCGAATACCGGTTGTTAGGCTCGACCGGTCCATCAGCATCGTTTTTATCGGAGACAAAGCGATGGCGGTGGAATGGACGGTTACCATCGAGGGCCGGAACGAATTTGGCGACACATGCCGGAAGGAGGTCCGCATAGACAAGAGCTGGGAGAAGCTGTTCGACGGCGACATCGGCTTGTCGATCGGCGATAGCAAGAAGATCATGGCTGCGCTGCAGAACGCGGTCGTGAATCATGAAGCGGAGACCTATGCTTTTCTTCGCCGGATTTGCCCGGATTGCCATACGTCCCGACCGGTCAGGGACTACACGACACGCCGGATCCGAACCGTCTTCGGCACCGTAGAGGTTCGCAATCCCCGATGGATGCTGTGCCGGGAATGCCATCCGGAGATGGCCGGTGCCTTCGCGCCGCTGAAGGAAATTTGTCCCGATCGAGCAACACCGGAGCTGATGGAACTGACGGCGCGGCTAGGAAGCATGTTGCCATACCGGCAGGCGGCGAAGGTGCTGGCCGATTTCCTGCCCACTGAACCGACTGAGACGCATGCGACCGTCCGCAAGCGTACCATCAGGATCGGCAAGCGGCTCGACGACCAGGTCATGCAGGAAACTTGGCGCGCGAGGTCCCAAACGGATGACCGATGCCAGCTTGAGATGCAGCTTCCCGGAGATCGGCGCAAAGAGTTCGTCATCAGCATTGATACGGCGCACGTTCGTAGCGCTGATCAACATTCGGCGCGAAACTTCGAGCTCGTCGTGGCCAGATGTGGGCGCGGGGGACGGGGCGAAAGGGGCGGTCGCTATTTCGTCACCGGCAGCACCGACCAGCAGGCAATCCGCGATCGTGCTCTTCACTCTCTCCAGGACTCTCTCCAGGAAGTCGGATATCGCGGCTTTGGGGATGTGACGGTGATCTCGGACGGGGCCGAAATCCTAAAGCGGCTGCCCCGCGCTATGCCGAAACCGACGACCCACATCATCGACTGGTTTCATATTGCCATGAAGATCCAGCCCATGCAGCAGATCGCCGATCACATCGTACGATCCCGATCAGGCCCCTTTGAAGCGCTTCCAACCATCGACAGGGACATCAGAGGCGTAAAGTGGCGTCTGTGGCATGGGCGGGTCGGCCGCGCGATCCGCGACCTGGAGCAACTCCTAGTAAGACTGAAGGAAGGCGAGTTCTCGACCGCACGGCTTCACAGCCTCGCGGAGCAGCTCCTGACCTATGTCCGTTCGAACCGCGGCGCGATCGTCAACTATGGAAGGCGCTACCGGGCTGGACTTCGCGTCGCCACCACTCTCGCCGAGTCGGCGGTGAACTCAGTTGTCGGGAAACGTATGGTCAAGAAGCAGCAGATGCGCTGGTCGCTTCACGGTGCGCATATTCTCATGCAAGTCCGGGCTGCGGAGATCAATGGCGAACTTAGCAACCGGCTACGGGCGCCTTTCCGACAGCCAGAACTGAACGTGCGTCAAATATTCAAGCCCAAAACGCCTCTTCTACGCGCCGGCTGACCCCAGAGAAATTACCGGTCTCCTTGATGTATTTTCCGAACTTGTATGCCCCGCAAGTGATAGGCTGGTATTGCGCCGGATTGGCCTCGGAAACGCAACTCTCCAAAGGCGCGAAGACAGCGTCAGGGTCGGCGTCGATAAAGAACGGAATCGAATAGCGTTCTCGCCCGGAAGTGTTCACCACGCGGTGCAGGTTCGCGAGATAGACATCGTTGGTCAGCTTCTGAAGCAAATCTCCGATGTTGACGACGAAGGTATTAGGGATCGGTGTGCCCTCGATCCAGACCCCATTTCGGTTCATCACCTGAAGCCCTCCGACGCTATCCTGGGCGATAAAGCCTAGGTTGCCAAAGTCGGTGTGCGCTCCGATGCCGATGATCCTCTCGTCCACGAGCCCGGCTTGTGACGGATAGCGTTGCAAGCGTTGAGTCGTAATGGGATTCCTCATTCTCGGCTCGAAGAAATCCGATGGAAGATCAAGGCTGATCGCTATGCCCTTCAGAATCTTTATCGATAGCTCCTTCATCGCCTCGTGATAGGTGAAAACAGCCTCCCTGAAACCGGGTAGGATGGCCGGCCACTGGTTGGGCCCAAAGAACGGGCTTTCGACACTCGGCCGTTCGGGGCCAATGTCGAAGCACTCTTTTAAGTCCCTAGTTTTTGACGGATCGGTGTTTTCGCCGAATATCTCGATATAACCGCGCAGGGCGACCCCAGAATTACTTATGTGAAATTTCATTTTTTCTTTTATGGGCAGCTTAAAGAAAGCCCGGGCCTGCGCAAATGTGTCGTCTAATAAATTCTCTGATATGCCGTGGTTCTTGATATACATGAAACCGACATTGCTTAGCGCCCATCGAAATCCCTTCGCCACGCTTGGTGCGTTCCATCAAGCAAAGGGCCTACGTCAATAACTGGGAGTCTGTCGAATGTCTCGCGCTGGGCATGAAGCCTGTCGTCGAGCCGGACCAAATCTGATGTTGTCATTGAATTTCACCCATTTCTTAATAGCGCATTTTCGCAGCAGGGCTGCGCGTGGCGGAGGCAGATGCCCTCGAAGAGACTGGCTGCCGTTGGGCAGCAGCGAGCTCAAGAGCGCTCCGCTTTACGCGTCGCCTTTGAGCGCCGCTGGAACAAAGGCACCTCGAGCCCAAATACTTACTAGCGCAAGATCGTTCATCGTCGGCTCTCCCAAGGGTTGGGCTCGGCTTTTCAGGGACCAGAACTCCTGGCTCTAGAGGTTGCCAAACCGTTGCGGCCACACCGCGCATTTTCAAAGCGGCAGATGTGCAAACCAGACAAAGAATAGTTTCTACAATTTGGACGATCCAGTTAAACATCATCTCGTGTCAAATAAATGTAGATAACATAAAAGACATATCCGTATTGTAATTGTAGTAAACTGTTAAAAAACGTGCCACGGGTAATTTTCCGACTCCGAAGAGAATTCGGAGGGCATTTGGTGCGAGGCGGTGTTCGGCTGGCAGGCTGATGAGGGGATCATCGCTCATCTGGCTGATCGTTTCCAGGGTCATGTATCTGGCCCGCTGCACTGCCCATTCATCGTTCTGTTCGAGCAGGTTTGCGCCGATCATGCGCACGATCGCATCGTCATTCGGGAAGATTCCGACGACCTCGGTGCGCCGCTTGATCTCGCCGTTGAGACGCTCGATCGGATTCGTCGAGTGGAGCTTGGCGCGATGTTCCTTCGGGAAGGTCATGTAGGCCAGCACGTCGGGCTCGGCGTCGTCCATGATTGTCGCCAGCTTCGGCACCGTCGGGCGGATCTGGTCGGCGACGGCGCGCCATTGGGTGCTGGCGGCTTCCGAGGTCTCTTGGGCAAATGCGGTGGCGATGAAGGCTGAGACGACCCTGCGGCCGCTCTTGCCGGCGTGGGCCAGCACGTTCCTCATGAAGTGGACGCGGGGACTGTTGAAGAAGTCCTTCCCCGCTGATTCAATTGATCAATCGTTGATTCGGTGGAGGATTCGCGATGCTGGGTCGGAAAGAACGAGATCAACTCGAACTGTTCATGACCGGCTCGCTGCGACAGCTCATCCCTGATGATCCTGGCCAAGGTCGATCGTGTGCTTGATCTGTCGTGGCTGCGCGGCGAGGTGGCAGATCTCTATTGCGACGACAACGGTCGCCCGGGAATAGATCCTGAGGTTGCGGTCCGTCTAATGCTTGCGGGTTTCCTGCTTGGGATCGTCCACGACCGCCGGCTGATGCGCGAGGCCCAGGTCAACATCGCCATTCGGTGATTCGTCGGCTATGGTCTGCATGAAGCCACTTCCCGATCGTTCTTCCCTGACACGCATCCGCCACCGCTGGGGCGAAGAGGGCTTTCGCCGGATCTTTCAGCGCACGGTGCAGGCCTGTATCGACGCGCCAAGATCGCCAAGGGCGAGATCGTCCATGTCGATGCTTCACTGATCATCCGGGCCGATGTGAGCTGGGACAGCCTGGCGGTTCGTCACATGGAGGCGGTGAGTGCGGCGAACGAGGATGCGGAGGCGAGGAAGAGCCGCAAAACCGGCTCGACCCGACCGCACGCTGCGAGGGCTTGGCCATGAGGTAAGTGATGCCTCCGGTCTACGTGAAGTCCTATGTCCTGCGGTCATGCTGGCGGCAACCGCCTCTGCCGCTTACTTTGTCGTCACCGGCGATAATCGCTGGTTTCAAATCGACCTAAAGCGTGTCGCGATTTAAGGGATTCAGGATTCCCATTGATTTGAGTTCGTGATTCATTGCGGTTGAAAGGAGACCGCGATGG
>NZ_JAMYUS010000041.1:0-24126 GCF_040323255.1 Mesorhizobium sp. M0052 | reverse complement strand
GTGCCCGACCACTTGCCGAACAGGATGCGGTCGCCGGCCTTGACGTCCAGCGGGACCAGCTTGCCGGCTTCGTCGCGAGCGCCGGAGCCGACGGCGATGATCTCGCCTTCCTGCGGCTTTTCCTTCGCCGTATCCGGGATGATGATCCCGCCGGCGGTCTTGGATTCGGATTCGACCCGGCGTACGACCACGCGGTCATGCAGCGGCCGGAAATTCGACTTTGCCATTTTTGGATTTCCTTGGTGCGGATGTTGAACGGTCCTCCGTTGCCGGAGCATGCCTAGCACTCAGCCGAAGCGAGTGCTAACGCGGCAATGAGATAAGCCGCAGGCTCCTGCTAGTCAAGACGGAAGAGCAAAGAGCAAAGAGAAAAGAGAAGACAGCAAAGAGCAGCCAGCAAAGAGCGTGTAAGCATCGAGCCTTTTATGTGAACAATGTCGGGTATCCGACATATATGGGGCGGCTCACCCTTTGTAATTGAGCTTTATTCAGATGGTACGATTGGTGCAACGGGTGTTGCATTTGAACTCATCCAGAGGCTCGCACGGGTCGTGCTGCGTCAGCTTGGTCATGTCGAGCTTCAGAAGGCCATTTTTTGGCATTGGTTCTGTTGCTCCTATTGCCATTCATGACCAATCCTGCGCGCGTGAGCCGGCCGGCTAGATTCCAACCACGAGAGCGCCGCCGCTGAGACCCGCACCCGCCGCCGCCAGAAGGATTTTCTCTCCTGGCTGGAATGGCTTCATCTGGTTGGCGAGCGAGAGCGACAGCGGGACCGTCGCGGCCGAAGAGTTGCCGTATTCGGCAATCGTCTTGACAATTGCTTGGTCCGCAATGCCGAGGTTTCTTCCGACCGCGCCGAAAATCCGAGTATTGGCCTGATGCGGCACAAACCGGCCGACATTGTGTGGCCGCGCTCCCGCAGTGGCTAGCGCGGCTGTCGAGCAATCGGTCATCATCTCGACGGCCTTTGCGAACACTTCGGGCCCGTCGGTCATCGTCATCCGGGTCTGCCCGAGGTCGAGGTCGCCATGGAACGGCGTGTTGCTTCCTCCTGCGGGAATCTGGATCAGCCCGTAGCGCGAGCCGTCCGAAGCCACCGAGGCACCGAGAATGCCCCGATCAGCATCATCGCACTGACCGATCACCAGGGCGCCGGCGGCATCGGCGAACAAGACTGAGCTCGCGCGCTCGGCTGGATTGATGCGGCGGCTGAGGATGTTGGCGGCGATGACCAGCGCTGGTTTGCCATGCAGGCGGGTGAACCCGTCCGCAAACATGAGCGCATAGATGAAGCCGGCGCAGGCGCCGGTCAGATCGACCGCGCCTGCGCGGCCAAGGCCAAGCTTGTGTGCGACCAGCGGCGCGCTTGGCGGCAGAAGATGGTCGGGCGTCGAGGTGGCAAGCAACAGCAGACCGATGTCGTGGCGCGCAATACCGGCGTTCACCAGCGCCATGTCGCCAGCCCGGGTGGCAAGACCCGACAGCGTGTCTTCGTCCGTTGCCCAGAAGCGCGAACGGATTCCGGTACGCCTTTCGATCCAGCCCGGCTCGAGGCCGAGATTGCTCTCGATCTCGGCATTGGCCACCTTGCGCCCAGGCACGTGATGGCCAAGTCCGAGAATGCGCGACGACTTGCTCATGGCCTTGACCCGAAGCGTTCCCCGGCCTCCTCGATGGCGTCATATAGTCGTTCGAGCTCGTCGCCTGCGATGCAATAGGGTGGCAGAAGGTAGAGGACATTGCCGAGCGGGCGCACAAGTAGGCCGCGCTCGAGGAAGAAAGCGCGCAGCTTCGGACCAATCTCGGCGAGATAACCTGCTGAACCGGTTCGCAGGTCGAGCGCCGCGATCGTTCCCGTGGCTCGACAGTCGGCAAAATATGGATTGTCCCGAAAGCGTTGCAGCCCGACGGCCTGCATCACGCTCAAGGCCGTGATCCGCCCGGCCACTGGCTCGTCGCGCCAGATCTCGACATTGGCGAGTGCTGCCGCACAGGCAATCGGATTGGCGGTGTAGGAGCTCGAATGGAAAAACGTCTTCTTCCGGTCCTCGGAATAGTGCGCCCGGAAGATGGCATCGGTGACAAGCGTTACGGCCAGCGGGATGGTGCCGCCGGTCAAGCCTTTGGAGGTGCACAGGATATCTGGAGAAATCGATGCCTGCTCGCAGGCGAACATGGTTCCGGTGCGTCCCCAGCCGGTCATCACCTCGTCGGCGATCAGCAGCGAGCCGGAGGCCTCAGTGATCTTCTTCAATTCGGCCAGAACCGATGCTGGATACATCAGCATGCCGCCGGCGCCCAGCACCAGCGGCTCGACGATCAAGGCTGCGGCTCGTCGATCGCGGGTCACAGCCTCGAAACGATCCAGCGTCTCCTGCTCGTGCCCCGCGGCCGGAAAGGGGATGCTGTCGACCTCGAACAGCAAGGGTTCATAGGCGGCGTTGAACACGCCACGCGCACCGACGCTCATCGTTCCAATCGTGTCACCATGATAGCTGTGCTCCATGACGACGATGCGCGAGCGCGGCGCGCCGATGTTGCGGAAAAAACCGAGCGCCATCTTCAGCGCGACTTCGACTGAGGTCGAGCCACTGTCGGAATAGAACACCCAGTCGAGTCCAGCGGGAGCGAGGCCGACAAGCGCCTTGGCCAAGCGCTCTGCCGGCTCGTGCGTGAAGCCCGCAAAGATAATCTGGTCGAGGCTCGACGCGGTTGTCTCGATTGCCTTCATGATGCGGGGATGGCGGTGGCCATGTGTGACGACCCACCAGGAGGAGATGGCGTCCAGGATGCGGGCGCCGTCGGCCCTGTGGAGATAGGCGCCCTCAGTCAGGACGATTTCTGGGATCGCAGGCTCGAGTGCGTGCTGGGTGAAGGGATGCCACACATGAGACTGCGACATCAGTCACCTCCAGTAATCGAGGCGAAGGCGAAGCCGGCAACCATTGCGTCCCTCAGTGTTTTGCCCGTCAGCACATCGAGGTGCGGCAGCCTGCCGAGCTGCGGGGCACCGCTGAATTCCACGATGGTCCGTTGCGTATCGGCCATCTCATCGCCGATGAAAGCGATGCCCGCCAACGGGATGGAGCGGGCGCGGAGCGCCTCGACCGATAGCAAGGTGTGGTTGATAGTGCCGAGTGTGGTGCGGGCGCACAGAATAACGGGCAGCCGCCATTCAGCGAAGATGTCGATTAACCTTGTGCGCCGGTTGAGCGGCACCATTAGGCCGCCGGAGCCTTCGATGACGAGCGGCGTCGGTAGGACGGGAAAAGCAAGATCGGCAGCCTTGATCGCCACGCCGTCGATCTCGGCCGAACGATGCGGCGACAGCGGGCTCCGCAAGCGGTAGGCTTCCGGCAGCACGCGCTCTGAGGGCAAGCCGGCAAGCCGCGCGACAACCTCGCTGTCGGTCTCGCCGTCGAGGCCCGATTGCACCGGTTTCCAGTAAAAGCCGTCCAGCAAACCGGCGAGCCCAGCCGCAAACACGGTCTTGCCAACTCCGGTATCCGTTCCGGTGATGACGATGCGTTGGGTCATATCGCCTCCGGTGATGTTTCGGCCAACACCTCGACCAGCGCCTCGACCATGGCGGAAATGTCGGCTTCGCCAATATTGAGCGTCAGTGAGATGCGCAGCCGCGACGTGCCCTCGGGCACGGTCGGAGGACGAACGCCGCGTATGTCGAAGCCGCGGGCCTGCAGGCGCGCCGCCACTGCCATGGTGCGCCTTACATCGCCGATTACTAAGGGCTGGATCTGAGAGCCACTTGGTGTCACACCCCAGCGATTGACCAACCGGCCGGCGCTGGCGACGCGTTCATGCAGCTGAACACGCCGCATAGGCTCGTCGGCGAGCATTGCGAGTGCCTCGCGCGCCACGACCGCCATCAGTGGCGATGGCGCGGTTGCGTAGATGAATGCCCGGCAACGGTTGATCAGATATTCGCACAGTGCCCTCGGCCCGGTCACGAGCCCACCGGATGCGCCGAGCGCCTTGCCGCAGGTGTGGAGCGCTATGATGTTGTCGCGGCCCGCGAAAGCGGCGGCAAGTCCCCGGCCGTCCGATCCCCAGACGCCGGTGGCATGCGCCTCATCAATGACGATGAATGCGCCGTGCCGATCGGCAAGCGCGACCAGGCTCTCCAAAGGCGCGCAGTCGCCATCCATGCTGTAAAGGCTTTCTACCGCGATCCAGACGCATCCCATGCCGCCTGCGACGCGCCACCGTGTAATCGCATCCTCGACAGCGGTGGCGTCGTTGTGCGCGGCCAGCACGAACTGCGCGCGCCCGGCCTGCGCACCCTCATGCATGCTGGCATGGACGAGCTCATCGAGGACCAAAAGATCGCCCTTCTGCGGCAGGGCGCTCAGCAGAGCGAAGTTGGCGATGTAGCCGCTGCCGAAGAACAGCGCGCGGTCGGCTCCAAAGAATGCCGCCGCATCTGCCTCGAGCTGCTCGTGTTCCGGTGCATTGCCGCGCAACAGCCGCGACCCGGTGGCGCCAACCGGCGTGCCCCGCGCAATCGCCGCCACAACCGCATCGCCAAGTCTTCTGCACGCGGCCAGCCCGAGATAGTCGTTCGACGAGAAGTCCAGCCCGGCGCGGGGCGAAAGCGTCCGCAGCCGGTCCTTGCGCGCTAGCCCCTGCAAGGTCGCATCATAACGGGCAAGCGGCGCCCCGTTCATTGCGCCTCGAGTTCCATCGGATCGATGCCAAGGCGCCGGAACAGCAGGGTATCCTTGTCCTCACCGGGATTGTCCGCCGTCAGCAGCGTGTCGCCGAAGAAGATCGAGTTGGCGCCGGCAAAAAAGCACAGCGCCTGCATCTCGTCGGTCATCGCGGTGCGGCCGGCGGACAGACGGACATGCGATTTCGGCATCATGATGCGCGCCAGCGCGATCACGCGCACGAATTCGATCGGCTCAATGGGCTTGGCGTCTGCAAGCGGCGTACCGGCGATCGGGATCAGCATGTTGATCGGAACGCTTTGCGGATGTTCCGGCAGATTGGCCAGCGTCACCAGCATGTCGATCCGGTCCACCGGCTCCTCGCCCATGCCGACAATGCCTCCACAGCAGACCTTGATGCCGGATTTGCGAACGTGGTCAAGCGTCTCGAGCCGCTCGGCAAAGCTCCGCGTACCGATGATCTCGCTATAGTAGCGTTCTGACGTATCGATGTTGTGGTTGTAGTAGTCGAGGCCCGCCTGCTTCAGTCGAGCGGCTTGCTCAAGATCGAGCATGCCGAGTGTCATGCAGGTCTCCAGGCCCAGCGCCTTGACGCCTTCGACCATCGCCACCACCGCATCCATGTCGCGCGCCTTGGGGTTTCGCCAGGCCGCGCCCATGCAATAACGGGTGGCGCCGGCATCACGCGCCTTGGTCGCTTCGGCGATGACGCGCCTGACATCCATCAGCTTGGACGCCTCCAACCCGGTTTCGTGACGCGCCGACTGGCTGCAATAGCCACAATCCTCCGGGCATCCTCCGGTCTTGATGCTGAGCAGCCGGCTGAGCTGGACCTTGTTTGGATCGAAATTCTGGCGGTGCACCGTTTGCGCCAGGAAGAGGAGATTGTTGAAGGGGGCATGGTAAAGTGCCTGAGCCTTCTCCAAGGTCCACGCTCCAGGGTCAGGGGGGTCAAGAGATTTGGCCTGTGGCGGTGTCTGCGTTGAACTTGCCGTTTGCATCTCCATGCTGTTCCTCCGGTCTGTCTTGCGGGTCTTTGCTATCTGACTATGATGATCGGAAAGGACAGTTGACCCAATCCTGTTCGTTACTCAGACAATCATGAGCCCCGATGGTCGAGGCCGATATCCAGGATCGGCGCGCTGTGGATGAGTCGGCCGACCGAAATCAGATCAACGCCGGTCGCGGCAACCGCTCGCGCTGTATGCGACGTGATCCCGCCAGAAGCCTCGGTGATAGCGCGGCCACCGACCATTGCGACGGCGCGGCGAAGATCGGGGAGGGACATGTTGTCGAGCAGAACCGCATCGGGAGCGAAGCCAAGTACCTCCTCCAACTGGGCCAAAGTATCGACCTCGACTTCGATCTTGACGAGATGACCGGCCGCTCTTCGTGCTCGCTCGAGCGCTGGCCGGACGCCGCCTGCGATGGCGATGTGGTTGTCCTTGATCAAAATTGCATCGTCCAGGCCGAAGCGGTGATTGGACCCGCCACCTGCGCGCACGGCATACTTTTCGACTGCCCGCAATCCGGGCGTCGTCTTGCGGGTGCAGACGATCTTCGCGCCATATCCACGAACCGCAGCGACGATCGATGCCGTTGCTGTGGCGATGCCGCTCAGATGGCACAAAAAATTGAGTGCCGTCCTTTCGGCTGTGAGAATGGCCCGGGCCGGGCCAACCACTGATGCAATGACCTCTCCATCCACGACATTGCAGCCGTCTGCCCGCTCCACGGAGATTTCGACACCAGGATCAATCAAGCCGAAAGCGAGCATCGCCAGATCAATGCCGGCGACAACTCCGGACTGTCGCGCCACCAACACGGTTCCCGCTTGGCATTCCTTCGGGACGATGGCGTCCGTGGTCAAGTCGCCGGCTCTGCCAAGGTCTTCAAGAAGAGATGCCCGTACAAGCGGCTCAAGCAGGACCGTGGGGAGCGGTGAGAGCATCATCACTTTGCACCTTCGGAGCTTGGCGAGTGTCCGAGTTCCCGCGCAGCCGCCAAGACGGCTTCGAGCGTGATTTCGGACCGTCGGGCGGCAGTCGCATGATGAGGAAAATCTGTCCGGTAATGAGCGCCGCGGCTTTCTTCGCGCAACAAGGCGGCAACAGCAATCATTAGCCCGACAGCCGCCGGATCCGAGACCGCATCCTTGCTTTCGGCGAGCGGCAATAAGGCACGCGCGGCTGCTTTCAACGCTTGACCATCCCGGACGATGCCGAGTGCGCGCGACAGAAAAACGCGCACGGCTATCGGAGCGGGCGGTGGGTAAACGTTCGCAAACGCAGGCCTTGTTCTGCGCGCAGGCGTTCCGGCGACGCTTTCAGCGACCCAGCGGGCGCACACGATTGCCTCCGTCAAGGAATTGCTGGCGAGCCTGTTGGCGCCATGCAGTCCTGTCGAAGCGACTTCGCCGCAGGCCCACAGCCCCTTGACGGAGGTCCTGCCCGAGCTGTCCACGGCAACGCCACCCATGTGGTAGTGTTGGGCCGGACGAATGGGGATGAGATCGCGCGCGGGATTGATGCCCGCTCCAAGGCAGGCTGATGCGATTGTCGGGAAATGTCGAGCGAATGCCGGGCCTGGCCGTTGTCGGGCATCGAGAAAAACATGGTGGCCGTCCGCAAGATGGTTCCACACGGCGCGGGCCAAGACATCGCGAGGCGCAAGTTCCGCCCCGGGCACGCTCTGGAGAAAAGCCTGGCCGGTTTCATCGATCAGGGCAGCACCTTCGCCTCGCACAGCCTCGCTGACCAGCGCCATAGGGCGTTCTGGGCCGTCAAGCGCGGTCGGGTGGAACTGAATGAATTCGAGGTCGGCTAGGACAGCTCCAGCGCGGGCCGCAAGCGCAAGGCCTTGTCCGCAACTGCCCCAAGGGTTCGTGGTGTCGAGAAACAGTCCCCCGATGCCACCGGTGGCGAGAACCACCCGCCGTGAGCCGAAGAAGAAAGGTGCGATCGAACAGCTCGCCCAGACGCCTCGGATCGCATTCTCTCGCACTGCGAGCCGGCGCGCTTCCACGCCCTCCACGACAACTATCGACGGAGTGGAACGCACAGCCGCGATCAGCGCACGCATGATCTCACGCCCGGTGCCGTCCCCATGCGCATGAACGATGCGACGTCGGCTGTGTGCGGCCTCCAATCCGAGGCACAGTGATCCTTCCGGCGTGCGGTCAAAGCGAACCCCAAAGCCCGCAAGCCCCTCTATGGCCTTGGGCGCGGCTTGGAGGATGCGGCTCGCCACGTCTCTGTCGCAGAGACCATCCCCGGCGGCAACCGTATCGGCCAGGTGCATTGCCGGATCGTCGTCTTTGCCGAAACTTGCAGCCAGGCCCCCCTGGGCCCAGGTGCTCGAGTTGTCAGCTCCCAGCAGCGACCTTGACAGAAGAAGCACCGGCTCCGGCGACAGTTGAAGCGCGGTCATCAGTCCGGCGATGCCGCCGCCGATGATGATGGGCCGCCCGAAGAAGCTGCGGAGGTCGGCGCTCAAACTGCCAGCATCCGTTCGACCGCTAGCCGCGCGCGCCCGGCGATCCCGGGTTCGACGGTTACGACATGGTGGTTCTGCTCGAGCGCCGTGCGGATGTTGGCAAGCGTGATCCGCTTCATATGCGGGCACAAATTGCAGGGCCGGATGAACTCGACCTCTGGGTGCGCTAACGCGACGTTGTCGCTCATTGAGCATTCCGTCATCAGCACGACACGTGGCGGCCTTTGCCTTTCGACATAGTCGGACATGGCAGCCGTCGAGCCGGAAAAATCTGCTTCAGCCACGACGTCGG
Organism: Mesorhizobium sp. M0052; assembly: GCF_040323255.1. Taxonomy (NCBI): domain Bacteria; kingdom Pseudomonadati; phylum Pseudomonadota; class Alphaproteobacteria; order Hyphomicrobiales; family Phyllobacteriaceae; genus Mesorhizobium; species Mesorhizobium sp. M0052. The sequence continues at coordinate 15,648 of NZ_JAMYUS010000041.1, read as the reverse complement.
GCGGGCATTCGGGATGGGCGAGCACGACCACGCCGGGATGGCTTTCGCGCAACTCGCGGATGTCGGCCGGTGTAAAGCGCTCATGCACCTCGCAACGCCCTTTCCAGGCGATGATCTGCACATCTGTCTGAGCGGCGATATTCTGGGCCAGATATTCGTCCGGCAACATGATCACCCGGAGAACCCCAAGGGATTCGACGACCGCCTTGGCGTTGCCGGATGTACAGCAGATATCCGACTCGGCCTTCACTTCGGCGGACGTATTTACATAAGTGATGATCGGAACGCCGGGATAACGCTGGCGCATCAAGCGCACGTCTTCTGCCGTGATTGAGTCCGCCAACGAGCAACCGGCGCTGAGATCCGGAATGAGCACGGTCTTGCCCGGATTGAGGAGCTTGGCCGTTTCGGCCATGAAATGGACGCCGGCCAGCACGATGACTTGCGCCTCGACCGTCGCAGCCGTGCGGGCTAGTGCCAAGCTGTCGCCGACGATGTCGGCCACGCAGTGGAAGATCTCGGGCGTCTGATAATTGTGCGCCAGGATGATCGCGTTGCGCTCGCGCTTCAGCGCAAGGATCGCCTCGATATCCTCGGCGAAAGCCGGCCATTCAATCGGCGGGATCACTCGTCGGACGCGCTCGTAGAGCAACGCGGCCCTAGGCAGCATGGCGCCCATCGACCCCCTCCCGCTTATACTCTAACTGAAAATAACCAGCATATACTTGCTGTGAGTATAAGGGATGTCAACCCCGTGCCAGCGGCAATTTTGTCCCGGCGATGAGTCTATCGTCGAGAACGGCGTGGCGGAAACGGAAAAGCTTCGCTGGCCGGCCGCCGGTCTCAGTGGTGGCCTCTCCGGTCTCCTCGACCAGCTCCTGCTGTTCGATCAGTCGGCGAAAGTTCGGCTTGTGGATGAGCCTGCCGGCGAGCGCCTCCACGGTTCGCTGCAGCTGCAAAAGCGTGAAGACCGGCGGCATCAGCTCAAAGACGACTGGGCGGTATTTGATCTTGGAGCGCAGCCGCGCAATGCCGGTCGCCACGATGCGGCGATGATCGGCGACCATGGACTTGCTGGGCACCAGCGGCGGGGGTCCTGCGTCCCGCCCTCTTACGGCCTCTTGGACCAGGCCTGCTTCGTAGACTAACTCATAGCGCTGAAGCGTGAGTTCCTCGTTCCAAAGGCGGTCGTCGAAGCCAAAGGCTATCGTCGCCCGCTGCCAGCGTTCACGTCGCGTGGCCGAATCGCCAACCCCGTTTGCCCATTCGATCAGGCGCGGCCGCAGAACGTCCAGCACGACCGCAGGCGTGCCGGAGCGGTGGTCCTCCCATGGAAAATATTCATACCAACTCTGCCATCCGCACTTGGGCGAGCCCGCTGCCTGTTCCTTGCGCGTCAATGCCAGATAGCTGATGGAGATGACGCGCTGCTGGCGCTCGGCGCCGATGCGATCCCGATCCGCGAACGTGTAGAGTTGCTCAATGTACCCCAGCCGATGGCCGGTTTGCTGCTCGACCCACCCCCTCAAGCCGGATTGCAGCGATCGGTGCTCAAGCGCAAATGGACCGGAGGGCAAGGTGTCCGCCTGGCCGATGGTGAGGACACAGGGTTGACTGCCGTTTACGGCGACCACAAAGGCGATCAAGTCCACTTTGACGTTGTCGGCCTTGCCGGCGGCTCTGTCTTTCCTGAGTCCTATTGCCTGATCGTCCATTATTTGGCCAACTCGGGGGCACCTTAATCGATTTAGTGTAAGCGTGCCAATTGGCACGTCAACACCCCGCAGCTGCATGGCCATTTTTTTGCTCTTCGCACCTGCACAAAAATGTGCCAAAGGCGACAGCCGCAGCTGGTAACGTAGGGGAAGGAGGGTCCCATGAGCGCTTATGGTGACACCAGGGCGATCACTCCGCCGGATATTCGTTCGCGCAAAGGTGGGACGCCGCTCGTCTGCCTTACCGCCTACACCACCCCAGTCGCCCGGCTTGTCGATCCCCATTGTGATGTGGTGCTCGTCGGCGACAGCGTCGGCATGGTTCTCCACGGCCTGCCCTCGACGCTCGGTGTCACGCTGGAGATGATGATCACGCACGGCCAGGCGGTGCGCCGTGGCATCAAGCAGGCGCTGATGGTGGTCGACCTGCCGTTCGGTTCCTACGAGGAAAGCCCAGAGCAGGCTTTCCGCAATGCCGCGCGCGTCATGGCCGAGACCGGCTGCACGGCCGTCAAGCTCGAAGGCGGCGAAGCGATGGCAGAGACGATCGGCTTCCTCGCCGCACGCGGCGTGCCCGTCATGGCCCATGTCGGATTGACGCCGCAGGCCATCAACACCATCGGTGGCTACCGCGTACAGGGCAGGGGCGGGGATGCCGAGCGCATCAGGCGCGATGCAATTGCGGTGAGCGAAGCGGGCGCCTTTGCGGTCGTCCTGGAGAAGGTTCCTGAAGCGCTCGCCCGCCGGATCACCAAGGAGGTGGCGACCCCGACCATTGGCATCGGTGCCTCGGCAGCCTGTGACGGCCAGATTCTCGTCGTCGACGACATGCTGGGCCTCTTCGGCGACTTCCGGCCCAAGTTCGTCAAGCGCTATGCTGAACTCCGGGAGGCGGCTGCGGCTGCGATCGCTTCCTATGCGCGCGAGGTGAAGGAGCGCCAGTTTCCCGCCGCAGAGCACGTGTTTGCCGATGCGCCCAAGCCCGCCGACACGGACGCCACCAAGAGCGGAGAAGCAGCGTGAGCGTGCCGATCGTCAGGAGCGTTGACCAGCTTCGCGAAAGCGTCGCCGCATGGCGCTGCGAAGGTGTGAGGATAGCCCTGGTGCCAACGATGGGCGTCCTGCATGAGGGCCATCTCAGCCTGGTGCGCGCTGCACTCGAGAAGGCAGACCGTGTGATAGTGACGCTCTTCGTCAACCCGAAGCAATTCAACAGCCAGGCCGATCTTGCCGCGTATCCCCGCACCGAGGACGAGGATGCCGCCAAACTGGCACCGGTTGGCGCGCACCTGCTTTATGCGCCAGATGCAGAGGAGATGTATCCGGCGGGCTTCGCCACCACCGTTTCGGTTTGCGGTGTCAGCGAAGGCCTGTGCGGTACATTCCGGCCGGGGCATTTCGACGGCGTGGCGACCGTCGTCGCCAAGCTCTTCCTGCAGACCAGCGCTGACTTCGGCTTCTTTGGCGAAAAGGACTTTCAGCAAATTCACCTGGTCAGGCGCATGGCCCGGGATCTGGATATTCCAATCACCATTGTTGCCTGTCCGACAGTCCGTGAAGCCGACGGTCTTGCGTTATCATCGCGCAATGTGCGGCTCTCGCCAGCGGAACGCGCTGTTGCTCCCAAGCTATCATCGGTCCTGCTCAAGACGGCTGAGCGGCTTGAGCGCGGCTCACCCATCCTGCCAACGCTTGCAGAATCTCGCGCAGCAATTCTGGCTGCAGGCTATCGCGAGGTCGAATACCTGGAACTTCGCGATGAGGCAGATCTGCACCCGATAACAAGCCTCGATCGACCGGCACGGTTGCTTGCCGCCGCCTGGCTCGGCGGCACACGGCTCATAGACAACGTCAGACTATTTCGGATTGGTTCAACACATTAGCCACGTTCTCGGCACGCGCCGTATTCGTCCGGGATCATCTAAAACAAGGTCTCTGCCTAGCATTGAGCGTTACGGAGGTTACGCACAGGACACATGCATCGCGTGTTTGAGAACTTCGTCGAGCAACTGTCTGCAAGTGTTGATGCTGCCGATCTCTGTGAGGCAATGGCCTCCGCTGCAGCCGGCTTCGACTTCCCGCTATTCGCCTATTTCACCTACCCGTCAGCCTGCGGCGACGCCCCCCAATTGATTTCAAACTATCCTTCATCCTGGACGTCACGTTATCTGCAACAGCGGTACCACAGTCTCGATCCGGTCATCCTGCGCGGGCTGCAAGGCTGGGATACATTCGATTGGGGTGTGGATCGCGCTCGGCACGGTCTGCCGAATTCGCAGCAACAAATTCTAGAGAGTGCGGCTGAGTTTGGCATCTGCGGCGGCCTGACGATGTCCATGCATGATCATCTCGGCCGGTTTGCTGCCCTGACCTTTGCTTCCGACGAGTCCCGTCCGCCTCTGTTGCGGTCACTGGCACGTTACGAAAAAGCATTGCAGCTGGTGGCCATCAACTTTCATATCCATGTCCGGCGAAGGCTCGCCGATCATCGCGTGGTGGATGGTGTAACGCTCACCCCGCGGGAGTTCGAGTGTCTGAAATGGGCGGCGCGCGGCAAGTCGGCTTGGGATACTAGCCAGCTTCTCGGCGTCTCAAAGCGCACCGTGACCTTTCATCTGGAAAACGCCAAGGCAAAGTTTGGCGTTCGAACGATCAACCAAGCCGTTGCACGAATGGCTGCCTCCGGCCTGACGAGATCCTGATTCTCAGCCACGATACCTGTAAACCTCTACAGGCTGCATCGCTGTCAGCTTTGCCCTTCGATGGCGGGAACACATCCCACATGGAGGCGACCATGATGCAACTGATAGCACCAGACTTTTACAGTGATTTTGCAGGCGAGCTCAAAGAGATGCACGGGCTCAGGTTTCGGGTGTTCAAGGAAAGGCTCGATTGGGAAGTTGATACCGAAGACCAGATGGAATCCGATCCGTTTGATGCTCTCAAGCCTGTCTATCTGCTCCTCAAAGGATCCGACTGGCGAATTCGCGGTTGCGTGCGTCTTTTGCCCAGCACCGGACCCACAATGTTGCGCGACACCTTCCCGGTGCTGCTGGGTGCTGACGTCGTGCCCTCGACCACCGACATATGGGAGAGCAGTCGTTTCGCGCTCGATCTTCCTCCGTCGGCGCCCAAGGCAGCGGGCGGGCTGGCCCAGGCGACCTACGAGCTCTTCGCGGGCATGATCGAGTTCGGCTTGGCCAAGGATCTGACCCGGATCGTAACGGTGACGGACACGCGCATGGAGCGGATCCTCCGCCTTGCTACGTGGCCATTGTCGCGCATCGGAGAACCCAAGTGCGTCGGCAAAACGGAGGCGGTGGCTGGGTTTCTCGAGATTTCCCACGCGAGCCTTTTGCGCATCCGCAGCAGGGGACGTCTGAGCGGACCGGTACTGTGGCAACCGGTTCTAGGCCCGTCAGCATAGCGCCATTGTGGACACCTGTGCCATGAAGGATGCTGGTTTGCCCAAGGAAGCGACGGTCGGCCTTGTATGCTGGCCGGACTGGCGTCGCCAGGACGCTTACCACTACGCCAGACGATTGCCACGCACTGGCTGGGCCTGGGAGTTTCTTCGGCGCAATCCACAATTCCAGCGCGACCACGCTAAAATGGCACCGTCCGCCTGCTTTGTCGGAACCCAGGCCGACATGAAGATAATCGAGTTGACGACAGAATCAGCTTTCCTAAGACAATGGAGCCTCCTTTTTCGCGGACGCGCCACAGTCGGACGCTACATCGGCGAGGGTCTTTTGGGATCCGCGCGATTGCGCCTGTATTCTACGAGCGGCCGCGGAGCCGCTGGGGCTCGACCACGATTTTGAACCGCTTCACCTTTCTTCGCTCTCATGCTGCAAGGACATCCTGCTGACAGCTGCGGGCATGCAGCACGTGCTGCTGAGGGAGAACTGCCGGAGTCTGCAGATCGCCGTTTCCGGTGCGTCCGTCCTCCGCCCGTTGCGGCTATATGTCGACGCGATCCTTCAGCCGCAGCACCTCAAGTTCCATGTCGCTGCCCTTCAGTTCCTGAACGACATCAATGATTGCCGCCGCGTGTCAGCTGCTTGCTTTCCGCCGGAACACCGCGGAGCGCGTCTGCGTATTGTACTGCAGGCTTTGGATGGCTCGCTGGCGGGAGCATCTCATCAGGAGGTCGCCATTGCCTTGTTCGGGAGACGCCGTGTCGAAGAAGATTGGCGTCATCCAGGCGGGCATCTTCGCGATCAGGTACGTCGCGCCATCCAACGCGGCCGCTACCTGATGGGCGGCGGCTACAGACAGTTCCTGAGGTAATTGGAGTGGTTGCGATTGTCTTATACGAACGCGCAACCTCCATTTTCTCACTGCAATGGTGCGTTGCACAAAACGTGGCAAGCGCCTAGTTCTTCCGCGGCGAATCGGGTTTCGGCGAAACACCGGGACCCAACTTCGTCGATAAGTGCATTCATGACCTGAGGACCCCGATGACCGTTATGAACTCCGACAAAGCCGGCGCTGCAAGCCTTGAGACAATCGCGCGAAACGGCAGCATGCTGCGTCGCATAGCCGTACGCATTCCGACCTACCTGTCGGATATTCGCGAGAACCCGGCGTGGCTGCCCATGTTCATGTTGGCGCGCACCATGCCGGCACGGAGAATGCACTGGCGTGGTGCAAAGCCGGTCCGAAGGCCGCAAAGAGCCCAGGACACTATGTTTGCCGGTGTCAATTGCCACGACGTTGTCGACGCGCTGCGGATGGATGGGCTTTTTCCCGGCCTTGTCCTGCCTGCAATGGTGGCTGAAGATGTAGCCGCATTCGCCAGGTGCACACCTTGTTTCGGCAATTTCGATCGCCGACTCGAGTTCATGCCGGCGGAGCATGCGGAGGCTGAGGCGCGATTTGGCCGTCCGTTGCTCAGCGGCCATTATTTCGAGCGCATTCTGGGCTGTAAGTCGGCCGTTGCCATCCAAAACGATCCGCTGCTCATGGATATAGCGGCGCACTATCTCGGCGGCCAGGCGACGCTGATCACGACGCGCGTCTGGTGGAGCTTCCCGACCGGCCAGGCGTCGGACGCGGACAAGAACCTGGCTTCGCTCGGCAAATACCACTTCGACCTGGACGACTGGCGGATGCTGAAGTTCTTTTTCTATCTGGTGCCCGTCGACGAGGGGACCGGCCCGCATATCTATGTTCGCGGCAGCCATGATCGCCGCGCCCTCAAGCACCAATTTACGCTTGTCGTCGGCCATCCAGCGCAAGAGATTCTGGACGTCTACGGCAAGCAGAGTCCGGTCACGCTGACCGGCAAGGCCGGTTTCGGTTTCGTCGAGGATCCGTTCGGGTTCCATATGGGCACCGTGCCGTCGCACAGGCCACGGCTGATGATGGAAGTTGGCTTCGGCGTTTCTCCTCCATCGCGCCGCCGCTTCCATGGCGAGCCTGTGATCCGCTGATTTCGAAAAGTCCCGAAACAGCCTTCCCGTTGTGAGGGAAGATAAGGCTATGCCGCCAATCGATCTGTTCCGGGCCAAAAGCGGTTGTCTGCACATGCCCTGAACTTGGCTGGTGCAATGAGTCTCGCCATTGCTCCAGCCAGCGCATCAGTGCCTGTTTAATCGAGGTTAGATGGCAGTGCGCCCAAGAGATCCTCCTCGATATCGCCTGCCGCGCGAAGCCTCAGATGCTCTTCGAAAACCTCCTTTACGGACCAAGTCGTCTCGGGTCTCCTTTGAGTGGCCGGAAGGTGGTGCACAGCCGTATCGTGCTTCGGGATCCTGAACGAAGGCGAGGGGCGGTTTGTTCCTCGCGGGGCGCATGCAGCGGTGCCGGCATGACAGCTTCGTCTTGGATCCCGATGCTCGGCAACGTCGGCGGTGAAGGCTCTGTCTAGGCGGCTTACGTGACTCCAATGCAGGAGATCGACCATCTCCTGTCGAGCACATTCGTTGGCGATCACCGTCGCGGCGCTACGGACGCCGCGGCGCCTGCGATCAATGGGGTTTGCCGACTAGCCGAGCGTATTCGGCTTCAGCCCTGCCATATGACCCATCTGCCAGCGCAATTAGACGCGCGCGATCAAGAATGACTACCTCTCCTCGCATTGAGCGTATCAGACCTTGGCCCTCCAAGGTTTGCAGCGCTATGGTGACGCCGGGCCGCCTGACACCGAGCATAACTGATAAGAACTCGTGCGTAATCGCAAAGCTGTTCCCGTCGACGCGATCATCACACATCACCAGCCATCTTGAGAGCCTGTCGACTATGTTCATCCGGGCATTGCTGAGCGCGGTGAAGCTTGCCTGGAGGTGAAAGTAGTGAACGTAGCGGAGCAGAAAGGTTCGCAAGGTTGGGCTTGTCAGAAGCGCCTTGGTGAAGAGGCCCGCGTCGATAACAAAGGCTCGGGCTTCTAATTGGACGTAACAATCGTGCGTTGACCGGTCATCGCCCATGACGAGCGCTGAGCCGGTCATGCCCTCACAACCAATGATTCCGATCTCAGCTTCGATACCAGGCCGCAGCTCGCCCACCACTGACCCGAGACCGCTCTCGAAGAAGTACACGGTGCTGATTGGTGACCCCGCCACTTCGAGATGCGTCTTCAGCCCAAGGGAGACGCTTTCGAAATGAGGTTGCAGCAATGCCAAATCTGCCGAGCACATTCGTAGCAGCAGCGAATTGCGATAGATCGAATTTTGGCCGGTGTCGCGTTGCGCGGCAGTGTGAGTTTGTGAACTGGAGTCTGTCATAGCTCCCTCTCCCTATTGGGGCGGAAGCATGTTGATCGCTCACAGCCGACGGACGCCCTTAGAGTTGCCGTCGATGGCACACTGTATGCCTGCCGACCGCGGATGTCCCATTTTTTAATCAATTACGTTAATCGGCCCGAGCCAAGCTTTGGCGCACCCGCTCTAACGCGGCATTCAGATGCTCCAGAAATTCGTCATCGCTTTTGGTCGCCAAGCCGACTTGTCGAGCGCGAGTTACAATGCGCTCCTGGAGTGAAACCGCTGTCTCATAGTGGTCCACGATCATCTGAAATGAAGCGCTCATTGGGGCGGATTGAAAGGGCTGTGCCATAGCACAACCCTAGCTCCACGAGGATGAGAGTTCCATGCCGGCCGCCGCTTGGGTAACAATCGTACAATATACCCAAGACTGACCGTGCTCTTTGGTTATCCTCCCAGAAATCCGGTAGCCTTGCGTGGCGCAGCTTCTCTTCGCTCTTCGACCTCCTGACCCGGCCGACCAGTCCCGGCTTCAGCCATTCCGCCTTGTACTTCTTATGCTCCTTCGGGACCGGGACGCCGACCTCGCCCTGCACACGATCCCACAGCGTTTGCCTTTTGTCGGCCTTGACGGCTAACATCGCCCGCCCTTGTAGGACCGCTTTCAGCCATGATCACCTCGGGGGGCTGAACGAAGCGCGTGGTTGTCGACTCTGTCGGTCGTCGCAGACGCTTACGGAGGCCTCACCGCAGAGGGAGATGCGCACTCCGGCTCGACGACGGCTGTCGAAAATCAGACTGATGTGGATGCACTACCATCGATCGGCACTAAGATTCTCGACCTCGGCAATAAGCTCCTCTGTACAGCAAGCGACCTTCCTGCCTCGCAATATCAAAAGTCAAACCCCGCCGCAGATGCATATGCCTGGCAGCACGCGTCGGTCTTTGGCCGCGCATCTGCCAAACCGAAATCAAGTAGCCCGCCATCGCGCGACCCTCAACGCGATCTTGATCATTGCAGTGGGGCAATAACTTATCTCTTTGGAGCTTGGTGGTGATATATAGGCGCCCAAGCCAGCGCTAATATTGCATGGAGCTAAAATGCCCGCTAAGATTTCTTGGGTGTTGGCTGGCGGGTGTTTGATGCGGTTTCATCGTCTAGGCGCGGTCGCTCTGGGTCTGGCGTCCTTCATCAGCAGCGCTCATGGCCAAGAATCCTGCGACCCTAACTACACAGGCGCCTGTGTTCCAATCGCCAGCGATGTCGACTGTTCCTCCGGAAAGGGCAATGGTCCCGCATACGTACACGGGCCGGTCTCTGTCGTGGGCACCGATATCTATGATCTTGACCGAGACGGCGACGGAATAGGTTGCGAAAACGGCTAGAGGAAGCAAGTCGCCCTCCAACTTCATGACGGCACCAGCCCATCCGCTGTTGATGGTAACGGTCACCTCCGAGTTGAGGGTGAGCAACGTTCCCAGCCATTTGCATCAAATATTAGGGCCTCGTAAATGCGACTTATGGCGACTCTGCGGTACGACGGTCGAACACCTTCCACGTCTCAACCGTCTCCTGCCTTACGTTTTGTCAATTGGTAGCTGATTGTAGAATGTGCCAGTAACTGGGATGCTCATCTCGTTCCACATGCGCGAGCCCTGATGCGCGTCAGTTATTTTTACTCTCCGGTCACGATTGAGACCACTGGCCCGGGCGATGTTCCCCGAGAAGAACAAAGAGGTAGATGGTGCCGGCATGGTCCCACCAATGCTCTCCCCTTGTGAACGGCATCCAAATTTTTCGGCGGGCTTGAACAGCGGCCACCTTTGGCGGCTGTCGAGGGCTGATGATAGATTCCATTCCAGCTCTTTCTAATGTGTCGTCCGAACAGTGAACGAAAGTAGAACATATAGTTCAAGCGCGAATCGACTGTGAGAGGGATGAGCTCCAATTTGGGTCATGCCTGACGCTGGTGGAAGACGAAATTGCGGTGGCGACTGGAAGCTCAGCGATGCACCAAATGAAACTGGGCAGCTGGTGCTGTCCGCTGCGGCGCTATGACGACAGACGATGGTATCTGCCGAATGACCTGGGGAATCTTCGGGGACGTCGAGGCCGACGTGGTCGGAAGCAAACTGAGTTGCAGGCGGTGCGGCAGGAACGACCATATGCAAGCTGAGACGCCTGTCGCCGTCTCCGCGTTCCAGGCCGACGTTCTCTGCATTCCGAGGCCTGGTGAGCGATACGGGTGCGCCTGAGTGTCAATGGCGCATTTAGCAACGGCCTGGTACACGATTCACCGCGGTGCGAGCTGATCGAAACTGGCTTGGTCGATTGCATCGTAATAGCGCCGCCCACCAGGAAAGATTTTTCTATCGTTTGCGGTTGGGGTCGCATGACGCGATTGTCGGACGCAACAAGCCAGCTTGGCAATAGGCAGAGGCTGTCCACACTGTACTCCCTAATGCCAATCCATACCTAACGAGACCGCCATGCCGTCACCTCCAGATTTCACCGACGATTTTCGCTCCGAGCTGATCACGCTGCTGCGCTGGCGCAGGGATGTGCGGCGCTTCGAGCCGACGGCTCTGCCAGAGGGTACGCTGGAACGCCTGCTCGAGCTCGCCAGCATTGCGCCCTCCGTTGGCCTCAGCCAGCCCTGGCGCTTCGTAGTAGTCGAGAGCCTCAAGCGGCGCACTGCCGTGAGAGACTGCTTCGAGCGCTGCAATGCCGAGGCGCTCACGCGCTTTTCGGGAGAGCGCGCCGCACTCTATGCCCGGCTGAAGCTTGCCGGGCTCGACGAGGCGCCCTGTCAATTCGCGGTCTTCGCCGACCGCACGACCCGACAAGGCCATGGGCTCGGTCGCATGACCATGGCGGCGACCATCGACTATTCGGCCGTCATGGCAGTGCACACACTGTGGGTGGCGGCGCGGGCGGAGGGCATCGGCATGGGCTGGGTGTCGATCCTCGATGCGACCGAGATGGCCGAAATTCTCGACACGCCGCCCGAATGGACGCTGATCGGCTATTTCTGCCTCGGCTATGCCAGCGAGGAGCACGACATGCCGACCTTGGAACGCGAATGCTGGGAACATCGGCGGCCGCCGGTGGTGATCAGGCGATAGTGGGGCTGCTCATCATTCGCCTCTTCCCTGGCGATGAGCTTGACGCAGATCGGGTCGCCCTTCGCCACATTGCCATTCCGACCGAAGCCGAGGTTCGTGTTCTTGCAAAGGCCAGGAAAGAGCAGCATGACAAGCGCGACCGCAGCGAAGATGGCGCTTGCGACAACCGGGCTGAAGCCGGGCATGGAGGTGGTCGACCTCTGTTGCGGGGCGGCTGTGCCGATCGCCACGATCACCCGCCATGTCGTCGCACTACGCCGACCAGCTGGAGGCCGCGCAGCGCCGGCTGACCGGCGCCGGCGCGACCAATTGCGAATTCGTCGCCGGCTACGCGCTACGAACTCGCTACTCTGGTGTCACGCCCCGTGAGTCTTCACGGCCAACGCCTTCGACGGCGTCCCGGACCGACCGCGGCTGGCACGTGCCGTGCGCGAGGCGCTCGCCCCCGGCGGACATTTGTTATCGTCAACTGACACCGGCAGCCGCGCGAGACGACGACGGTCCTGAAGCGAACTCAGGCTGTCGCCAAGACAGACCATCGCCGATGCCCAAGTCGGCGGCACCATGCTCCTAGATGCCGACGGCCTGACAAGGGGCCGCAGGCCCGTCGTCCGTCCACTGTCCAAGGCCTCCTGGCCTTTCCGAGGCCGTGATCCTGCCGCGGGTGTGAGTTTGCGATCCTCATAAGAGCGTCAGGCGCGAATAGAAGTTTGGGTCGTGGCTCCACAGTGGCCGACCTATCCATCGGGTGGATGGTAGTTATCACAACAATCAATTTTACCAATATTATGGAATTCTACTACAAGGCCGCCACTTAAAGCGGCCGGACGGGTATCCGTCTCGCGTGGGCTGGTGCTGCCCGCAAAGATGCGGAGACGAACATGTGCGGGATTGTTGGCATCGTTGGGCAACAGCCGGTGTCGGATCGGTTGATCGGCGCGTTGAAGGGTTTGGAATATCGCGGCTATGATTCCGCCGGCGTTGCGACGATCATCGAGGGTGCCTTGCACCGCCGGCGCGCCGAGGGCAAGCTCGTCAACCTCGAGAGGCGACTGAAGGAAGAGCCGCTGAGCGGCAACGTCGGCATCGGCCACACGCGTTGGGCAACCCACGGGGCCTCGACCGAACGCAATGCGCACCCGCACTTTAGCGACGGTGTCGCCGTAGTCCATAACGGCATCATCGAGAACTTCACCGAGCTGAAGGACGAATTGGCGGCGGATGGCGCCGAGTTCCAGACCGACACCGACACCGAGGTCGTTGGGCATCTCTTGGCAAGATACCGCCGAGAGGGCATGAGGCCGCAAGAGGCCACGCGTGCCATGCTGAAACGCGTCAAGGGCGCCTATGCGCTTGCCATCCTCTTCGAAGATGAACCGTCGACCATCACGGCGGCGCGCAACGGGCCACCGCTCGCGATCGGTCACGGCGACGGCGAGATGTTCCTGGGCTCCGACGCGATCGCCCTTGCTCCCTTCACCAATGAAATTACCTATCTCATCGACGGCGACTGGGCCGTTGTCGGCAATTCGGGCGCCCATATCTTCGATGTCGACGGCCGTCCCGTCGAGCGTCCGCTCCATATCTCCACGGCCGCGGCCGATCTGGCCAACAAGGGCAACCATCGCCACTTCATGGAGAAGGAGATTTACGAGCAGCCCGAGGTCATCGCCCATGCTCTCCGTCATTACATTAACATCATAGACAGTCGCGACATGGTTCCTGGCATTGATTTCGCCAAGGTCCCGAGCTTGGCGATCTCTGCCTGCGGAACCGCCTATTTCGCCGGACTGATCGGAAAATACTGGTTCGAGCGCTATGCGCGCCTGACGGTTGAAATCGACGTTGCGTCCGAATTCCGCTACCGCGAGATCCCGTTGCCGCCGCAGTCGGCAGCTCTTTTCATCTCGCAGTCCGGCGAAACCGCCGATACGCTTGCGTCATTGAGGTACTGCAAGGAGCGTGGGCTGAAAATTGGCGCTATCGTCAATGCCTGCGAATCGACCATCGCTCGCGAGGCCGATACGGTTTTCCCGATCCTTGCCGGACCGGAGATCGGCGTCGCCTCTACCAAGGCTTTTACCTGCCAGCTTGCCGTTCTAGCAGCACTCGCCATCGGCGCCGCCAGAGCCCGCGGGACGGTCCCCGAAGACGAGCTGCAGGAGCTCGTCAGGAGCCTCGCCGAATTGCCGCGCGTGATGGGCCACGTACTCGAGAGCATCCAGCCGGAAATCGAGTTCTTGTCGCGCGAACTGTCAAAGTGTCGTGACGTCCTGTATCTCGGCCGTGGCACCAGTTTCCCGCTAGCGATGGAAGGTGCGCTGAAGCTCAAGGAGATTTCCTACATCCATGCCGAGGGCTATGCAGCGGGTGAATTGAAGCACGGGCCGATCGCCTTGATAGACGAGAACATGCCGGTGATCGTCATCGCGCCCCATGACCGTCTTTTCGACAAGACCGTTTCCAACATGCAGGAAGTGGCTGCCCGTGGAGGGCGGATTATCCTCATCACCGATGAAAAAGGGGCAGCCGTATCGAAACTCGAAACCATGCACACGCTCGTGCTGCCGGTTGTCGACGAGATTATCGCGCCAATGATCTTCTCGCTCCCGATACAGCTTCTAGCCTACCACACGGCGCTCTTCATGGGGACGGATGTAGACCAGCCGCGCAATCTCGCAAAATCGGTCACGGTCGAATGATTGTGAACCTGTACAGGTGGCGATGCGCCTCCAGGAAAGCGGTACCCCTTGTCTGGATCCGAAGCCCGGATGAAACCAGATGACCATTGTTTGCTGCAATTGCGAAACTCGGTAGCGGTTACGAGCGGGTCTTTCGCTGCCTCGCCGGTGGAGATTGCCGAAGGAAGCAGTGTCCGTGCCGAAAGTTCGAGTTGCTGTTCAAGAAAGCCATCGGCGAGAATGGTCCACGAAGGATCGCAGGTCGCATGCGCTACGCCGACCAGGCTCTCAGCACGGGCAGTCTTGATACTTGATCAGAAGCAGGTGAGCCGCCATATTCCGGCCCGGCCAATTCAGCGGCCCATCCCATGCATGAGGCCGGTTCGGCCGAATGGACGACCATTTTTTTTATTTGCTAGGTGTGCGCCTCGGGAGGAATCTCCGAGGGAGCTCCCAGTTCTTGGAGATGTTTATGAAGGATTCGCGCATTCCCGAACCAGTCTTGACGGCTATGTCCCAGGGAACCCACATCGTCCGCGCTTATCGCGAGCACCTTGGATATTCGATCGACGACCTGGCCGTCGCGTGCGGGCTGGCCGCTGAGGAAATCCAAAACATCGAGCGAGGTCTGAGGTACAGCAAGGGCTATCGGGATCGGATAGCGAAATCGCTTTCCATACCTGTGGGAATTCTTGAGTCGGAGTTGGACATTTCGGACGCCGCCTGAACAGATCGGATATGATCTGCAATGGGTGGACTAGCTGTTGTGATGTGAAGCTTGCGGCTGATGTCGACGCTTGATTCGATTGATGCGATGCCTTCTGGCGCAGCTCACCGAACAACAAAGCGATATAGCCGCCCGGAGTGCTACGAAACGTGCACGACGGCATCGGCTCGCGACGAAGGACTAACGGCGAACTCTTCCTAGTTCGGCAAGGCGATGCTGGCTTGAGCATCAACTCGGCCTACGAGAGTGGCTACTCCTAGGCTGAATCGTCCACCATGGCGAAGTCGCGCCGCTCTGAAAGTAACATGGCGGGCATCCTGACGTTTCCGGGTTGACTATGGGCGTTCGAACCAGGAAAAGGGGCCGCTCTTCGTGAGTGGCGTGGGCCGGCAGTCTGACCCCCAAGCCCCCCGCCCAGGCTGCCGGCGCGCTTCTAGAAAGATCGAAGTAGGGACTCGCTTGCGCTCTGCCCGCTGACACCTTGTGGTTCCTCCCGCGGGTCCAGCGGACCACCTTGGGTGTCGCCAGTTCTGGTGGTCACGCGCCTCCATTTGCGATCTCGAGTCAGTGAGTGCACCGCAAGCACCCTCTCTGCCAGCCTGAAAAATTCATGGGGGTTGGTGGATGTGGCGCAAGCCCGTTGAAATGACGTAGGATTTGGTTGCTTAAGCCGATCCGAAATTTCCCGG
>NZ_JAMYUS010000040.1:0-24630 GCF_040323255.1 Mesorhizobium sp. M0052 | reverse complement strand
TCAGCGACGTCTTGCCATGATCGACGTGGCCAATCGTGCCAATGTTCACATGAGGCTTGTTACGCTCGAATTTACCTTTTGCCATGTGATGTCTCCAATCTGCTCGCCCGTACGGGCCTTGAATTAAGTTACCGATGCAACCCGCTGGGGTTACGCGTATTTCTTCTGGACTTCCTGGGCGACCGCGGTCGGCACAGGCTCATAGTGATCGAACTGCATCGTGTAGGCAGCGCGGCCCTGGCTCATCGAGCGCAGGTTGTCGACGTACTTGAACATGTTGGCCAGCGGCACCATCGCGTTGATGACGACAGCCACGCCACGCGCTTCCTGGCCCTGGATCTGGCCACGACGGCCGTTCAGGTCGCCGATGACGCTGCCGACATAGTCTTCCGGCGTCACGACTTCGACCTTCATGATCGGCTCGAGCAGTTGCACGCCAAGCTTGGGTGCAGCTTCACGGAAGCAGGCGCGGCCGGCGATTTCGAACGCCAGAACGCTGGAGTCCACATCGTGGTAAGCGCCGTCGATAAGCGTCGCCTTGACGCCGATCATCGGGAAGCCCGCGAACGGACCCGACGACATGACGCTGTTGATGCCCTTTTCGACACCCGGGATGTATTCCTTGGGAACCGCACCGCCGACAATCTTGGTCTCGAACTCGAACTCCGAGCTTTCCGGGTTCGGTTCGAACACGATCTTGACGCGGGCGAACTGACCGGTACCGCCGGTCTGCTTCTTGTGGGTGTAGTCCTGCTCGTGCCTGCGGGTGATCGTCTCGCGGTAAGCCACCTGCGGCGCGCCGACATTGGCCTCGACCTTGAACTCGCGGCGCATGCGGTCGACGATGATGTCGAGGTGAAGCTCGCCCATGCCCGAAATGATGGTCTGGCCGCTTTCCTCGTCGGTCTTGACGCGGAAGGACGGATCCTCGGCGGCCAGGCGGTGAAGGGCGAGGCCCATCTTTTCCTGGTCGTTCTTGGTCTTCGGCTCGATGGCGATCTGGATGACCGGATCGGGGAATTCCATGCGCTCGAGGATGACCGGGTGCAGCGGATCGCTGAGCGTGTCGCCGGTGGTCGTGTCCTTGAGGCCAGCCAGAGCAACGATGTCGCCGGCAAAGGCTTCTTCGACGTCGGCGCGCGAATTCGCATGCATCTGCAGCATGCGGCCGATGCGCTCTTTCTTGCCCTTGACGGTGTTATCGACCGAGATGCCCTTGGTCAGTTTGCCCGAATAGATGCGGGCAAAGGTCAGCGAACCGACAAACGGGTCGTTCATGATCTTGAAGGCCAGCATCGACAGCGGCTCGTTGTCGTCGGCATGACGCTCGATCTCGGCGTCGGTCTTGGCGTCGACGCCCTTGATGGCGGGAACATCGGCCGGCGACGGCAGGTATTCGACGACGGCGTCGAGCAGCGGCTGCACGCCCTTGTTCTTGAAGGCCGAGCCACAGAACATCGGGTAGAACTTGACCGCGATGGTGCCCTTGCGGATCAGCGCGCGGATCTCGTCATTCGACGGCATCTTGCCTTCGAGGTAATTCTCGAGTGCCGTCTCGTCCATTTCGACAGCGGCTTCGATCATCTTCTCGCGGTATTCTTCGGCACGGGCCTGCAGGTCGGCCGGGATCTCGACGACGTCCCAGGCAGCGCCCAGCGTCTCGTCGCGCCAGACCAGCGCGTTCATCTCGACGAGATCGACGACACCCTTGAACTCGGTCTCAGCGCCGATCGGCAGTTGCATGACGACGGCATGCGCACCAAGACGCGAGCCGATCATCTCGACCGAGCGGTAGAAGTCGGCGCCGATCTTGTCCATCTTGTTGCAGAAGATCATCCGCGGAACTTTATACTTGTCGGCCTGGCGCCAGACGGTTTCCGTCTGCGGCTCGACACCGGCATTGGCATCGAGCAGCGCAATGGCGCCGTCGAGCACGCGCAGCGAACGCTCGACTTCGATGGTGAAGTCGACGTGTCCGGGAGTGTCGATGATGTTGAAGCGGTACATCTTGCCGCTGCGACCCTTCCAGAAGGTCGTGGTGGCGGCGGACGTGATGGTGATGCCGCGCTCCTGCTCCTGCTCCATCCAATCCATGGTGGCAGCGCCGTCGTGGACTTCGCCGATCTTGTGCGACTTGCCCGTGTAATAGAGGACGCGCTCGGTGGTCGTCGTCTTGCCGGCGTCAATATGCGCCATGATACCGAAATTGCGGTAGTCTTCGATTTTGTATTCGCGGGCCATCTTGGATGCCTTCTCAGTCTCGTTCGCGCTTTACCAGCGGTAGTGTGCGAAAGCGCGGTTGGCTTCAGCCATCTTGTGGGTGTCTTCACGCTTCTTCACGGCGGTGCCGCGGTTGTTAGCCGCGTCCATCAGCTCGCCGGAGAGGCGGTCGACCATGGTGGTCTCGTTGCGGTTGCGGGCCGCGGCGATCAGCCAGCGGATCGCCAGGGCCTGGCGGCGCTCGGGGCGCACATCGACCGGAACCTGGTAGGTAGCGCCGCCGACGCGGCGCGACCGGACTTCCACATGCGGCGCGACATTGTCGAGCGCCTGATGGAAGACGGTGACCGGCTCCTGCTTGGTCTTCGACTGAACCTGGTCGAGCGCACCGTAGACGATGGTCTCGGCAACCGACTTCTTGCCGTCATACATGACGGCGTTCATGAACTTGGTGACGATCAGATCGCCGAACTTCGGGTCCGGATTGATCTCACGCTTTTCTGCACTGTGACGACGCGACATGGCTTTTGTCTCTCAATCTCGTAGCCCGACGCATTCAAGCAGCGCCAGGGCCGGAAAATCTTACTTCGGACGCCCCTTACTTCGGACGCTTGGCGCCGTACTTCGAACGGCGCTGCTTGCGGTTCTTCACGCCCTGCGTGTCGAGCACGCCGCGGATGATGTGGTAGCGCACGCCCGGAAGATCCTTGACGCGGCCGCCGCGGATCATGACCACGGAGTGTTCCTGAAGGTTGTGGCCTTCGCCGGGGATGTAGCCGATCACTTCAAAGCCGTTGGTCAGGCGGATCTTGGCCACCTTGCGCAGTGCCGAGTTCGGCTTCTTCGGCGTCGTTGTATAGACGCGCGTGCAGACGCCCCGCTTCTGCGGGTTCTGCTGCATGGCCGGGACCTTGTTGCGCTTCACCGGCGCAATGCGCGGCTTGCGGATCAGCTGGTTGACGGTAGGCATTAAACCCTCTTGTCTCTCAATTCCGTGTCTCGCCCGGTCAGGGCCGCTCAAAGCGCCAATTCCATACGCAAATTCGGGCCATAAACCGCGCCTCGCGGTCCTGCCCGAACAAAATGCAGAGGAAGCGGGAACCGCTTCATGCGCGCCGGAAATGTCTTTTCGCTCGTAAAACGAACCCTGTTTGAGGCAAACTCCAAAGCGTGTCGCTTCGGAAGGGAGAGCCTCACATCGGTTCTGACTGGGCGGCTTCTACTCGCAAGACCGTGAACCGTCAACCCCGGCACGCCAAATATTGCGCGCCAAACCGGGCGTGGCAGCCATGCGAAAACCGCATGTAATTTTCTTTCGCCGTTTTGCAATGGCAAGGAAGAAAGTAACCGGTCAGGCACGAAAGTGACCGGCTTTTGGCTGTCCTGCACCGGCGCTTCATGGCAAAAGGCGGCATGGACAGCCCGAAACCCCTCGCCCGCCCGAGTCTCAAGAGGAATCAGCCCGTGAACGACAATGAGGAGCGCCCGGTGACTATCATCACCGGCCGCGTCTGGAAAAAGAAGGGCGGCAAGCCCGAAGGCGTGCATGTGATGCTGGTTGCACCCGATGACGATTCGGCCGTGCGCCGCGCTCTCGAATCGCTCGCCGCCGAAGGCTATGCCGAGGCAGAGCTCGACCAGATCGGCGATATGGAAGGCGTACCGGACGATGAGCCGCATCTGTCCGCCTTCCAGGGCGCGCTCGAAGGCGAAGTGTCGATCGTGACATTCGAAGTTCCGCTCTGAGTCGCAGGTGCGCTGACGGCTCGCACCTGTCACCACGCCGGCTTGCCCGGCACCGGTTCTCTGCTAAGAACCTGACAAAATCCAAGAACCAAAGTTCCTGCCCGCGGAGTTCCCATGCCTTCGAACAATGACCCCATCAAGCTCGGCATCGTCGGCGTGGGCAAGATCGTGCGCGACCAGCATCTGCCGGCGGTGGCCAAGGATGCAGATTACCGCCTGATCGCCGCCGCCAGCCGGCACGGCAAGGTGGAAAACATCCCCAACTTCCCAACCATCGAAGCAATGCTCGACGGGGTGCCAGACCTCGAGGCCGTGTCGCTCTGCATGCCGCCGCAATTCCGCTACGACGCGGCTCGCACCGCGTTGATGGCAAAAAAGCATGTCTTCCTGGAAAAGCCGCCGGGCGCCACCGTCAGCGAGGTCGAGGACCTGAAGCGGCTGGCGGACGCCAATGGAGTCACCCTGTTCGCCAGCTGGCATTCGCGCTACGCGCCGGCGGTGGAAGCCGCGCGGACTTTTCTGAAATCAGCCAAAATCAGCTCGGCGGCAATCGTCTGGAAAGAAGACGTCCGCCGCTGGCACCCGAACCAGGACTGGATCTGGGCGCCGGGCGGATTCGGCGTCTTCGATCCCGGCATAAACGCGCTGTCGATCGTGACCCACATCCTGCCGGCGATGTTCATCACCTCGGCGGTGCTCGACTTTCCCGAAAACCGCGCCTCACCTGTCGCGGCCCACGTCAACTTCCGCACCTCGGACGGTTTGCCGATCACGATGGAACTCGACTGGCTGCAGACAGGACCACAGAGCTGGGACATCCTGGCCGACACCGACAAGGGCAAGATGGTGCTGTCCGGAGGCGGCACCAAGCTCGCCATCGACGGCAAGGTGGTTCACGACGAGCCGGAGGCCGAATATCCCCAGCTTTACCGGCGCTTCGCTGAAATCGTACGCGACGGCGTCTCCGATGTCGATTTGGCACCCCTGCAGCACGTGGCCGACGCCTTCATGCTCGGCAAGCGCAATGTGGTGGAAGCGTTCTTCGATTGAGCGGTGAGTTCTGCCGGACCGCAGTCTGGACACTCGCCATGCAGCCTTACTCGACGATCGCAATCGCAAACCCGTCATAGCCTTTGGCGCCGACGGTCTGGATGGCGGTGCCGTCCAGGCGCTTGTCGCCGCCGATGAAGGAAAACGCACCGCGTGCGCCTTCGACATAGGCATCACGGCCATCGTCGTTGAGCACGGTGCCGTCGCGGATGACGTTGTCGCAGATGATGACCGTCCCCGGCCGCGACAGGCGCATGGCCCATGACAGATAATTCGGGTTGTTCGGCTTGTCCGCGTCGATGAAGATCAGATCGAACGGACCGGCATTTTCGGCAGCCAGCGTCTCAAGCGACTGAAGCGCGGGGCCGATCCTGAGCTCGACCTTGTCCGACACCCCTGCCCGCTCGAGATTCGAGTGCGCGACTTTTGCATGATGCGGCTCGAGTTCGAGCGTCACGATCTTGCCGCCGATGGGCAATCCCCTTGCCATCCAGATGGTCGAGTAGCCGCCAAGCGTGCCGATCTCCAGCACCTTCCTGGCGCCGCTGATGCGGACCAGCAGCGACAGCAGCTTGCCCTGCGCCGGCGATACGTCGATGGCCGGCAGGCCCTGGTCGCGGTTGGCCGCAAGCACCGCTTCGAGGATGGGATCCGCCTCGAAGAGAGAGGAAACGATGTAGTCGTCGACGTCAGTCCATACCTTCTTGCTCATGTCTTCCTCGATCCGATTAGGGGTCAAAACGCGAAAAGGGGCCACTTGGGCCCCTTTCCTTCTTCTCGTCCTGCCGCGCTTACTGCGCGGCGTTGACCATGTCGGTCAGCATCGGCTCGGCGACCTCGACACCGGAGGCCTTGCGGCGCTCGTCGATGATCAGTTCGTCGCGCGAGGTGGCGATGCGCCGGATCTGGCTCATCGTGCCGCCGGTACCGGCCGGGATCAGCCGGCCGACGATGACGTTTTCCTTCAGGCCCTGCAGCATGTCGGTCTTGCCGGCAACCGCAGCTTCGGTCAGCACCCTGGTCGTCTCCTGGAAGGAGGCGGCCGAGATGAAGGACGGCGTCTGCAGCGAGGCCTTGGTGATGCCCAGCAGCACCGGCTGGCCTTCGGCCGGCTTCTTGCCGTCCTCGACCAGGCGCTCGTTGACCTCTTCCAGTTCGATCACGTCGACGTGGTCGCCCGGAATGTAGGTCGAGTCGCCCTGCACCGTGATCTCGACCTTCTGCAGCATCTGGCGAACGATCACCTCGATGTGCTTGTCATTGATCGACACGCCCTGCAGACGGTAGACTTCCTGGATTTCGTTCACGAGGTAGGAAGCAAGTGCTTCCACGCCCTTGATCGCCAGGATGTCGTGCGGCGCCGGATTGCCGTCGAGGATGTAGTCGCCCTTCTCGATGACGTCGCCGTCCTGGAGATGGAACGGCTTGCCCTTCGGGATCAGGTATTCGACCGGCTCAAGCGTCGAGTCATGCGGCTCGATGATGATGCGGCGCTTGTTCTTGTAGTCGCGGCCGAAGCGGATCGTGCCATCGATCTCGGCGATGATGGCGTGATCCTTCGGACGACGTGCCTCGAACAGTTCGGCAACACGCGGCAGACCGCCGGTGATGTCCTTGGTCTTGGCGCTTTCCATCGGGATACGCGCCAAAACGTCGCCGGGACGAACCTGCGAACCCGGCTCGACCGAAAGAATGGCCTCGACCGAGAGCAGGAAGCGGGCGTCGCCGCCCTTCGACAGCTTGCCGACCTTGCCCTTCGGGTCAAGGATGGCGATCGCCGGCTTGAGGTCGTTGCCGCGTGGCGTCGAGCGCCAGTCGATGACCTCGCGCTTGGTGATGCCGGTCGATTCGTCGGCCGTTTCCTGAACGGAAATGCCGTCGACCAGATCCTCGTACGACACCTTGCCCTCGATTTCGGTGAGGACGGGGCGGGTATAGGGATCCCATTCGGCGATACGCTGGCCGCGCTTCACCTTGTCGCCATCGTCCACGAAGATGCGCGAACCATAGGTAAGGCGATGCGAGGCACGCTCCTTGCCGGCTTCGTCGAGGATCAGCACCGCCATGTTGCGGCCCATGACCATCTGCTGGCCGTCCGAGTTGCGCACCACGTTGCGGTTGCGGATCTCGACCTTGCCCTCATACGAGGCTTCAAGGAACGAGCTGTCCACCACCTGCGCCGTACCGCCCATGTGGAAGGTACGCATGGTGAGCTGGGTGCCCGGCTCGCCGATCGACTGCGCCGCGATGACGCCGACGGCTTCGCCCTGGTTGACCGGGGTGCCGCGGGCAAGATCGCGTCCGTAGCAGACCGCACAGACGCCGATCCTGACCTCG
Organism: Mesorhizobium sp. M0052; assembly: GCF_040323255.1. Taxonomy (NCBI): domain Bacteria; kingdom Pseudomonadati; phylum Pseudomonadota; class Alphaproteobacteria; order Hyphomicrobiales; family Phyllobacteriaceae; genus Mesorhizobium; species Mesorhizobium sp. M0052. Next base: position 17,277 of record NZ_JAMYUS010000040.1, on the reverse strand, counting down.
CAGGTCAGTGCCGAGCGAATGCGGACCGACTGCACGCCGGCCTTTTCGATCTTTTCCACGTCACGTTCGTCCATCAGCGTTCCGGCCTTGACCAGAACCTCACCCGAAACCGGATGCGTGATGTCGTCGAGCGAGGTGCGGCCCAGCACGCGCTGGCCGACCGAAGCGACGACCTGACCGGCATCGACGATCGGCTGCATGGTGAGGCCCTTGTCGGTGCCGCAATCCACGGAGTTGACGATGCAGTCCTGCGCCACGTCGACCAGACGACGGGTGAGGTAACCCGAGTTCGCCGTCTTCAAGGCGGTGTCGGCCAGACCCTTGCGGGCGCCGTGGGTCGAGTTGAAGTACTCGAGCACGGTCAGGCCTTCCTTGAAGTTCGAGATGATCGGCGTCTCGATGATTTCACCCGAGGGCTTTGCCATCAGGCCGCGCATGCCGGCGAGCTGACGCATCTGGGTGGGCGAACCACGCGCACCCGAATGCGACATCATGTAGATCGAGTTCATCGGCTTTTGACGGCCACTGTCCTCGAACTCGACGGCCTTGATGCGGGCCATCATCTCGTCGGCGACCTTTTCCGAGCACTTGGCCCAGGCGTCGACGACCTTGTTGTACTTCTCGCCCTGCGTGATCAGGCCGTCATTGTACTGCTGCTCGTATTCCTTGGCCAAAGCCTCGGTGTCGGAAACCAGCTTGATCTTGGCGTCCGGGATCAGCATGTCGTCCTTGCCGAACGAAATGCCGGCGCGGCAGGCGTGGCTGAAGCCGAGGGCCATGATGCGGTCGCAGAAAATGACCGTCTCCTTCTGACCGCAGTGGCGGTAGACGGTGTCGATCATCTTGGAGATGTTCTTCTTGGTCATCTCCTGGTTGGCCGTCTCGTAAGGCACATTGACGTTCTTCGGCAGCAGCTCGCCGATGATCATGCGGCCAGGCGTGGTGTCGTAGATTTTCGACACGACCTTGCCTTCGGCGTCGACCGTGCGGAAACGACCCTTGATCTTGGAGTGCAGCGTCACCGCCTTGGTCTCGAGCGCGTGCTGGAGTTCGCCCATGTCGGCAAACACCATGCCTTCGCCCGGCTCGTTCTGATTGACGATCGAGAGATAGTAGAGACCCAGGACCATGTCCTGCGAAGGCACGATGATCGGCGCCCCGGAAGCCGGGTGCAGGATGTTGTTGGTCGACATCATCAGCACGCGGGCTTCAAGCTGCGCTTCCAACGAGAGCGGCACGTGAACGGCCATCTGGTCGCCGTCGAAGTCGGCGTTGAAGGCCGTGCAGACCAGCGGATGCAGCTGGATCGCCTTGCCTTCGATCAGGATCGGCTCGAACGCCTGGATGCCGAGGCGGTGCAGCGTCGGTGCACGGTTCAAGAGCACCGGATGCTCGCGGATGACCTCGTCGAGGATATCCCAGACTTCCGGACGCTCCTTCTCGACCAGCTTCTTGGCCTGCTTGACGGTCGAGGAGAACCCCTTGGCGTCGAGGCGGGCGTAGATGAACGGCTTGAACAGTTCGAGCGCCATCTTCTTCGGCAGGCCGCACTGGTGCAGCTTGAGCTCCGGACCGGTGACGATGACCGAACGGCCCGAATAGTCGACGCGCTTGCCGAGCAGGTTCTGGCGGAACCGGCCCTGCTTGCCCTTCAACATGTCGGACAGCGACTTCAGCGGACGCTTGTTGGCGCCAGTGATGACGCGGCCGCGACGGCCGTTGTCGAACAGCGCATCGACGGCTTCCTGCAGCATGCGCTTTTCATTGCGCACGATGATGCCGGGGGCGCGCAGCTCGATCAGCCGCTTCAGACGGTTGTTGCGGTTGATGACGCGGCGATAGAGATCGTTCAGGTCGGACGTCGCGAAACGTCCACCATCCAGAGGAACCAGCGGGCGCAGGTCCGGCGGGATCACCGGAACCACCTTCATGATCATCCATTCCGGACGGTTGCCGGACTCCATGAAGTTCTCGACGACCTTGAGCCGCTTCAGATACTTCTTCTGCTTCAGCTCGGACGTGGTCGAAGCCAGTTCCGAACGCAGGTCGCCGGCGATCTTCTCCAGGTCCATGCCGGCCAGAAGGTCATGAATGGCCTCGGCACCGATCATGGCGGTGAACGAATCCTCGCCATATTCGTCGACGGCGATCATGTACTCTTCCTCGCTGAGCAGCTGGTGCTCCTTCAGCGCGGTGAGGCCAGGCTCGGTGACGATGTAGTTCTCGAAGTAGAGGACGCGCTCGATGTCCTTCAGCGTCATGTCGAGCAGTGTGCCGATGCGCGACGGCAGCGACTTCAGGAACCAGATGTGAGCGACAGGTGCCGCCAGCTCGATGTGGCCCATGCGTTCGCGGCGAACGCGCGACAGCGTGACTTCGACGCCGCACTTTTCGCAGATGACGCCCTTGTACTTCATGCGCTTGTACTTGCCGCACAGGCATTCATAGTCCTTGATCGGGCCAAAAATGCGCGCGCAGAACAGACCGTCACGCTCCGGCTTGAAGGTGCGGTAGTTGATGGTCTCCGGCTTCTTGATCTCGCCGAACGACCAGGACAGAATCTTCTCAGGGCTGGCGAGCGATATCCGGATGGAATCGAACACCTGCGCCGGCGCCTGCGGATTGAAGAGATTCATGACCTCTTGGTTCATGCCGTTCTCCTTTTCGGGGTCCTCGAAAACCCCTTGCATCTAACGCGGGCCAAATGCCCGCTGAGTGGTCGACCCACTGGCCGTAGAATTTGTTGCATCCGGTCGCGGCGTTCCGCGACCGGATGTCTTGCTTACTCGGCCGCGCCCCTATTCGGCAGCATCTGGCAGCCGGACAGGGTTGTCGTCGAGCTTGGTATTCTCCAGCTCGACATTGAGGCCGAGAGACCGCATTTCCTTGACGAGCACGTTGAAGCTCTCGGGAATGCCGGCCTCGAACGTGTCGTCGCCGCGCACGATCGCCTCGTAGACCTTGGTGCGGCCGGCGACATCGTCCGACTTCACCGTCAGCATTTCCTGCAGCGTGTAGGCGGCGCCATAGGCTTCCAGCGCCCAGACCTCCATTTCGCCGAAGCGCTGGCCACCGAACTGCGCCTTGCCGCCCAGCGGCTGCTGGGTAACGAGCGAGTACGGACCGATCGAACGCGCGTGGATCTTGTCGTCCACCAGGTGGTGAAGCTTGAGCATATAGATATAGCCCATCGTCACCTTGCGATCGAACGGCTCGCCGGTGCGTCCGTCATAGAGCTGCGACTGACCGCTGGTGTGCAGGCCCGCCTGCTCCAGCATGATGTTGATGTCGACTTCATGCGCGCCGTCGAACACCGGTGTCGCGATAGAGACGCCGCGGCGCATCTGCTCGCTGAGGCGAACGATGCTCTCGTCGTCATATTCGCGGACCGGCTCGTTGCGGTCGTTGGCTGGGATGAAGCTCTCAAGCGTCTTGCGCAACGGCTTGATGTCTCCAGCCGTCTTGTACGCGTCGATCAGCTCGCCGATCTTCTTGCCCATGCCCGCGCATGCCCAGCCCAGATGCGTTTCCAGGATCTGGCCGACATTCATGCGGCTCGGCACACCCAGCGGGTTGAGCACGATATCGGCATGCGTGCCGTCCTCGAGGAAAGGCATGTCCTCGACCGGAACGATGCGCGACACGACACCCTTGTTGCCGTGACGTCCCGCCATCTTGTCGCCCGGCTGCATCTTGCGCTTCACGGCCACGAAGACCTTGACCATCTTCATGACGCCCGGAGGCATTTCGTCGCCGCGCTGGACCTTCTCGACCTTGTCCATGAAGCGCTGCTCGAGCGCCTTCTTGGAATCGTCGTACTGGCCACGCAGGGCTTCCAGTTCGCTCTGGAGCTTTTCGTTCTCCACCGCAAACTGCCACCACTGCGAACGTGGATACTCGTCAAGCGTGTCCTTCGACAGCTTCGAGCCCTTCTTGAAGCCCTTCGGCCCGGCAATCGCTTCCTTGCCGACGAGAACGTCGGAAAGGCGCGAATAGACGTTGCGGTCGAGGATCGCCTGCTCGTCGTCGCGGTCCTTGGCGAGGCGTTCGATCTCCTCGCGTTCGATCGCCATGGCGCGCTCGTCCTTCTCGACGCCGTGGCGGTTGAAGACGCGCACTTCGACGACGGTGCCGAAGGTGCCCGGAGGCATGCGCATCGAGGTGTCGCGAACGTCGGACGCCTTTTCACCGAAGATGGCGCGCAGGAGCTTTTCTTCCGGCGTCATCGGGCTTTCGCCCTTCGGCGTGATCTTGCCGACCAGGATGTCGCCCGGCTGCACTTCCGCGCCGATATAGACGATGCCGGCTTCGTCGAGGTTCTTCAGCGCTTCTTCCGAAACGTTCGGAATGTCGCGTGTGATTTCCTCCGGTCCAAGCTTGGTGTCGCGGGCCATGACCTCGAATTCCTCGATGTGGATCGAGGTGAAGACGTCGTCGGCCACGATGCGCTCGGAGAGCAGGATCGAGTCCTCGTAGTTGTAGCCGTTCCACGGCATGAACGCGACCAGCACGTTGCGGCCGAGCGCCAGATCGCCGAGCTCGGTCGACGGACCGTCGGCGATGATGTCGCCCTTGTTGACGCGGTCGCCCATGCGCACCAGCGGACGCTGGTTGATGCAGGTGTTCTGGTTCGAACGCTGGAACTTCATCAGCCGGTAGATGTCGACGCCAGACTTGCCGGGATCGAGATCTTCCGTGGCGCGGATGACGATACGCGTCGCGTCCACCTGGTCGACGATGCCGCCGCGGCGGGCGCCGATGGCGGCACCCGAGTCACGGGCAACGATCGGCTCCATGCCGGTGCCGACGAACGGCGCTTCGGCGCGCACCAGCGGCACGGCCTGACGCTGCATGTTGGAGCCCATCAGCGCGCGGTTGGCGTCGTCGTTCTCGAGGAACGGGATCAGCGCCGCGGCCACGGACACCATCTGCTTGGGCGACACGTCCATCAGATCGACGTTTTCGCGCGGCGCCATCATCACTTCGCCGGCGCTGCGGCAAATGACGAATTCGTCGACGAAACCACCATTCTTGTCGAGCTCGGCATTGGCCTGCGCGACGTGGTGCTTGGACTCTTCCATAGCGGAGAGATAGACGACCTCATTGGTCAGCTTGCCGTTGACGATCTTGCGGTACGGGCTTTCGATGAAGCCGTACTTGTTGACGCGCGCGAAGGTCGCCAGCGAGTTGATCAGACCGATGTTCGGGCCTTCCGGCGTCTCGATCGGGCAGATGCGGCCGTAATGCGTCGGGTGCACGTCGCGCACTTCGAAGCCGGCGCGCTCGCGGGTCAGACCGCCCGGGCCAAGTGCCGACAGGCGGCGCTTGTGGGTGATCTCCGACAGCGGGTTGGTCTGATCCATGAACTGCGACAGCTGCGAGGAACCGAAGAACTCGCGCACGGCGGCAGCCGCCGGCTTGGCGTTGATCAGGTCCTGCGGCATCACCGTATCGATCTCGATCGAGGACATACGTTCCTTGATCGCGCGCTCCATGCGCAGCAGGCCAACGCGGTATTGGTTCTCCATCAGCTCGCCGACAGAACGCACGCGGCGGTTGCCGAGATTGTCGATGTCGTCGATCTCGCCCTTGCCGTCGCGCAGCTCGACCAGCGTCTTGACCACGGCCAGGATGTCGTCCTTGCGCAGCACGCGCACGGTATCCTCAGCCTTGAGCTCGAGGCGCATGTTCATCTTGACGCGGCCGACGGCCGACAGGTCGTAGCGCTCCGAGTCGAAGAACAGCGAGTTGAACATGGCTTCGGCGGTTTCAAGCGTCGGCGGCTCGCCCGGGCGCATGACACGGTAGATGTCGAACAGTGCGTCCTGGCGGCTCTCGTTCTTGTCGACGTTGAGCGTATTGCGGATGTAGGCGCCGACATTGACGTGGTCGATGTCGAGAACCTTGATCTCGCTTTCGCCCGTGCCGAGCAGCACCTTCAGCGTCTTTTCGTCAATCTCGTCGCCGGCTTCGAGGAAAATCTCCCCGGTGCCGTAGTTGACGATGTCCTCTGCCAGGTAATTGCCGAGCAGATCCTCGTCGGTCGCCTTGATCGCCTTCAGACCCTTTTCGCCAAGCGCTCTTGCCTGGCGGGCGGTGATCTTCTTGCCGGCCTCAACGACAACTTCGCCGGTATCGGCATCGACGAGGTCGCCAACGGCCTTGAGGCCGCGGAAACGCTCGACGTTGAACGGGATGCGCCAGTGGTCGCCGGCGCGCTTGTAGGTGATCTTGTTGTAGAAGGTCGACAGGATCTCTTCGCCGTCCATGCCGAGCGCCATCAAGAGCGACGTCACCGGAATCTTGCGGCGGCGGTCGATGCGAGCGTGCACGACGTCCTTGGAATCGAATTCGATGTCGAGCCACGAACCGCGATAGGGAATGACGCGTGCAGCAAACAGAAGCTTGCCCGAGGAGTGCGACTTGCCCTTGTCATGGTCGAAGAAGACGCCCGGCGAACGGTGCATCTGCGAGACGATGACGCGCTCGGTGCCGTTAACGATGAAGGTGCCGTTGAGCGTCATGAGCGGCATGTCGCCCATATAGACGTCCTGCTCCTTGATGTCCTTGATCGACTTTGCGCCGGTATCCTCGTCGATATCGAACACGATGAGGCGCAGCGTCACCTTGAGTGGCGCGGCATAGGTCAGGTCGCGCTGACGGCATTCGTCAACGTCGAATTTCGGTCCTTCGAACTCGTACTTCACGAACTCCAGCATCGAGGAGCCGGAGAAATCGGAGATCGGGAAAACCGACTTGAAAACGGCCTGCAGTCCCTCGTCCGGACGCCCACCCTTGGGCTCCGCCACCATTAGGAACTGGTCATAGGATGCTTTTTGAACCTCGATCAGGTTCGGCATCTCCGCAACTTCCGGAATCTTTCCGAAGAACTTGCGTACGCGTCTGCGGCCATTGAAAGTCTGGGTCTGGGCCATCGTCGCTCCTTAGCTATAAACTCGGGGCGAGCCTCGCCGCGGCTCACCTTGCATGCGCGGCCACCTCGGCGGCGGCCCCTGATCTGTTTCCCGCCGCCTGGCGGCGACGGCTAAAACGGGAGAAAACCCGTTTCCTGAAGGCCGGTTTCGGCCCTCAGGAAAGAGGTTCTCGTACATCTCGCGCTACGCATCCTCCCCTCTGATGAAGGGAGTGGCGGACGGCGCGAGGCCGCCCGCCGCTTTTACGCTTACTTCAGGTCGACCTTGGCGCCGGCTGCTTCCAGCTGGGCCTTGAACTTCTCAGCGTCAGCCTTGGAAACGGCTTCCTTGACCGGCTTCGGAGCTGCTTCGACCAGATCCTTGGCTTCCTTGAGGCCCAGGCCGGTGATGGCGCGGACTTCCTTGATGACGTTGATCTTCTGAGCGCCTGCCTCGGTGAGGACGACGTCGAATTCCGTCTTTTCCTCAGCCGGAGCAGCAGCAGCGGCAGCGCCGCCGGCAGCGGCAACCGCCACCGGAGCAGCAGCCGAAACGCCCCACTTTTCTTCCAGAAGCTTCGACAGCTCGGCCGCCTCGAGGACGGTCAGCTTCGAAAGGTCGTCTACGATCTTTGCCAGATCAGCCATTGTTGTATTCCTTCATCAGGTTCGAACGTGTGTTTGTGATAGCGAGGAACGGCCTCATGCCGCCTCGTCCTTCCGGGCGTAAGCGCCGATGACGCGCGCGACCGAAGCCGCTGGCGCATTGACGATCTGGGCGATCCGGGTTGCCGGCGTGGCGATCATGCCAACCAGCCTGGCGCGCAACTCATCGAGCGACGGAAGTGTGGCGAGTGCCTTCACACCGTCGGCGTTGAGCGAGGTGGTGCCCATTGCGCCGCCGAGAATGACCAACTTGTCATTTCCCTTGGCGAAATCGGACGCGACCTTCGGCGCCGCAATCGGATCCTCCGAATAAGCGATCAGCGTCTGTCCCTTGAACAGGTCGATGATCGATGCGGAGTCCGTGCCCTGAAGAGCGATTTTGGCGAGACGGTTCTTCGCGACTTTGACGGTGCCACCGGCAGCGCGCATTTTCGACCGAAGGTCGTTCATTTGCGCGACGGTGATACCGGCGTAGTGGGCCACGACGACTGAACCAGCGCCTGCAAAGGCACCATTCAGGCCCGTGACGAGTTCGCGTTTTTCCGCTCTGTCCACTGCCTATCTCCAGTTGACCCCTGCCCCGCTAGTGGGACAGGCGTCGGGTTGCCTTTTTGCCGGCCGGGCCATCCATTACAGATCTCCCGAACGACGCTCGAGGATCCTGCCCCCTTTCGCCACATCGACGGCAAGCCGGAGATGCGCAGACAAAAGGCAAACACGGTTCGAACCTTTCATTGGAGCTTGTCGCTCCGTTGTCCGGTTTTCACCCGTCTCATGCAGGCCTAGTTCAATTAAGGCTTCTGGGCCGCCTGCAATCTCGGACAGGATGTCCGGAAGCCTCTCGACTTCCGGTACCGGGCCGCCGACAAGTCGGAGGCCCGGAATTCACTTGCGGATCAGCGCCTTGGCAGCCGATCCAGATGTTCGTATCAAGACGCTGCGAGCGTCGAGACGTCGAGCTTGAGGCCCGGGCCCATCGTCGAGGTGACCGACACCTTCTTGACGTAGTTGCCCTTGGCGCCAGCCGGCTTTGCCTTGGTCACGGCATCGGCGAAGGCGCGGACGTTTTCTTCCAGCGCCTTGACGTCGAACGAGACCTTGCCGACGCCGGCATGAACGATGCCGGCCTTCTCGACGCGGAACTCGACAGCGCCGCCCTTCGATGCCTTGACGGCGGCGGCGACGTCGGTGGTGACGGTGCCGACCTTCGGGTTCGGCATCATGCCGCGCGGGCCCAGCACCTTGCCCAGACGGCCGACCAGCGGCATCATGTCCGGCGTGGCGATGCAGCGATCGAAGTCGATCGTGCCCTTCTGGACGATGTCGACCAGATCCTCGGCACCGACGATGTCGGCGCCGGCGGCGCGAGCCTCATCGGCCTTGCCGCCACGTGCGAACACGGCGACGCGGACAGAGCGGCCGGTGCCGTTCGGCAGGTTGACCACGCCGCGGACCATCTGGTCGGCATGGCGCGGGTCGACGCCGAGGTTCATCGCAACTTCGATGGTCTCGTCGAACTTCACCGTCGAACGGTCCTTGAGCAGCTTCAGCGCCTCACCAAGGGCATAGGCCTTGTTGGGGTCGATGCCGTCGCGGGACTTCGATACACGCTTTGCAATCTTTGCCATGATCTCAGCCCACCACTTCCAGACCCATCGAGCGGGCGGAGCCCTCGACCATGCGCATGGCCGCCTCGACGTCGTTTGCGTTCAGATCCTTCATCTTCTGTTCGGCGATGGCGCGCACCTTGTCGCGACCGATCGTGCCGGCCTTGATCTTGCCCGGCTCTTTCGAACCCGAAGTCAAGTTCGCCGCCTTTTTCAGGAAGTAGCTCACCGGCGGCGTCTTCATGACGAAGGTGAAGGACTTGTCCTGGTAATAGGTGATGACGACCGGGATCGGCGATCCCTTTTCCATTTCCTGGGTCTGCGCGTTGAACGCCTTGCAGAATTCCATGATGTTGATGCCGCGCTGACCAAGTGCCGGGCCGATCGGCGGAGACGGCGTAGCCGATCCCGCTTTGACCTGGAGCTTGAGCTGGCCTGCAATTTTCTTAGCCATCTCTTTCCTGCCTTTATCTCATGCCGGCCCCAGTATCGGGAACACCGGCGGTTGCAGTCTGGTGGTGCGGTCCGCGCGGCCGGCTAAAGCCGCATTCGCCTCCCACCCGTTCATGGCCGCGCGCTTTCCGCGCCGCCTCCCCTTGCCGGCGAACCGGCGCAGGGTTTTCGGATCAGCCCTTTTCGACCTGTCCGAATTCCAGATCGACCGGCACGGCGCGCCCGAAGATCGAAACTTCCACCTTGAGCCGCGCCCGCTCCTCGTCCACTTCCTGGACGAAACCGTTGAACGAGGCGAACGGACCATCCGAAACGCGGATCGCCTCGCCGATCTCGAAAGTGACCGAGGGCTTCGGCCGCTCGACGCCTTCCTGAACCTGGTTCAGGATGCGCTGCGCCTCGGCTTCGGTGATCGGCACCGGCTTGGAGTCACCGAGGAAGCCGGTGACCTTCGGCGTGTTCTTGACCAGCGAGAACACCGCATCGGTCAGATTGGCCTTGAGCAGCACATAGCCCGGAAAGAACTTGCGCTCGGCATCGACCTTGCGGCCGCGGCGGATTTCGACGACCTTCTCGGTCGGCACCACGATCTGCTCGATATCGGCGGACAGGCCCTTCTGCTTGGCCTTGTTCTCAATGTCCTCGGCGACCTTCTTTTCGAAGTTCGAATAGGCGTGGACGATGTACCAGCGCGCGGTCATTTCAAGACTTCTCCGTAATCGCCGGACTTAATGGCCGAGGCTCAGTAACCGCTCGATCGCGTAGCCCATGGCCACGTCGGCGGTGAAGAAAAAGATCATCGCGATGACCGCGAATACGAGCACCATCACCGTCGAGATCATCGTCTCCCGGCGCGACGGCCAAGTCACCTTGGCAGTTTCCGCGCGGACCTGCTGGAGAAAGACGAAAGGATTTGTGGTTTTCGAAGCCATATGCCGCTCTGTCTTCAAGACCCGTTGGCCGGGTCTCCTGGATGATCCCGCTGGCCGGGACGTGCCGCCTGGGTTCAAGTCGACGCCGAATCAGCGCCATTTCGCCCATGCAAATCGGACGCGTAAAGCCGGCTTCCCAGCTCCACGCGTCGCGTGTCTGTTGTGTCTACATAAAACCGATTCTTGATCCACGCAAGTGGCAAGTGTCCGCTTTATGACCAAACGCCGCCTCGGAACCATCCAGTCGTCCCGTCCCGGCTATCGAGGCCTTATGCCTCAGTTCGCCCAATATGGCAAGCCACCTGCCCTTTTTCAATGCCGGACCCCAATTCCAGGAGGTGGATCCGGAAATCAGGCACGCGATTACAAGTTCGAGGAAATGGCGTTGCGGACGAACCTGCGACCTGCTGTTTTGGAAACCAAATGAAGCGCACGCAAGATTGGAATCCAGCTGCCCATGCCGAGGCAGCTGGATCAACCCAGGGTTAGTTAGGCACAGGCGAGTTCGACCCCGGCCACTGCGCCGATTCCGCATGGTGGGCGTGGGCGCGGCGCGATCACTGCCGGGCACGGGGGCGGGTCGTCGTCATCGTCGGGGCCGAAAGAACGGCCCCGACGCCGCCAAGCCTTGAGAACGCTGCGGCGCGAGGAGGGTCGCCAAGGCAGCACCCGGCCTGAAGTCTCTTTCCCCAGCGTGGGTTTCTCATCCAGAGCCTTCAACGCACTCAGAATCTGGTCGACAGGGATTACCGTGCCGTTGTCCAGGCGGCGCAAGGCAGGCTGGTTTTCCACCGCGCAGGCATCGGACGCCCACGAGGAAAGCAGTGCCCGCTTTTCTCCACTGCTGAGGCGTGGATGGTTGATGACGTTGTCTGGATTGTCGAGCAGGCACAAAGAAGTTTCAATTTTGCCCGAGCGTGCCGCAGAAAGTGTCGGTGTCTCGTAGAAGTTGTCCATCTCCATTCTCCGCAATCTGGGCCTCCCGGCCGAAGCCGGGAGGCGGACCGCAGGGATAACTGAATCGATACGATCAGGCCGCTTTGCGGGTGCGTTCCGTATCCTGGGCGATCTGCTTGCCCACCTGGGCGTCGCCGGCCCCGATGCTAATGCGGCGCGGCTTCAGCTCTTCGGGAATCTCACGGACGATGTCGATGGTCAGGAGACCGTTCTCAAGGTTTGCTGCCTTGATCTTCATGTGGTCGGCAAGCTTGAACGTCTGCCTGAAACTGCGATAGGCGATGCCCTGGTGCAGCAGCTGGCGTCCGCTCTGATCATCAGCCTTCTGGCCTACCACGACCAGTTCGGGTCCATGCTGGGTCAGCTCAACCTCATCCTGGCTGAAGCCCGCGATGGCCATCGAGATACGGTAATCGTTCTCGTCGACCTTCTCGATGTTATAGGGCGGCCAGTCTGGACGCGTGCCGCTGTCGAGCATGTCAAAAAGCCGGTCGAAACCGACGGTGGTCCGATAGAGGGTATCAAAGGTTCTCATAGCCACATCCTCCTTGAAGCAACATGGGTACAAGGGCGCCGCCCAGCAGCGCCGCCTTTTGCCAAGCCAATCGGCCTCGGCGGGAAACGAATTAGGAAGGGCTGAAAACCGGTTCAAGAGCCCTGTTCAAAAAAATTCCAGTAGCCAGGCCAGCATCCCGCTTCCAATAATTCGCAGCCGCTGAAAAGCAGCTGGCGGCAGCAAAATAGGCCTATTCTGAATTGTGAACGCAAATGGCAATTGGCTCGCCAATGGCAGTTGAATCAAGGAAATTGGTTCGTGGAAATACGCCGACTTCGGCATTGCGCATCAGCGCTCTCGCTCTGCGCATGCCTTCGGAACGTCGCTCGTCGAGTACGCGGTTTCAGCCCAACCAAACGAGGAGCCAAAACAAGGCGTTTCTAAAATGCCGGATTCCAACGAGGAAAATGGCACGGGCAGCAGGGCTCGAACCTACGACCTGCGGTTTTGGAGACCGCCGCTCTACCAACTGAGCTATGCCCGTACGCGCGTTTCAGCGCAGGCGCTTCCTAAAAGCTTCCGGGCGCGCTGTAAAGAGTTGTCTGACGCGCTTTCAGATCCTTTGCCGGAAATCCGAATAGGTGATGACCAGCCCGTCCCTGCCGATCTCGATTTTTCGCCTGCCTGAAGCCGCATGCCGGCGCTCAATCCCCGGCCGGCGGCTTGTACGGCCCGCCCGGTACGCCCCAGCCCCAGGCCGGCATCGGTTCGGTCTGCGGGTCGCAGGTCTCGCCGAGGGTGGAATTCATCTTGGCAAGCCGTGACCCCCATTCGACATAGCCCATGAAGGCGGAACGGAATTCGGGATCGTCCGGCAGCCCGACCGCATCGGCGGCATCGGCAAGCAAGCTGATCCAGCGGCGGCGCTGTTCCTCCGTCAGATGCTTGCCCAAGTGATGCATGACCATCTCGCGATGGCCGCCATGCTGTTCGCTGTAGGTCTTGGGTCCGCCAAAAACCTCGCCGATGAAGGCCGCGACATGCGCGGGATGATCCGGCGACATGTGTTTGAACACCGGGCCGACCACCGGGTCGCGCGACACCTTGTCGTAAAAGGTTTCCGTCAGCCGGTTGAGGGCTTCGATGCCGCCGGCCCATTCGTAGAGTGTCGGGATATCCTGGCTCATTCTCGATCCTCCCCCGGGCGACGCCTGCCACGACGATAGCGGAGAAATCGGGCATGGCTCAACCTGGCTCGATGGCCAGTTTCTGCGATGCCTACAGTTTGGCGGGCGACTCGGCCTTGGCTGTCGGCGGAAACAAACAGTTGTCGGGCTTGGGTGAGGTTTTGCAAATAGCGGGGCCAGTTAGCGCCTCCACCGACTCCGGCCCGGTTGTCAGCCCGACTTTGAGCATCATGTCGGGCTCGAGCTGACGCTCGACCGAGCCTATCGCGGCGAACAGAGCTGGGTCCATCTCCATCTCCTCCAGGTAGGCTTTAACCAACTGCGTCTGTCCCCTCGAGGACATGCTGAGCCTCGCCTTGGGATCGACCAGCCTTTTGGCGCCGGCGGCAAGCATGAGCGCGCAGGCCGAATCGCACTCCACTCCAAAATCGCTAATCAGCCCGACATAGGCACCGTTATCGGCCAAGCAGCCTGCCTCGGGCGGGTCGCAGCCGACGATAGTGGTGCGAGCGACGGCGACGTCGAGCTTCCGTTCATGGATAAGCCTTCCCGCGGCCAGAGCGCTGAACAGGCTGCCCCCCTGTGAGCTGATCACCACCGGCAGCCGCCGGTTGCCAAGGGTGTCGAGCAACTGGCGCAACTTTTGCGGGGTCTGAGGCGTCATCGCGCCTTCCGCCGAGATCCATTCCGGGCAATCGGGATTGCAGAGCGAGTCTCTGCCGCGAACGACAACGAAGCGCATATCTGGCGTCGAATTCCCTGGCGCTGCCTGCAACGGCTTGGGAGCTGGAGCCTTGGCCGCCTGAGAAAGTGGGGGGCCGGTCTTTGCCTTGATCGCAGCCACCACGGCCGGCTTGGCCACGGGCGTTTGTCCGCCGGCTGGCTTGTTTCCCGGTATTTCCCGGCAGTTCGGAGCCGGCGGGTCGAACATGCACAAACTTGCTCTGGTAAACAGGTCCAGAGTGTCCGTGCTGGTGGCCAGTTTCATCGTCAGCATATCGTGGAGGCCGATCTGCCTGATGTCGCTGGCCGGCGTCGCCTTCATCAAGTCCAGCACGCCCTGCCCGATACCCATCTCTCGGAGATAGGCCGAGATCTTTCTCGCGTACCCCTTGCTCATCTCATAGGTCTTGTAGCTTTCACCGGGAGTGACGGTTTGCGTGGTGACCCGATATTTTTTGCCCCGTTTGACGCGATAGGTGGTCCGGTAGTGCGTTGTGGAGGGGAACCAGGTGGTGGTGATCTGATGAACACCCAGATAGTTCCAGCCGCCGGCGACGCGCCGGACGCCTCCGGCAAACATTAGCGGACAGGCGGAATTGCAGCTGGCACCGTCAGACGCTCTGCCGAAAAAAGCCGTGCCCTTGCCGTAGTCGGCGCCACAACCCTCTGTCCCGGGCCAACAATCGGGAAACTCGGTCTTGCCGATGGCGATATCGAGCTTGTTTTTGCGGATTATCCGGCCAAGCTGGAGCGCGGCTTCGACATTGCCACCGAAGGAATTGACGATGATGGGCAGTTTGTGGCTGCCAAGCTTCTTCAAGGTGCGCTTGAGCAGGGCTGGCGTCCCGGCTGCGATGTCGCCTTCGGCGGAGATCCACTCCGGACAATTGGGCTCGCAGCCCGGTGCGTTGCTGCGCGCGACGACAAACTTCATCTCCGAGCGATCCTCGGACCATATCGTCGGATCATTCGTCGGATAGGGCACTCCCTGCAGAGGGAGCAATGTCTGCCATGTCCCGGGGGCGGCATCCTCGGCCTTCGCGGCGAAGGCAGCCATCGCCATCGCGGCCACCGTCGCCAGCCGAACCAGCCCGCGCCGCCACCTTGCAGCATTGTCTGAACGGTGTCCCCAAACCACGCCCGGCAAACCCCTCAATGCAATCCATAATAGTTGCGGCGACGGTGCTTGCAATAGTTTTGAACCAACCGTGCAATACTTGTGCCGCGCAACGCCGGAAACAAAAAGGCAGCCCCAAAGACCGCCCTCTCCTGGTCGATCCGGCTGACGCCGGCTCGACTATTTCTCGATGGTGATGACGACGCCGGCACGACGGTGCGGCCGCCTTCACGGAAGGCGAAGCAAGGCTTCTCTTCCATGACGATAGGCGCGATCAGCCATTGGACGACGGCACCACGCGGCAATTCTCAGGTTTCGGCGCCGATCTGCAGATGCTGGAACCCGTCAGCGCATCCACCGACTGGCGCCCGGTCGTCAGGCCAACCTTCAGCATCATGTCGGGTTCGAGCTGGCGCTCGACCGAACTGCCCTGGAGCGCCCTGAACAAAGCGGGGCTGATCGCCATCTCGTCGAGGTAGGACTTGACCGCCTGCTTCTGCCCCATCAGATAGAGGCTGAGCCGCGCCTGGGTACCGACAAGCCGCCTGGCGCCACCGGCCAGCATGAGCGCGCAGGCCGAATCGCAGTCGCCGTCGCCATCGACGCTCAGCCCGGCATAGGCGCCTTCCCTGGCCAGGCAATTCCACTCTGCCGGGTCGCAGCCGACGAAATCGGTGCGGGCAACGGCAACGTCGAGCTTCTTTTCATGGATGATCCGGCCCGCCGCCAGGGCGCCGGAGAGGTCGCCGCCTCGCGAGCTGATCACCACCGGCAGCCGCCGGTTGCCAAGCGTGGCGAGCAATTGGCTGAGTTTCTGCGGCGTCTGGGGCGTAATCGCGCCTTGCGCTGCAATCCATTCCGGGCAGTCGGGATTGCAGAGCGGGTTGCTGCCGCGAACCACGACAAAGCGCATGCCGTCATCGTGCGGCGCGCTCTCCGGCTTCACCGGCAGCGGCGCAGCCTTTGCCACGTCCGGCAGGCCGCCGGCTGGCTTGTTCGCCGGTATTTCCCGGCAATTCGGAGCCGGAAGGTTCAGCCTGCACAGGCTTGCGCTGGTCAGCAAATCTGCAGCGTCGTCGCTGGTGACCAGCTTCATTGTCAGCATGTCGCTGAGGTCGATCTGCTGGATGTCGCTGGCCGGCGTGCTCTTCATCGTCTCGATGATGCTGAGGTCGACACCCATCTCCTTGAAATAGGCGGACAGCTTGCGCTCCACCCCCTTGCTCATCTCGTAGGTCTTGTAGCTGCCGGTGTTCTTGCGGCTGACGACCTTCTTGCTGATGACCCGCTTCTTGCCTTTCACGATCCGGTAGCGGACCTGATATTGCACGTTCATCTGCACGATCGTGGTCGTGATCTGGTGGACGCCGAGATAGGCCAGCGGCCCGACCAGGCGCCTGGTGCCGCCGGCCAGCATCATTGGACAAGCGGACGCGCAATAGCTGCCGAGCACATAGGGGCTGCCGATATAGTGCGCGCCTCTGGCGTCGTTCTCCTTGCAGTTTTTCATCCCCGGCTCGCAGCCGACGAACCAGGTCCTGCCGACCGCGATGTCGAGCTTGTTCTTGCGTATCATCCGGCCCATGGCGATGGCCGCATCGACATCGCCGCCCGGAGAGTTGATGACGATCGGCAATTTGCGGCCGCCGAGCGTTTTCAGGGCAGCCTTGAGCAGCGCCGGCGACTTGGCCGATATGGCACCCTCGGCCGATATCCATTCCGGACAGGTCGGCTCACAGCCCGCCGCGCCGCTGCGCACGACGACGAACCGCATCGGCGGATCCGGATCCGGCTCTGAATTTTTTGTCTCGGCCGCGAAGGCGGCGCTGCCCACGGCAAGCATCGACACCAGGCAGATCAGCCCCAGTGCCAACCATGGCCGACTATGCAAACGGTGCTGTGGAACCATCCGACCAAGCCCTCAACGCAATCTATACTGTAGAGGCTCACAGACTTGCAACAGAGATTGGGACCCCAAATAGGCACATCTAGCCAACGAAAAAGGGCGGCCCGAGGGCCGCCCCTATCCGTTTCGATCCGGCGATGCCGGGCTCGATTACTCTTTGATGGTGACGACGATGCCGGCACCGACGGTGCGGCCGCCTTCACGGATGGCGAAGCGCAGCTTCTCTTCCATGGCGATCGGCACGATCAGCTCGACATCGACCGTGATGTTGTCGCCGGGCATAACCATTTCCGTGCCTTCCGGCAGCGACACGATGCCGG
>NZ_JAMYUS010000039.1:0-27419 GCF_040323255.1 Mesorhizobium sp. M0052 | reverse complement strand
GGTATTGCCCTCCCGAGGCAAGCGTCACCGTCGAAGCCGTGACGTTCAGCTTGCTTGTGATGCCAACGACGCGGCCTTGCGCATCCCGTTGGTAGCTGACGAGCAGCCCGGAGGGATAGGTGATCTGGGTCAGGTTCTTATCCAAGTCGTAGCCATAACCGGTGGTATACTGCACCGAGGAGATTGTCCGATTTTCGCTGACCAGATTGCCATAAGCGTCATAGGTGAAGCTGGCTGACCCGGCGGCGTCGGTCAGCGAGGTCAGCCGGCCCGCGCCGTAATTGCCGCCAGCAGTGGCGTCGTAAGTGTAGCTGACATTGAGCGCTGTAGCAGGAGAGGTCCGGGTCTTGATCCGGTTCAGCGCATCGTAGGTGTAGTTCACCGTGATCCTGCGGGCGTCCTTTCGCGACAGGATGTTGCCGGCCAAATCGTAGGTGTAGATGGTGGTGCCGCTGTCGGGACTGACCACCTGCGTCACAAAACCGAACCCGTTGACGGTATAGGTCGTCGGGTGCAGCCTGGGGTCGGTGATCGAAGTGACGTTGTTCTGTCCGTCATAGCCGATCTGCGTCACCGCGTTCAGCGCGTCAGTGACCTGTTTAACCCGGTTGAGGCCATCGAACGCGTTCTGCGTAGCGGCATTGCGGGGATCGGTAATCCTGGTCCGGTTGGAATTGCCGTCGTACTGGTAGGCGGTCGTCTGGTTAGCGGCCCCGATGCTGGTCAGCAGACGACCCAGCGAGTCGAAGGTCGCGCTGTTGGTCATCAGTACCTGCGACGAGCCGTTGACCACCTGTGTCTGCAGGTGGTTGGCCAAGGCGTCGAGCGTGAAGACCATCTGGTTGCTAGCCTGGTCGGTCATCGAGGTCAGCTGATGGGCCGCATTGTAGCCGTAGGTCAAAGTTACGCCCGCCGGTGTGGTCAGCGACGTCAGAAGGCCATTGACGTCATAGGTGAACGTGGTTGTCGCCGGTGTCGGGCCCTGCACTATGGCGGTCAGGAGCCTGCCCAACGGATCGTAGGTCAGGTTGGTGATGACGTTGTTCGGGTCCTTAGTCGACGTCGGCAGGCCCATGGAGTTGGTGGAGAGGATCGTCGTCACCTGGCTGAGAGCGTTGGTGACGGTAGCCAGATTGCCGGCAGTATCGTAGGTGTAGCTGGTCGTCTGGGTCAGATCCGTGCGCGGACCCGTCACGCTTTGCAGCAGACCCGCGGTCGTCCAGGTGTAGGTCCAGGTGCGGGATGGCGGGCTGTGGGCAATGGTGGTGTCCGTCTCTTTGCGCTGCGTCAGCCGGCCCGCGGCATCGTAGGTCAGATCGACCGTCAGGTTGGGCGCAACAATCTGAGTGGGCAGCTTGAAGGTGGTCGACCAAGTTGTAGTTACCGACCGCGCCAGTCCACCGGTGCCCGCATCCTCCACGCGGTTTGTTTCGTTGCCGGCACTGTCGTTGGTGAAGTTGTAAATCTTGCCATTGAAGTCGACCCGTTGCGACAGGAAGCCGTTCAAGTCGTAGGTCTGGGTCAGGGTCGCGGCCGGCACGGTGGCGCTTGCCTGGCGGGCGACGCTGGAGAGCTCGAACACCGTCGGGATAGGGATGAAGACGAAGGCGGGCCGGACCATGGTGTAGACACTCACCTGGCCGAGCGCATTGGTTACCGTGCGTTTGTCGTTGACGTCGTCGTAGACGATGCTGGTGTAGTCAGCGCCGCCAGCGCGCTGGGCGGTCAGGGCACGGCCGCGGGCGTCATAGGTGGTCGATTCGATCACCGCGCCGTTGGTGTCCTTCACCGCAGTCAGCAGCGGCGTCGACGTCGTGCCGCGGTCGTATTCGTAAGTCGTGGAATCGATCAACGTGTTGTCGGCCTTGCGCCGCGTGACCTGGGTCAGCAGCTCCGTGCCCGGGACCGATACGCCCCCAACTGACTGTTGCTGAAAGGTGTACTGCAGCTTAGTGCCGTCTGGCAGAACCACCTGCGTCACGACGTTGCCCGTCCAGGTGAAGGTCACCGAACGGCCCAGACTGTCGGTCAAGCCGGTCAGGTGGTTGCCGCCGTCGTAGGTGTAGTTCCGGATGTAGCCGCCCTTCCAGGTCGTCTGCGTCACAATATAGGCGCCGTTCACAAGCGCCAGAGTATCGGTCCGGTCGTTCTCGTCCGTGTACTTGTAGGTCCCCAGGGTTTCTTCAACGATTTTATCGCGCGCATCGGGCGTGCTGTAGTGATATAGCTCGTTGTTGTTGTTATACTGACCTTCGATGGTGAGCGCCTTCCAGACGCCTAATGCATTCGGATCGTATTGATACATCGTATTCATGAAGCGGGTCCGAGCCCCATCCTCACGGCGGATGATCATGTTGTAGTGAGGGTAGACTATCTCGACATGCCGCCCCAGGATGTCCATCTGCCACACACCGCCCATGCCATCGTTGGAGCCAGAAGGAGGCATCATCATGCTGCGGTAGTAACGCTTGACCTCAATTGGATAGGCCCCGCCGCTGGTGTAGTCGGTGACCATCTCCACCTTGGCGCCAGACGAGAGGGAGACCGGGTCGCCCACCGTAGGGCAGGATCCCGGCGTGCCAAGACTACCCCCGCACAGCGGCTCTGCCGTTTTGGGGTAGTCGGATGGGACGCAGGCCCCCTGGGCCCCCTTGTCAGTTCCGTCGCACCCCAGCAGGACGACGATCGTCGGAGTGCCGTTAGCGCCAGCACTCATCTTGCATCCCATGGCCGAGTGTATGGTGCCATCGCTCGGGTCGGTACTGTCGGGCCATGCCGTCACCGCGATGAGGCCATAGACCTGAAAGCCGAAGTTGGGCACGTAACTGTTTTGAACCGATGAGCAGGCCTCGCCTGGGGTTGGATAGAGGACCGGATGGTTGTAATCGTTGCTACCCGGGACGATACCGCCCCAGCCACTGGCCATGCTAGCGCTCGAGGTGGCCAGAACAGTCAGCGCGCAGATAAGACCAATGGCCCAGTTGCTGAATCTGATCGAAATCAAACTCAATGCTGCATGCATGGTTGCCCCCTGTATAAATCCAAGAAATTGCCCAGATCGGATAGGGGCAATCGCGCCAATTCGATAGCTGTCGACTACTGTTGAGTCGGGGAAGGTTGTATCGGAGTCTCCGGAAGGCCCCGCGCTGCAGTACTGGAAGCCGCCGAGGCATTGTTCGGTCCCGCCGACTTAGGCATCGGCTTTTCGCTGCCGGTTGCTTTGTTTGGCAGCGGCAATATCGCAACGTTGGATTGCTGCCCGGCGGGCGTCGTCGCTGGCTTGGGGTCGGTTACCTTGGGCAACGTCGTCGGCAACGACTCAGCATATGCAGCCGAGAGCACAAGCGAAGCCAACCCGATACTGAGAGAAATCCGACGCAATATCTTCATCGCGATCCTAATATCCCTGTATGCTTCAGTGAAGTCTACTTCATTTCCAATACATGCAAGATCCGTTGTAGAAAACGGAAGCGATCAACCGTAATCTCAATAGGAAATACTTATATACCCCATTATCAACGATCCCGTTTAACGGAGTTCGCAACAGGTGATTCGTATTATGGCTAAGCGTATACAAATTGAGGTTAGCAGGTATCTTCTCTGCGGGCAACTAGAACAAAGTTCAGCATTACCTAATATATATAACTAGGTATATCCAACTAACCACATTACTTGGTCTGCTCCATTCTGGTTAACAATGTCTGAGTATTCCGCTCGATCGAGCGACAGAATCTAGCTAGCCCGGCGCACTGCACGGCTACATCCGCATCAAAAGACCGCCGTCGACGGCGAGCTCGATGCCGGTGATGTAGCTTGCCGCATCGGAAAGCAGGAAGAGCGCGGCATTGGCCATGTCCTGCGGCGTGCCGATGCGGCCGAGCGGCGCATAATTGGCAACGGCAGCGCGTTTCTCCTCGGTATCCCATCGCGCCTGCAGCGGCGTCAACGCCATGCCCGGGCAGATCGAATTGGAGCGGATGCCATCGCCCGCCAACTGCATGGCGAGCGACTTCGACAGCGCACAGACGCCGGCCTTCGATGCCTGGTAGGCATCCTGCGGGGTCGGATCGCCGCGATACCACTGGATGGTGGAGAAGTGCACCATGGCGCCGCCGCGTCCGCCGGCCCGCATATGGGGAACCACCGCCCGCGCGGTGTGGACGAAGGATTTCAGATTGATGTTGAAGACCTGGTCCCAGACATCAAGGTCCATCTCGAGGGCCGACTTGTCGCGGCCGAACCAGAGCACGCCTGCGACATTGGCGAGATAATCGATGCCGCCGCGCTTGCGGCCCGCGGCATTGATGGTCTGCTCGACAAAGGCGGCGTCGGTGAGGTCGCCCTGGGCAAAGGTGAGCCGGTCGTCATAGGCGGCAAGCGACGCCGGACGCGGCTTGACGTCGATGGCGGTGACCGAGGCGCCGGCCTCGAGCAGCGCCAGCGAGATCGCCTCGCCCATGCCGCCACCGGCGCCGGTGACGACCGCGTGCCTGCCGATGAAATCATAAGCGATCATCCGAACCCCCTCATTTGTTTTTACAACATCAGTTTCGCTGATTTGTTGGCTCAAGCGAATTCGTCTGACTTTTCAAACGCCGGCTCCTACATAGCAGCGCGAGATGGGAATGTGACATGTCGGCAGAGACCTTAAGCGAAAATTCCGTGGCCAGCGACTTCTGGGACGGCGTGCGGCTGTCGATGCCGGTGGTTGTCGCTGCGGCGCCATTTGGGCTGCTGTTCGGCGCCATCGCCGTCGACAACGGCTTTTCCGTTCTCGAAGCTTTCTTGATGAGCGCGCTGATCTTCGGCGGCGCCAGCCAGATGGTCGGCATCGAACTGTTCGGCCAGCATGTCGCGCCATGGCTGGTCGTGCTGTCGATCTTCGCGGTGAATTTCCGTCACGTGCTTTACTCCGCCACCATCGGCCGGCGAATCGCGCACTGGCCGGTTATCAGCCAAGCACTGGGCTATTTCGTGCTCACCGATCCGCAGTTCGCGGTGGCCGAGCGCAGGGCCGAAGCCGGCGAGACCGTCGGCTTTGCCTGGTACATGGGCCTTGGCCTGCCGGTCTATGTGTTCTGGGGGATTGAAAGCGCGCTGGGTGCGGTGTTCGGCAAGCTGATCCCCGACACGCATGCCCTGGGCATCGATTTCCTGCTGCCGATCTATTTCCTCGGGCTGGTCATGGGCTTTCGCAAGCGGCCGCTGTGGCTGCCGGTGGTGATCGCCAGCGCCGCGGCGTCGATCATTGCCTACAAAACTGTGGGCTCGCCCTGGCACGTCTCCATCGGCGCCGTTGCCGGCGTGCTTCTGGCCGTCATCCTGCCGCCGCACCATAGCGGTGTGGAGGCAAAACGATGAGCGCGACCTTGTGGATCATCATTGCCGGCGCGATCGCCACCTATCTCACCCGCGTCGGCGGCCATCTGGTGATCTCGCGCTTCGACCACATCCATCCACGCGTCGAGGCTGGCTTGAACGCCGTGCCGGCGGCGGTGTTGACGACGCTGGTGGCGCCCGCCGCACTCAGCGCCGGACCGGCGGAATGGGCGGCCCTGGTCGTCGCCGCTGTGGTCTCGCTACGTGGCGGCCTGATGGCGATGTTTCTGGCAGGGGCGGTGGTGCTGATCCTAGCGCGGCAGTTTGTGGCATAGGGCGCCTGCCGGCAGAACAGTTTCGAACTGTCGGCGCCGCCCCTCATTGCCCTGCCGGGCGTTCGTCACTCGAAAAGCCAAGCAATTGGCTTTTCGTCCGCTTCGCGGACCGCTCCTCACCTCCCCGTATAGTGACGGGGAGAAAGAAGCTCATTTCAAATCTTGGCGTCGTGCGGTAGCGGCGCTGTTGCCTTCTCCAGCCAGGCCAGCGTCTCGCCGTCGAGCATCGGGCCGATCTCGGCCAGCACCCCGGCATGGTAAGTATCCAGCCAGTGCAACTCCTCGCGCGTCAGCAGGTCGGTGCGGATCAGCCTGACATCGATCGGCGCCAGTGTCAGCGTCTCGAAACCGTGCATGGCAATGTCGCCGCCTTCGACCTGTTCGGCAGGCGTAACCAGGATCAGGTTCTCGATGCGGATGCCGTAGGAGCCTTCCTTGTAATAGCCGGGCTCGTTGGACAGCATCATGCCGGCCAGCAGCTTTTCGGTGCCGGTGCGGGCGATGCGCTGCGGCCCTTCGTGCACCGCCAGATAGGAGCCGACGCCATGGCCGGTGCCGTGGGCAAAGTCGCAGCCATGCTTCCACAGCGCCATGCGCGCCACTGCGTCGATTTCCGAGCCGCGCGTGCCGGCGGGAAAGCGCAGCGTGGAAATGCCGATCATGCCTTTCAGCACCAGTGTGAAGCGCTCGCGCATCTCCTCGGTCGGCTGGCCGATCGGCACGGTGCGGGTGATGTCGGTGGTGCCGTCCTGATACTGGGCGCCGGAATCGAGCAGGAACAGCTCGCCCTTTGCCAGCTTGCGATTGGTGGCGCGCGACACACGGTAGTGCATGATGGCGCCGTTCGGCCCGGCGCCGGAAATGGTGTCGAAGGAGACATCGCGCAGCGGCATCTGCGTTTCCTCGCCGGTCTGCCGGCGCGTTTCCTCCAACTTGGTGACAACGGTTATTTCGTCGAGCGTGCCCGGCTTCTGCCGTTCCAGCCAGCACAGCAGTTTCGCCACCGCCGCCCCGTCTCGGCGGTGCGCGGCGCGGCTGCCGGCGATTTCCGCTGGGTTTTTGGTGGCGCGCGGAATGCGGGCGGGATCGGCCGCTGAAACAAATGCGCCGCCATTGTCCTCGACCAGCATTCTCAGCTTTTCCGCCGCCAGCACCGGATCGAGCGCGATCTTGGCGCCGCCATTGGCAAGGGCTGCGACCGCCGCTTCGAACTCGCCGGGTTCGTGCAAATCAGCAAGCTGGGTGAGATAGGCGGCGACCGTGCGCGAAAACTTGCGCTGGTCCATGAACAGCTGGTGCTTGCCGTCGGCGGCAAGGATCGCGAAGCCGAGCGCCAGCGGCGTGTGCGGCACGTCGCCGCCACGGATGTTGAAGGCCCAGGCGATCGAGGAGGGGTCGGTGAGCACGGCGTGCGACGCGCCCTCCTTGCCGATTACCGCCGCCAGCCGCGCCAGCTTGTCCTTGGCGAGTTCCCCGGCAAAGCCGATCGGGTGGATTTCGACCGGCGCCACGGGCCGTGCCGGCTGATCCTTCCAGATGATGTCGATCGGGTTCCTGTCGAGCGGCACCAGCGTCGCGCCGGATTGCTCGGCCGAGGTTTTCAGCGCCTTGACCTCAGCGATCGTGTGCAGCCAGGGGTCGAAGCCAAGCCTGGCGCGCTTGCCGAGATTGTCCTTGATCCAGGAGGCCGGCGGGTTGTCGACGAGACTCTCGATTGCAAAAATGTCGAGATCGACTTCGTGGCGCACTTGCAAGGTATAGCGGCCATCGACGAACATGAAGGCGCGGTCACGCTGCACAAGTGCTACGCCGGCCGAGCCGCTGAAGCCGGTCAACCATTTCAGCCGCGCCGAGCGATCGGCGACATATTCGCCCTGGTGCTCGTCGGCGCGCGGCACCAGGAAACCGTCGAGGCCATTATCCGCCAGCCATCGCCGCAGCAACGTCACGCGCGGCTTGCCGACGCTGGGGTCGCCTGCGGAATCGAAGGTCTGGAACATGGTATGCCTCCTGTATCGGGCGTGACCGTAGCGCATGACCCGGAAAACCGGAATCGGTTTTCGCCAATCGCAACAGGCTCGGATTGGTCCAAAGCGCGTTGCGTCTCAGTGCTTGAGGTGGATCGTTACCCAGCCTTCGCGGTGCAAGGTCCTGACATGGCGGAAATTCTGGCCGACATAGGCCGAGATCACCGCATTGCACTGGCGCCCGAGGATGCCGGACAGCACGATCGAGCCGCCGAGGCTGATGTGCCTCGCCATCTCAGGCGCCAGCCGCATCAGCGGCCGCGCCAATATGTTGGCGACGATGAGGTCGAAAGGCGCGCGCTTGCCGAAGATCGGGTGGTGGAAGCCGGGCGCCGTCACCGTTTCGACCAGCGCCTTGACGTGGTTGAGGCGGGCGTTGGCGGCGGCGACCCTGACGGCGATCGGATCGATGTCGGTCGCCAGCACCGGAATATGCGCCAGTTTGGCGACGGCGATCGCCAGCACCGCGCTGCCGGTGCCGAGGTCGAGGGCATTCCTGGGACGTTCGCGGCGCACGACCCGTTCCAGCATTTCGAGGCAGCCGGCAGTGGTGCCGTGATGGCCGGTGCCGAAGGCAAGGCCAGCCTCGATCTCGATGGCGAGTTCGCCGCTGTGGCGCTTCCGGCGGTCATGCGCGCCATGGACGAAGAAACGTCCGGCGCGCACCGGTTTCAGTCCCTCCAGCGAGCGCGCCACCCAGTCGATATCGGGCAGAACCTCGCGCTCGATCGGCTTCGACAGGGACAGTCCGGCAAGGCTGTCCCTTAGCCGCGCCTCAACCGCGTCGACATTGCCGTCGGTGTAGAGCGAAACCTCGTAGATGTCGCGGTCTTCATCGAGTTCGAGCACGGCGATCGGCAGGCCTTCATCCTCGAAAGCCGGCTCGAGCGCGGCAAAGATGCGGTCGGCCTCGATCTTCCCAGCGATGAAGTGGAGCCTGGTCTGACCCATCAGTTGGTCTCTTGCTTGAGCATGATCTCTGGACAACACTTTTCTGTCCGAGAAAACCGGATTCCACATTTAGGGATCATGCCTAGCCTGCTGCCAGCCGCTTCAGCTTGGCAATCGCGGTATCGGCGCTTTCGCCATAGGCGATGGTGCCCGAAAACTCGCCCTTGGCATTGAGCAGCAGCGCCGAGGCGGTGTGGTCCATCGTATAATCGCCGTCGCCGGTGTCGACCTTCTTCCAGTAGATGTTGAAGGACTTCGCCATGGCGTGCACCTTGTCGGGATCGCCCGATATGCCGACGATGCGGTCGGAGAAATTGCTGACGTAAGTGTTCATCACAGGCGGCGTGTCGCGCTCTGGATCGACGGTAACGAAGTAGGCGTTGAGGTTCTTGCCGTCGTCGCCCAGCGTCTTCAGCCAGCCGGCCATTTCGAACAAAGTGGTCGGGCAGACTTCCGGGCAATGGGTGAAGCCGAAGAAGACGATGCTGGGTTTTCCCCGGAAGGCGGCTTCGGTGATTGGCGCGCCTTTCTGGTCGACCAGCGTGAATGGCGCGCCATACGGTTCGCCACCATAGTGGCCGCGATAGAAGTCAAAGGTGAGCCAGCCGATGCCCGCCGCCATCAGAACGAGAATGCCGACCAGAATTGAACGCATCATCAGGAATTGTCCGTAGCAGAAATCATCGAGCGCCGGATCGGCGCCTCTCTGCCGGCAGTCTTAGCCGGTCGCAGGGGGCAAGGCAAAGATGCCGCGTTGCCGCAACCGGGCTGGGCGCTACCTTGCAAACAGCTGGCCCTTATCCCACCTGAGACCGGCAAACTGAACCTGAGGAGGCTCCCTTGCAAAGACGGACTGGGCAGAGACGGATTGGGCAGAAACTGATCGGCGGCGCGCTGGCCGCATGCATTGCCCTTGGCGCCGGTGCCGCAGCGGCAGAGGAAGTCGGCAAGGTCGGCGTCGATTGGGTCGGCAACGACATCATCGTCGAGGCGATCAAGGATCCCAAGATCGACGGCGTGACCTGCCATGTCTCCTATTTCGACCGCAGCGTCATCGACCGGCTGCACAAGGGCAACTGGTTCGAGGATCCGTCTGATTCCTCGATCTCCTGCCGCCAGACCGGGCCGATCACCATCGGCGACATCGACATGAGCGAGGGCGGCGAAGAGGTGTTCAAGCAAGGCATCAGCCTGATCTGGAAGAAGCAGGTGGTCAACCGCATCTACGACAAGAAGAACGAGACGCTGATCTATCTCTCGCATTCGCGCCAAGTGCAGGACGGCTCGGCGAAAATGTCGGTGACGACCGTGCCGCTGTTCGGCCAGAACGTGGTGTGGACCGGCGGCAAGCCGAAATAACGATCCTCCGGGCGCAACGCGACAATTGCTTCCGCAATTGCGCGGGGGTAAATCCGCCAGATGGACCGTACCGAAAACCTCGTCCTGAAAGATCCCGAGCCGCGCATCCATTCGACCGCGGAGCTGAAAGCGTGCAAGCTTGGCCGCTATGCCTCGATCGGCGAACGGGTGGTGCTGCGCGAGGTCAATGTCGGCGATTTCTCCTATTTCGAGCGCCACGCCGAGGCGATCTACACGACGATCGGAAAATTCTGCTCGATCGCCGCCAACAGCCGCATCAATGCCTTGGAGCATCCGATCGAGCGGATCACGCAGCACAAGCTCAGCTACCGGCCGAACGAGTATTTCCGCTGGCTGGGCGTCGACGCGGCGTTCCGCGCGCGGCGGCAGGCCAAGGCGGTCGGCATCGGCAATGATGTCTGGATCGGCCATGGCGCCGTCATCATGCCCGAGATCAGCATCGGCAATGGCGCCATCATCGGCGCCAATTCGGTGGTGACGCGGGATGTGCCGGCCTACACAATCGTCGCCGGCGTACCGGCGAAGCCGTTGCGCATGCGCTTTCCCTCCGAGATCGCGGCGCGGATCGAAAGCCTTGCCTGGTGGGACTGGCCGCCGGAGAAACTCGCCAAAGCGGTTCCCGACATGCAGGCCTTGCCGATTGAGGATTTCCTCGATCGTTGGGAGCAAGAGCATTCCTGAGAGCTCGCCGCGCGTGCGCGGTTTCATCGACTGGCTGGCCGAAATCCTGGCGCCAAAATTCTGAACGGCACGTGTCGGGAAGAGTTCCGCCGGTCTGCGGCAACGCAACGGACCCCTTCCGCCATGCGGGGGTGGCGCAGCGGAAGGGGCTTGGAGACAAATCCGCCGTGAAGCGGAACGAACAGGTTTTGGCCTGCATGGTGACTAATGGCAACAAACCGATAAGGCGGCTTTTCACGGCGCTGCGCCTTTGGCGTGCATACAATTGCACCAGCGATGCCCTCTGCGACAGGGAACCGGAAGCGGCTGCCGGTTGTTTATTGTTGGAGCGATGAATGCGGCCTTGGTCAGCTCGTCGCGCTTTGAACGGTTGAGGATGTGAATGATCGAAAAGCTGTTTACCAGAATCGCCAACACCGTTTCGCACTTGGCGGGCCTGCCGCCGACTTTCATCGCCTGTTGCGCCATCGTTATCGTCTGGGCGGTAAGCGGGCCATTCTTCGGCTTCTCCGATACGTGGCAGCTCGTCATCAACACGGGAACGACGATCATCACCTTTTTGATGGTGTTCCTGATTCAGAACACCCAGAACCGCGACGGCGCCGCGGTTCAGGCCAAGCTCGACGAACTGATCCGCGTCAGCGAGGGCCACAATCATTTCATCGGCATCGAGCACCTGACCGAATCCGAGGTCGAGGAGATCAGAGACAAATGCGAGCGGGCGGCAAAACGCCATGACCACGAGCTCGCCGAACTGGCGGGCAAGAAGGCCGTCGCGCAAAAGCGCACCGCGAAAAAACGCGCGCCCGCCTGAGTCTCGGCTTTGGCTGAGTTCGACGATCAGTTTCCCATAAAGGCCGCGAAAGCGTCCTTATGGTCGGGGTGCCAGCGCGAGAGAGCAGGCCGGTTCTCGATGATGTCGCCGATCGCCCAGGCCATGCGCTTTTCATCGGTCGGCCGCATCACCTCATTGTCGGGGCACAGGATGTAGAAGTCCCCGCGCGCCAGCGAAGCCAGCATGAAGTCGACCACCTGCTCGCCGGTCCAGGCGCCAGCGGGTTTTTCGACCGCTCCTTCGGTGAGGCCGGTGAAGGTGAAGCCGGGAATGAGAAGATGCGCCGCGACCTTCGCGCCCGGCTCGTTGCGCAATGCGTGCGCCAGGCCTTCGGTGAACGTCTTCAATGCCGATTTGGATACGTTGTAGGCGAGATTGCCGGGTGGCGTGGTGATGCCTTGCTTGGAGCCGGTGTTGATGATCAGGCCCGGCTCTCCGGAGGCCAGCATGGCCGGCGCAAAGGCCTCGACGCCATGTACGACGCCCCAGAAATTGATGTCGATCAGCCGCTTCCAGGCGTCGCCGTTCTCCCACGGTTTTCCCGGATTGTTGCCGACGCCGGCATTGTTCATCAGCAGCGATACGGCGCCGAAAGCGGCATGCGTCTTTTCCGCCAGCCGGCCGAGTTCGTCGGCCTTCGAGACGTCTGTGGCGACCGCAAGCACGGCATTCTCGCCGGCGATCGCGGCGACTGCCTGGCGGGCCGCATCGAGGCGCGCGCCGCCAATGTCGGCCAGCACCAGTCTCATGCCCATAGCCGCCAGCCTTTTGGCGGCGGCAAGCCCGATGCCGCTGGCGCCCCCGGTGATGACGGCGACGTTGCCTCGGCTGAGGGCGGGCAAAGCGGATTGGATTTCGGCGTCGGAGGTCATGATCTTTTTCCTAGGGTTCGGGTGGCGCCGAACTTAGCGCGGGACGCGCATCGTGCAAGGCCGTCCCGCGTGTTCGGGTTGACCGCATCAACGGCGGCTGTGCATGCTGCGGCTGAACAGGAGACTGCCGATTGACCGACTGGGTTGCGATCCTGAAGGAGCAGACCGCCACCGGCGACCAGATGGGCCGCGAGGTGCCACAGATGCTTGCCAATCCGGACATAAGCGAAGCGCAGGTGAAGACCTTGTTTTCGGCACTCGAAAAACAGGCCGAGTTCGTCGAGAAATTGCGCATGGCGCTGGAAAAATTCGGCCATGATTTTTCGATCATCAAGGCGGCCGAGCGGCTGGAGGAGCGCTATGCCGACCTAGCCGCGTCGGTTGCCGAAAAGCTGAAGGCGATGCGCAAGTAGAGGCGTCCTACGCTACTTTTCCAGCACCCGCGAAAAACGCGTGTCCGGAACGAACCAGACGGCGGCCACCAGCACGAAGATCGCAACGCCGATCCATTGGTTGACGAAGGCAAGCGGGACGGCGGCGGCGTAGAGGCCACCGAGATCTTGCCCTTGCGGTCATTGCCCAGCGCCTTGGCGAAGGCGGTGTCGTTGCCGTGCAAATGGTGCAGCTTGGTGGCGAGAAAGGTGTAGGCGACCGCGCACAGCACCAGGTCGATGCCATAGACGGCGACGGGGACCGGCGCGAAATGGTTCTCGCCCATGAAGGCCGTCGTTGCCGGCATCAGCGATAACCAGAACAGAAGGTTGAGGTTGGCCCACAGCACGCGGCCGTCGACCCTTTGGACGGTGTGGAACATGTTGTGCAGATTGTTCCAGTAGATGCCGACATTGATGAACGACAAGACATAGCTGAAAAAGATCGGCCACAGCGGCAGAAGCGCTGAAAAATCCTCGCCATGCGGCACTTTCAGCTCCAGCACCATGATGGTGATGATGATGGCGACCACCCCATCGGTGAATGCCTCGACTCTACCTTTTCCCATGGATTCTCCCTCTCGATGGAAAGACGTTAAGCGAGGACTTCGGGCAAGACCATCCTGACAAGGTTGTCAGGATGAAGTTCGGCGCGTGGAACGGCCATCCTTACATGGACGTTGGGGCGCAATTGGGCGTTGGGCGATTGGCCGGAGGTTGCCATGACCAGCTATGCCGAGACCACGACGCGCGACAACGGACTCGATGGCCGGCCCGCGATGGCCGCGGTTGCCGCCATGATCGCCGCGCTGTTCGCCGGCAGCACGGTGCTGACGCCGCTTTACGTCATCTACAAGCAGGCCTTCGGTTTCTCGCAGATCACGCTGACGCTGGTCTACGCCGTCTATGTCGTCGGCAATCTCGGCGCATTGCTGATGTTTGGGCGCTTGTCCGACGGCATTGGCCGCCGTCCTGCGGCGCTGGCGTCGATGGCCATAGCGGTGGTCAGCGCGGTGGTGTTCCTGCTGGCCGAGAATGTCGCATGGCTCGATGTCGCCCGCATATTGAGCGGCCTTGGCATCGGCGTCGGCGCGGGAACCGGCACGGCCTGGCTTGCCGAATTGATCGAAGGTAAGGACAAATCGCGCGCGGCAATCATCGCCACCAGCACCAACTTCGTTGGCCTTGGCCTCGGCGCGCTGGCATCGGGCCTGCTCGCCGAATATGCGCCCTGGCCGTTGAGACTAACGTTTGCGGTCTATCTTGCCTTGCTGGTGGTGGTGACGCTGCTGATCTGGCGTACCCGCGAAACCGTGTCCCGGCCGGGCAGGCTGACCGACGTTTCGTTGCGGCCACGGCTATCGGTGCCGAGCGATATCCGCGCTGCCTTCGTGGCGCCGGCGGTCACCGGTTTCGGCGCCATGGCGCTGGTCGGCTTCTATGCAGCCCTGGCGCCGAGCATCCTGGCGCAGCAACTGCATGTGGCCAACCATGCCGAGGCCGGCGCGCTGTTCTTTGAACTGTCGATCGTTGCGGCCGCGACCATTCTGGCCACGACCCGACTGTCCAGCCGCGCCGGCATGCTGGCCGCGCTGGCGCTGATGATCCCGGCCGTAGGGCTGATGGTTGCTGCTCAGTTTTTCGCGTCGATGTCCCTGATGGTTGCCGCCACCGCTGTGTGCGGCGTGGCGGCGGCGCTCGGCTATCGCGGCGGCCTGCAGGTGGTGAACCAGATCGCACCTGCCGAGCGTCGCGCCGAATTGGTGTCGGCGTTCTTCATCTGCTGCTTCTGCGGCAATGCGCTGCCGGTGATCGGCATTGGGCTGCTGTCGAGTTGGACCACTCCGACGACGGCAAGCCTGGCGTTCGCCGGCATGATCACGCTGTTCTCTGTCGTAGCGCTGGGGTTCGGCGTCAAATACGCGCGCTGAGCCTCACCCGTTTGGCGTCTCGGGCGCCATGTTTGCCCGTCCGCGCGGGATGCCGAGGCCGGTGTCGGGCGGCTCGCCGGCGGCCGGCCGGTCCTCGATCATGTGCATGGTGCGCCAGCGGCCGAAGCGATAATAGGCGGCGGCCAGCACCAGCGAGGTGATCGATCCCGCCGGAAAACTCCACCACAGCGCTTCCTCGCCGATGTAGGTCCTGAAGAAGTAGGCAAAGCCGGTACGCACGACCAGCACGGAAATCACCAGAATGATCAGCGGCGGCATCACGGCACCGGTGGCGCGCACGGTGGCGAACAGCACGATGGTGACGCCGAACAGGATGAACGACCAGGACGCCACCTTGTTGATGTGGGCTGCAATGTCGATTGCGGTGCTGTCGCCGCTGAGGAACAGGCCGAGCACCGGCCTGTCGAAGAAGAACAGCAGCGCCACCAGGGCGCCGGTGAGCACCAGGTTGAAGCCGACGCCGGACGCCGCGATGCGACCGATGCGGTCCCAGCGCCCGGCGCCGACATTCTGGGCCGCCATCGACGAGACTGCGGCTCCGATCGCCAGTGCAGGCATCTGGATATAGGTCCACAGCTGCGCCGCGATGCCGTAGGCGGCGGCGACCTGCGAGCCGTAGGAGTTGACGATGCCCATGACGGTCAGCGCCGCCGCCGAAATGACGATCATCTGCAGGCCCATCGGCACGCCCTTGAAGACGACGATCCTGAGCAGCGCCGGATCCGGCCGCAGCAGAGCGAGGTTGGCGCCGGCGAGCCGCAGCGGATGCTTTCTGGCATAAAGCACGACGAGGATGGCGATCACGCTCACTGTCTGGCCGATCAGCGTCGAGGTGGCGGAGCCGGCGATGCCGAGCTCGGGGAAGGGGCCGATGCCGCGAATGAGCAGCGGATTGAGGATGATGTCGAGCACGACGGCGAGCGCCATGAAGAAGAATGGCGTGCGCGAATCACCCGCACCGCGCAGCACCGTCATCACGAAGGACAGAAGATTCATCATCGGCACGGCGACGAAGATGATACGCAGATAGGAGCGCGCCAGCGGCAGCGCATCGGGCGGGGTGCCCAGTGTGTTGAGGATGGCGTCGACCCAGATCCAGCCGCAGACGGCGAAGATAGCCGAGACGAGGAAGAAGAAGCTGGCGCTGGTGCCGACGATGCGCCGCGCCTCGGGCAGGTCGCGGGCGCCGACCGATTGCGCCACCAGGATGGTCGCGGCCATGCCGATCCCGAACACGGTGCCGAGAATCAGGAACAGCACCAGATTGGCGTTTGAGGTCGCCGTCAGCGCCGATTCACCGAGGAAGCGGCCGACCCAGACGGCGTTGATCGAACCGTTGAGCGACTGCAGCACATTGGAACCGAGCACCGGAAGCGCGAACAACAGCAGCGTGCGAGGGATTGGGCCGCTGGTGAGATCGCCGGTGCGCCGGCGCGGTGGTATTTTTTCGTCCATGGGCTGTTCGGCGAAGGTTCATCTCAAAGTCCGCCCGGCAATGATCGCCGATTTAACGGACAAGGTCGATGCGGCATCGGAACATCACGCTTAACGCGGCTGAGGCGATCAGGTTCTCAAAGCTTGCGTAATGGGCTATGGGTCATCGCCGCGAGGGGCCGCAAACCGGGGGGATCATGTCCGACAATCCATTATTTTCCGAGCGCCTGAATAGGCGCGCGTTTCTGGGAGCATCCGCTTTGGGTGCCGCTGCCATGGCACTTTCGGCCTGCACAACCACTGATGTGGCAGTACCGCCGACGCCGGCGCCGGCACCCGCACCCGAGCCCGCTTTCGGCGATGCCGCCACCATGTATTCGGCGCGCGTCGATGAGGGCTTTTCATTGCCGGCAATCCCCGTCGCCAAGCTCGATCCGAAATTCGTGCGCCAGATCGTGGACGATCCGACCGGCGAAAAACCCGGCACGATCGTCGTCGATACATCCGAGCATTTTCTGTATCTGGTGCGCGACGGCGGCAAGGCAATGCGCTATGGCGTCAGCCTCGGCAAGGCCGGGTTTGGCTGGACCGGCAGCGCCGTGATCCAGGCGCGCAAGAAATGGCCGGTGTGGACGCCGCCGCCCGAAATGATCCAGCGCCGGCCGGAACTGGCGAAATACAAGGACGGCATGCCGCCCGGACCGCAGAGCCCGCTCGGTGCGCGCGCGCTCTATCTGTTCCGCGACGGCAAGGACACGATGTACCGGCTGCACGGCACGCCGGAATGGGATTCCATCGGCAAGAACGCGTCGTCAGGCTGCGTGCGCTTCATGAACCAGGACATCATCGACCTCTACAGCCGGGTCAACGGCGTAGCCCAGGTCTATGTGCGCCCGAACCTGTCGGCCGCGGGCAAGATCATGGCTGTGTCAAGCCGGACCGCCGAGCCGATCGATGCCGGCGTGCCAAGGGATGCGGAGATTTTGAAATAGGTGCCTTCACGGCATCGCTGATCGCCGACAAACGGTTAGAGGCGGACGCGCCGGGCGCGTCCGCCTCTCCGTATACGGCTACTTCTTGGCGAGGCCCGGAAGCGTGACCTGATAGACCAGGAACATGGTATCGACATCGGCGCCGTCTTCGGCCTTGTAGGGCGCGCCGACCTGAAAACCGTCCTCGGTGAGAAAGTCGTTATCGTTGCCGACGAACAGGAAATAGTCGTCGGGCAGCGCCGGATCGAGCACGCTGACCACCGACATTGCTTCCCACTTCTCCGACAGATTGTTCTTGTCGTTGGGCTTGCCGTCATGCAGGCCGAAACGGCCGAGTTCCTTGTTGTCGTTGATGTCGATGAACGGCGTCAGCTTGGCCGGCGTCACCGAGGGGTCGAGCACGCCCTTGGGCGCCAGCGGCTTGTCGGCGGCATCGAAGGCGCCGCCGGCAATGTCGGTGGCGCCAGAGACGTCGACGACGAAAATCTGGCGCAGCAGCGAAGTATCGCCCTTCACCCCCTGGCCGTTTCCGCTGTCGCGCGCCAGCATCAGGAAGGTCTTGTCGGACAGCGCCACGATTTCGCTCTGCGCGGCGACCTTGGTCTTGTCCTTGGCGTCCTTGAACACCGGCAGCGGCACGGCATATTCATGCACCAGCTTGAGATGGGCCGGGTCGGAGGCGTCGTAGACCAGCGCGCGGGTGTTCTGGCGCGTCGCGGGCGAATCGCCGCCATCCTGGCGGGGCGCCGACTGCAGCACAGTGATCAGCGACTTGCCGTCCGGCGTCAGCGCCATGCCTTCGAGGCCTTGATTGTTCTGGCGGCCGGTTTCGGGATCCTTCGGATCGGGTTCGGCTGCACCGGGGCCCGGATTGTCGGAGGCGAAGTTCGGCGCGCCCTTGCGCATCGGCACCAAAGCGGCGGGCGGCTGCGTTGCCGACAAAAGATGGCCGTCGGCCGAGAAGCGGTAGATGTTGGGGCCGTATTCGTCAGAGATGAACATGGTGCCGTCGGGCAGCCGCGCGATCGCCTCATTGTCGAGCGCCAGCTTGCCATTGGCCTCGGGCAGGATCGGCAGGTCGCCATTGGCCGCGCGCACGCCGTTGAGCGGATCGAGGCCGGTGGCGTCAGCGCCCTTGTCGTCGGTGAGGAGCAGGGAATCGGCAAGCGTCGCCTTGACGCCTGTCTGTTCCTGGCCGGAGGTGGGCGTGGCGCCCAGTGCGGTCGGCGTGAACTCGATGCGAATAGTGTTGAGGCGCGGCCGGTAATCGGTGGTGCCGACGACATTGTAGCCACGGTCCGGCAGCAACCAGAGCGAGCCCTTGTAGCCGTCCGCGCCACGGGTCCAGCTTGCGGCGTCGATGGACATGCCGGAGCCGGAGCCGAAGGTCTCGCCGAACTTGTCCTTCTGATCGGCCGGGATGCGGCCGACGCCGACCAGGCCCTTGTTGACGAAGCCGCCAACGGTGGCGGTGCTGTCGGCAAGGGCAGGGGTCAGGGCGGTAAACAGCGCCAGCGCGGCGCCGAGCGACACGGTTCGGTGCGAGATTTTCATGGAGATCCTTTTTGTGACAAGCCTTGAGCGGCGCAAAGGGGCCACCGCATCGCATCGACGATGTCGCCCTCTCGCAAAGCGGTCTAGGACGCGAACATGATACTTGCGTGACAGAGAGGGCCTCTTCCTTCTCCCTTGTAGAGAGGGAAGAGCGCAATGATCAATCGCTGTCGCGGGCGATCAGTTCCAGCGGCCAGACTTCGCGGATGATGCGCGGACCTTCCGGGCCGGCAAAGGCGGGAAGCGAGGCCAGCAGCATTTCGGCCAGCCGCCGGCCCATCGGCTCCAGCGACGGACGGAAGGCGGTCAGCGCCGGCGAGAAATAACGGCAGAGCGGCGTGTCGACGATGACGATCACCGCGATGTCGTGGCCGGGCCTGATGCCCATCTCGGCCAGTGCCTTGCAGCCGCCGAGCGCCATTGCGTCATTGTTGAAGATGATGGCTGTGGGCCGGTCCTTGGAGAGCATCACGCGCGGCGTCACCTGGTAGCCTCCGGCCTCGTTGATGAAGCCGTCGGCGATCAGGCCGGGGTCGACTTCGATGCCATGCCGCCCCAGCGCCTTGCGGTAGCCGTCGAGGAACAGGTAGCCGAAGTTGAGATCCAGCGAAGGGCGGATGGCGGCAATGCGGCGGTGGCCGCGCGCGACCAGCCGGTCGACGGCTTCATCACCCGCCCTCTCGAAATCGATATCGAGCGAAGGATAGGTGTCGTCGCCGGATTGACTTCGGCCAAGCGTGGCGAAGGGAAAGCCAGCCTTGCTGAGATAGTCGATCCGATCGTCTTCCCGCCGTGTATTGGCCAACACGACCGCGTCGGCTCGGCGCGTCTCAACCACGCGGCGCAGCCTCTCCTGCTGATATTGGCCGGGCTCGCCCATGACGACCATCAGATCCAGGTCATCCTCGGCCAGTCGGCCCTGCAGACCGATCAGGAACGGGATGAAGAAGGGTTCGCCATATTGCTGGTCGCCCGGATGCGGCTGCAGCATGAAGGCGATCGAATGGGTGGTGCCTTGCCGCAGACTGCGGCCGGACTGGTTGGGCGAATAGTTCAATTGCTTGGCGGCGGCGAGCACGCGCTGGCGGGTGTCGGCATTGACGTCGGCGCGGCCGTTCAGCGCCCGCGACACGGTGCCGATCGAAATGTTCAGGTGACGCGCAAGGTCATGGATGCTGGACGCCAAGGACAGTTCTCCCCCTGTCTTGGCTAGCACCGGCTGCCGCCCAGGCCAAGGCTTCGGGATGATTTTCGCTGGCAGCCGATTGACATTCTACGCCATCGGGTGTGTTCTCGTAAACGTTTACGGAGAAACGTTTACGGTGGTGCCGGAAATGCCGTGACATTCGGTCTGGAGGGACCGGACGGGAGGAATGCCGGATGATGAATGCCGTCCTCGTCGGCTGTGGTGCGATGAGCAAGGCCTGGCTCGATGCCGCGAGGCAGATCGACGGGCTGGCCATTGTCGGCTTGGTCGATCTCGACGCAGAACGGGCGAAGGCGAGGGCGCGCGAATACGGGCTCGACGGCGCGGTAATCGGCACCAGCCTCGACGCGGTGCTCGACCAGACCAGGCCCGACGCGGTGTTCGATGTCGTGGTTCCAGCCGCCCGGCGTGATGTCGCCTTTGCCGCCTTTGCCCATAATTGCCATCTGCTGACGGAAAAGCCGCTGGCCGATACTCCGGAAAATGCGCGCGCCATCGTCGATGCGGCACGTAACGCGGGGCGTATCCATGCGGTCGTGCAGAACCGCCGCTACGTCGCCAATGTCCGGCGCATCAGGCGCTTTCTCGACTCCGGCGCCATCGGCAAGCCAACCAGCATCCATGCCGATTTCTTCGTCGCGCCGCATTTCGGCGGCTTTCGCGAGGAGATGGCGCATGTGCTTTTGCTCGACATGGCGATCCACACATTCGACGCCGCCCGCTACATGGTCGCAGGCGATCCCGCCGGCGTCTTTTGCCAGGAATGGGAGCCGGCGAATTCCTGGTACCGGCAGGGATCGTCGGCCAGCGCTATCTTCGATCTCGGCGGCGGCAAGGTGTTCACCTATGCAGGCTCTTGGTGCGCGGCGGGCTTCCGCACCAGCTGGGAGAGCACGTGGCGCATCGTCGCCGAGCACGGCAGCCTGGTCTGGGACGGCGAGGACGGACTGAAGGCCGAAGTTGTGTTGTCGGTCCGCGACGGCCTGTTCGACCTGACCCAGCCCATCACAGTACCGCCGCTCGATTCCGCCGACCGCGTCGGCGGTCATCTCGGCATCATCAAGGATTTCATCCACGCCATCGAGACCGGCAGCGAGCCGGAAACCCGTGGCAGCGACAACATCAAAAGCCTGGCCATGGTTTTTGGCGCCATCGAAAGCGCCGAGACCGGACGGCGCGTCGCAATCACACAGGAAGCATCATGATGCCAAACCCGCTTCTCGACATCCGCATCGGCACCATGGTGCGGGCCAATCTCGAAGACCCGGCCGCCTACATCAAAGAGATTCTGCCGCTCGGCTTCGAGAGCATCCAGCCCTTCTTCTGGCAGACGCTGGGCGGCAAGGATTTGGCGCGGCTCGCCGGTGAGATTGGCGAGGCGATCGGCGATGCCGATGTCGCCGTGTCGTCGATCGGCGTGTTCGGCAATCCGCTGGAGGATGGCGAGGTCGATCGCGGCGTGCTCGCGGCCTGGGAAACCGTCATCGACAATGCGCATCTGTTCGGCGCTTCGATCGTCAGCGGCTTCACCGGACGTCTGCGTGGCAAGAAGCTGACAGACAGCCTGCCGCGCTTCCGAGAGGTTTGGGGTCCGCTGGCCAGGCGCGCCGCAGACAAGGGCGTGCGCATCGCCTTCGAAAATTGCGCCATGGATGGCAACTGGGCGGCCGGCGACTGGAACATCGCCCACAATCCCGATGCCTGGGAGTTGATGTTCAACGAATTGCCCGACGACAATCTCGGCCTCGAATGGGAGCCCTGCCACCAGCTTGTCTACCTCATCGACCCGATGCCGCAGATCCGCAAATGGGCGCCGCGCATTTTCCATGTCCACGGCAAGGACGCGACGGTGCGCTGGGATGTGATCCGCGAGCACGGCGTGTTCGGCAAGCTGCCCTTCGTGCAGATGCGCACGCCCGGGTTTGGCGACAGCGACTGGACGCGGGTGATCAGCGAATTGCGGCTGGCCGGTTACAAGGGCGCCATCGACATCGAGGGCTGGCACGACCCGGTCTATCGCGGCGACCTCGAAATCACAGGCCAGGTGCGCGGGCTGGAATACCTCAAGCAATGCCGGGGAGGAGCGACCTACCTGCCGAACCCGGCGTGACCGAGGGCCGGTGGGAGGAGCCGGCCTGACAGATTGCCAAGCACTGCCGACAAGCACTGCCGACAGGCGAACGACGAAACCCCTCGGCTCACC
Source organism: Mesorhizobium sp. M0052 (assembly GCF_040323255.1). NCBI lineage: Bacteria > Pseudomonadati > Pseudomonadota > Alphaproteobacteria > Hyphomicrobiales > Phyllobacteriaceae > Mesorhizobium > Mesorhizobium sp. M0052. Next base: position 5,246 of record NZ_JAMYUS010000039.1, on the reverse strand, counting down.
GAGGACAAAAGGGAGGAACGTGCATGAGCATCGCAATGAGAACGACACTTCTGCGCTCGACCGTCGTGGCCGCCGCCACGGCGCTGTGCGCTGCCATCTCCACTCTGCCGGCGCAGGCGCTCGACGCCCAGTGGTGCAAGGATGTCCACATCCGCTTTTTCGTCGGCGGCGCCGAGGGCGACGCTTTCGGCACCATCGTCTACAATGGCGCCAAGCAGGCGGCGTCCGATCTCGGGCCGAAGGTCGACTACATCTTCTCGCAGTGGGACGTCGAGAAGATGGTGCAGCAATTGCGTGAGGCCGTCGCCGTGAAGCCAAACGGCATTGCCATGATGGGCCATCCGGGCGACGCCGCGATCATGCCGCTGGCCGAACAGGCGCATAAGGACGGCATCAAGATGATGTACCAGAACGTGCCGGTGCCGAAGGTGGTGGACGCGTTCGGCGGCGGCTATGTCGGCGCCCAGCAGGAGCAGCAGGGCCGCGCGCTCGGCACTGAGGCGTTCAAGCTCGGGAAGCTCAAGTCCGGCGACAAGGCGATCATGATCGGTCCGTTCGAGAACGAGGCCCGCGGCGCGCGCGAGCGCGGCACGGTGGCAGCACTCAAGGAAGCCGGCGTCGAGGTCATCCAGCTGTCGTCGCCGCCGAGCGGCGAATGGGCGTCCGACCCCAATCTGGCGATACCGGTGATCACCGCGGCCCTGCTCAACAATCCCGACGTCAAGGCGGTCGGCTATCCCGGCGGCCAGATGCTGGGCAACGTCGCCACCTACATGCAGGCGGCAGGACGCAAGCCCGGCGACATCTTCAACTTCGGCTTCGATACCAGCCCGCAGATCGTCGAGGCGTTCAAGGGCGGCTGGGTGCAGCTGACGGCTGATCAGCAGCCGTTTCTGCAAGGCTATCTGCCGATCCTCAGCCTTTGCCAGCAGGTGGTGCTGGGCCTGGCGCCGATGAATGTCGACACCGGGGCGGGCTTCGTCACGCCGCAGAATTACGAGATCGTCGCCGAGCTCGCCAAGCAGGCGCTGCGCTGACCTCCCAAACTGCCGGCTGGGCGCAAGCCCGGCCGGCAGGACCGCCGGCACCAGGCCGGGATGATACCACAGGAGCGAGGATCGCCATGGCCGAACGCATCATCGAACTGCGCGACATCAGCAAATCCTATGGCCAGGTCTATGCGCTGGGCGGGGTCAATCTCTCGGTCGACCGCGGCGAGGTGGTTGGCCTGATCGGCGACAATGGCGCCGGCAAATCGACGCTGATCAAGATCCTGTCCGGCGTCGTCAAGCCGACCAGCGGCGAGATCCTGGTGCGCGGCAAGCCGGTGACCGGCTGGAGTGCGGCACGCTCGCGCGACGCCGGCATCGAGACGGTCTTCCAGGATCGGGCGCTGGCCGTGCAGCAGACCATTGTGCGCAACATCTTCATGGGCCGCGAACTCACCGGCTTCATGGGCTTTCTGAAGGTCAATAAAGAGATAGAGGAGGCGAGCCGGCTGATGCGCGAGATCGGCTTCACCTCGAAGGTGTTCACGCCGCACTCGATCGTCGGCCAGCTCTCGGGCGGCGAGCGCCAGGGCGTGGCGATCGCGCGCGCCATCTACAAGCAGGCCGAGCTGATCATCCTTGACGAGCCGACGACGGCGCTGTCGCTGACCGAGACCGCCAAGGTCTTCCATTTCGTGCGCCAGGTGCGGGCGAGCGGCCGTTCGATCCTGTTCATCGGCCACAACATCCACCATGTCTTCGACATCGCCGACCGCTTCGTGGTGATTGACCGCGGCAAGGTGGCGCTGACCGCCGATCGCACCGAGGTCAAGTCGGCCGAAGAGCTGATCAATTTCATGGAAGACGTTGCGCATCCCGGAGGATTGCCGGGGCTGCACGAGGCCGGCGACGCGGAGAGGGCAGCACGATGAGCAAGACCATGGAACCCGATCTGCAGAGCCCGCTCGGCGGCAAGGCGGCCCGGCCTGAGTGGAAGCACCCGTCCGACCATTGGCTGCGCGGTTTCGTCATCGACAACCGCGCAGCGCTCGGCACGCTCGCCGTGTTCATCATCATGATGGCGGCGTTCCTGATCGCCAACCCGACCGTGTTCACCACCTGGTATCTCTACAGATCCGTGCTGACCACGCTGCCGGTTGCCCTGTTCGTGGTGGTGCCGCTGGTCTTCGTCGTCACCTGCGGCGAGATCGACCTGTCGTTTCCCGCAACCATGGGCTTTGCCTCCTGGGTGTTCGCGCTGGTGGTGCAGGCCGGCTACGATCCGTTTCTCGGCATCGCAGCGGCGATTCTCACCGGCACGCTGCTCGGCTTTCTCGTCGGATCCCTGGTCGTTTATGGCGGGCTGTCGTCGCTGATCGCCACCCTCGGCATGAATTTCCTGCTGCGGGGACTGATCCAGATCATCAACGAGGGCAGATCGACGGCATTGACCGGTCTCAGCGACAGCTGGGCGTACACCATCTTCTCCGGTCAGGTGTGGGGTTTTCCGGTACAGGTCTTATGGGCACTCGCCTTCGTCATTTTTTCGGCAATGCTCTACAACCGGCACCGCTTCGGCGCGCAGGTGAGGGTCGTCGGCGACAACCCCGACAGCGCCCAGCAAATGGGCATCGACGTCAAGCGTGTGCGGGTGAAAGTGTTCATCTTCACCGGCATCGGGGCCGCGATCGCCGGCACGTTTTCGGTGATGATCAACTTCACCTGGTGGCCGACCGCGGGCGACGGCTATCTCTTGCCGGTGCTGGCTTCGGTGTTCGTCGGCGGCACGCCGACCTGGGGCGGCATCGGTACGGTTGCCGGTGGAGCGATCGGCGCGGTCACCGTGTCGTTCATCCAGACCGGCGTCGTGGCGGCGGGCCTGAGCGGCTTCTACGTCCAGTTCTTCAACGGGCTGATCATCATCCTGTCGCTGCTGGGGCACAAGTGGAACCAGGCGCGGTACAGGTGAGGGGCGGGCTAAATTGACGGGGACGCTCATGTTGCGGACCGCATGCCCCGACGACTGGGCAGACGCCCGTCGCTTCGTCATTCTAAGGCGGAGCAGGAGCGAAGCTCCGTCGCGTAGACCCTGGAATCCATTCCGCGACCTTGGCGTGCAGCTGCGCAGGATTCCGCACCGTGGCAACGCGTTGAAGACGCGGGATGGATCCTCGGGTCTACGCTGCGTCGCTACGCTCCTTGCTCCGCCCGTGGATGACGAGGCGGGGAGGGCTCCGCCAGACTACAACAATGTGGTCGCTTGTAGGACAACAGGACAAGCGGGCGCTCACACCGCCGCCACAAACCCGTCCAGCACGCGTTTCTGGCCGGCCTTGTCGAAGTCGATGGTCAGCTTGTTGCCTTCGATGTTGGAGATGTTGCCGTTGCCGAATTTCTGGTGGAAGACGCGGTCGCCGACGCTGAAGGGCGACGGCGTGTCGGCGACGGATTTGGCGACCAGTTCGCCGTCAATGGTGCGGCCTTTGACGCTGGTTCGGCCGGCGCCGTAGCCGGAGTCGGTCTCGCCATAGCCGATGCGCTCGACCTGGTGGCCGGAGCGCGAGCCCCAGTTGCGGTCGGTCGCCTCGGTGCGGTTGGCCTGCGCGCGCTGCCAGCCGGGCGTCGCATAGGTGTTGGAGAAGGCGCCGGATTTTTCCGCGCCGACATTGTCGAAGCGCGAGGCGCCGTAGGGGTTCTGCCGCCCTGCGCCCTGGCCGCCACGGCCCGACGCGAACGAACCGCCGCCATAGGAATTGCCGTAGCCGCCATAGGAGTTGCCGCTTTCGGCGACCTCGACATGGGCTTCCGGCAGTTCGTCCAGAAAGCGCGACGGGATGGTCGACTGCCACAGGCCGTGGATGCGGCGGTTGGAGACGAACCACAGATGCAGGTTCTTCTTGGCCCGGGTCAGGCCGACATAGGCGAGACGGCGCTCTTCCTCCAGGCCGGAGCGGCCGCCTTCGTCCAGCGCGCGTTGGTGCGGGAACAGGCCTTCCTCCCAGCCGGGGAGGAACACGGTCTCGAATTCGAGGCCCTTGGCCGAATGCAGCGTCATGATGTTGACGGCGTCAAGCTCGGCGTTCTGCTCGGCGTCCATGACCAGGGCGACATGTTCGAGGAAGGAGCGCAGCGATTCATACTCCTCCATGGAGCGGATAAGCTCTTTCAGGTTTTCCAGCCGGCCCGGCGCCTCGACCGAGCGGTCGTTCTTCCACATGTCGGTGTAGCCGCTCTCCTCCAGAATGGTCTCGGCGAGTTCGGTGTGCGGCGTGGTTTCCAGCGCCTTCTGCCAGCGCTCGAAATTGGCCGCCACTTCGCGCAAGGCCGCGCGGGGGTTGGGCTTCAGCTCGTCGCTTTCTGCGAGCTTGGCGGCTGCCTCCAGCATCGGGATGCGCAAGCTCCGCGCCGTGTCGTGGATCTGGCGGATGGTGGCTTCACCCAGGCCGCGCTTGGGGACATTGACGATGCGCTCGAAGGCGAGGTCGTCGGCGCCCTGCGCGACGACGCGGAAGAAGGCCAGTGCATCGCGGATTTCCATGCGCTCATAGAAGCGCGGGCCGCCGATGACGCGGTAGTTGAGGCCGAGCGTGACGAAGCGATCCTCGAATTCGCGCATCTGGAAGGAGGCGCGGACCAGGATGGCCATATCATTGAGCTTGTGCTTGGCACGCTGGTAGGTCTCGATGGTCTCGCCGACGGCGCGCGCCTCCTCCTCGGAATCCCAGGCGGCGTGGACATGCACCTTCTCGTCGTCCTCGGCGACCTTCTCGGTGAACAGCGTCTTGCCGAAGCGGCCCTCATTGTGGGCGATGAGGTGCGAGGCAGTGCCGAGGATGTGCGCGGTCGAGCGATAATTGCGCTCCAGACGGATGATGGTGGCGCCGGGAAAATCCTTGTCGAAGCGCAGGATGTTGTCGACCTCGGCGCCACGCCAGCCATAGATCGATTGGTCGTCGTCGCCGACGCAGCAAATATTCACGCTCACGGGCTGTTCCGCGCCTGCCGGCGCGGGCCCTCGCAACGGCTCGGACGCCCGGTCGGGCATGCGGCCTTTGGCCGAGCGCGCTTTACCCTCCCCTGGATGGGGAGGGTCGCCGCGAAGCGGCGGGGAGGGGTGACTGGCGCCGGCGCTGCCACCCCCACTCGCGGCCCGGCCGCGGGGGGCCCCCCCCCCGGGGGGGGGGGGGGGGGGTTTGGGGGCGCCCCCCGCGGCCCAGGTTTTGGGGGGGGTTGGGGGGGGGGGGGGTGGGGGTTTTT
>NZ_JAMYUS010000038.1:0-28153 GCF_040323255.1 Mesorhizobium sp. M0052 | reverse complement strand
TTCCAGGCCCCAAAGCGAAATGAGCGCTGCTCTCTGGTTCGCGGACTAGAAATGCGCTGGCGTAGCGCTACTCGAATGCGGGCCAGGAATTCGCGCATCCCGAAAGGCTTGGGAATGAAATCGGTTGCGCCGAGCTCCAGTGCAACCACTTTTTCCGCCTCATCAAGCCGGTCGCCGCTGATCACTATGATAGGAACATCCGATTTTGTCGCCAGATTGCGGACGATCGCAAGTCCATCCTCCCGGCCTAGGTTAAGGTCAACAACCACGAGATCGACTGGCTCACGTGAAAGAACATAGTCAAACTGCTTGCTATCGTGGACTGCGGTTACCTTCAGGGCATGCATCGGCGATGAGGCGCCGCATTGCGGCATCATCGTCAATGACAAGAACATGTTTCAACGGCACACCTCGTTTTGGGGGTTGCGCCCCGATCAGGGTTGCATTACCTGAATCTGCAAGCAAAAGGCATGTATTAGTGATGACATTACTTGAAATTGAACAACTGGTTCTCAAAACCCTCAACGCTCTAGTTGCCGAAAAAGTAGAGGTGTCGATGACAACCAGAATGCGGGATCTCGGCCTCGACAGCCTCGACTATAACGAGCTTGCTACGGCGATCGAGAGCCGACTTGGCTGGTTTGTCGACGATTACAAGCTCTGGCAATACGAGTCCGTAAGGCATGTCGCCGACGCCGTCGCCAGTCAGGAGTTGCGCACCGCGGAACCACCAGCAGTGCGACAAGTGCTGGAGTAGTGCTGTAGGCACAGGTTACGGTGAGGGCAGCTTGGGCGGCGGTAGCTATTGCCATTGCTCCGCTGTGGTTTCTATTCGTGACTGGTGTGTTTGAGAACTGTTGGGTCAGCCCGGTCCATGTCGCAGTGCCGATGCCCCCTTGGTGGCGTTGCCCGCAATTGCGATCGCTGCGCCCAGGGCACCAATGCTGACGGTCGTTGTCAGGCCACCCGTTGAATTGTTGTCAGAGGCAACAGTGCCCACCACACCATCCCAATTGGTGGTCGTATAGACCGACATGTAGTCACGGAACACGCTCTCACTATACGTGGTCACGATCGTTGCCGTCGTACCGGTTGGCACGAGGGCCGACCACACTGACAGATAGACCACACCAGAATTGAAGATGCTTTCCACCTGAGCGAGAAGAGTGGCAGCCACACCCCCAATCGTCATACTGTTGACGGTCACTGCACTTTCGGTGTCAGTGGTCTCAGTTGTCACGATGACACGACGATTAGCGTGTGGCGCGACAAGAAGCGGAATGCTGGTGTGGGTGTAAACGGTCGTGGCAGTCGAGTCTTCGTGAGTGCCATTGAAGACCAGATCTATCGGGAACATTTTCTCCCAGACGCCCGAGCTGCGCACATAGACCTGTCGAGCCTTGGTCCAGAGGCTTGAGATTTTCACCCATACGGCGCTAGCCGCCCCCCAGACCCCGGAGGCTTTGACGTAAAGGGCCATTACGGCTGCACCCAGAAATCACCGTCCACGCCGCCAGAAGGGGCAGCGGCCGAGATCGTGACGCTGCGATTTGCCATCGTGCCGACGCCGAGAAGCGCCTTGGTCTGGGCAATGGACTGCGGTCGACGATAATTGTCCCCGGTGCCGTCACTCGACACGTGACCGACGAAGCTCGTCACAGCGTCGGCACCTGTGGCGTAGGTCGAGCGGTACAAACGCGTCGTGATATCACCAGCGCCATCGCGCTGAGGCGATGAACATGTATGGCGAGAGCAGAACGTTTGGGGCGGGACGAAGAGGTTGCGGAGGGCTGACAAGGTCGAGACGAAGCGTTGCAGGCCTCCCGGCGATCGGACCTCTGCATCATCCGCTCCCGTTTTCGCGGCGGCACATGGGAATTCTCCGCTCCGTTGTTCAACCCCTTGTGCGACCGGTGCTTGACGTCCGGCATCACCTGTCGCTTTGCCGCTCCATACGAGCGCAGCTAGTCGGTGATCATGCGCTTCGGCGCGAGCCCCTGCTTCTTCAACGGCCGCGTCAGCAAGCGCTTGGCGGCCTTGGTGTTGCGGCGGTTTTGCACGATTTCGTCCAGCACATATCCATCCTGGTCGACGGCGCGCCACAACCAAAGCTTTTTGCCGGGCGATGGTGACGACCACTTCGTTCAGGTACCAGACATCATTCCGGCACGGCGGCTTGCGGCGCAAGCAGCGAGCGCAGTCCAGCCCGAACTTAGATGCCCCACCGGCGACTTGTCTCATACGAAACCACGATGCCGCGTTCCAGCAGCATTTCCTCAACCAGGCGCAGGCTCAGCGGAAACCGGAAATAAAGCCAGAGCGCGTGGGCGATAATAGGCGGCGGAAATCGGGGGGCGTGTAGCTGACGGCGGGCGTATTCATGCCCCCCGGCGTCCATGTCGCAAATCTTGACGATTGCTTTGTGTGTCAAGCCCGCCGCAGGTCTCAATGCGTTCATATGCAGACATTGTGAAAATCGCCCTATTCCGCCTTTTTTTACCGCCCCTTAAGTCCCCCGCTCGCATGCTTGTCGATGCATTGAACTCATAGCCATCGGCCAAGGATTTTGGAAAATATGTTTCCGCTCGCAGCAGAAAACGTGAGAGTCGCTGTAGGCCTAACGTCAAGGGGAGAGAGCGGTTTGATTGGACGAAATGGGTACCGGAGTACCGAGTCATGAAGCCACGAGGTAATCTGGTCCGACTGAAGCAATTTCAGGTGAATGAGAAGCGACGACAGTTGCACCAGCTAGACATCATGATTGCCGATTTCGAACGCATGGCGCGAGAACTGGAGTTCCAGATAAACGCCGAGGAAACGAAGGGCGGCATCTCCGATGTCAATCATTTCGCTTATCCGACGTTCGCCAAGGCCGCTCGCCTACGTCGTGACAACGTCAAGAATTCGCAATCGGACCTTCTGCGGCAGAGAACCGCAGCCGAGCCATGCCTCGCCGAGGCTGAAGCAGAGCTCTCCAAGGCGCAATTGCTAGAATCGCGCAGCGGCAGAGGCCACGACCTCGAACCCGGCAACCGAAGCGCCATGATCGGCTGAGCCGGACGGCTTCAGCGCGCCTCAATTCGCGACACCGACTGGCCGTTGGCGCGCGAGAGGCGTGCGGGCACTGTAAAGATATCAGCGTCTTGATGCAGCGATAGCTGGTCGGGACGGCTGTCATGCTGCGGCGACATACGCGATTTTGTCCAGATTTGCATAGCGGCGTTACGCAGGTATGGGGGAAAGTGGAATTGGTTGGCAATCGGATCATCGGTGGAGACGAACCGCTGCCGGCGGACCGGCGCCTGGCGGCAACGCCTGGCGCTTTCGGCGGCGGCGGTAACGGCAAAGCAGGCTGGCCGCGTCGAGGATGAAGCGGCCCCTGCGTGATGCCGTTCTGCTCACGGCCGGGAGACGGGGTCGGCCCCGCCGGCCGGATGCTGCTCGCTTGGCGCGGCACCGTAAAGTCAACCGACAGCTTATGAAGATGTGCTTACATTGGGCCATGTCAGAAGTTGCTCGTGGTCCGCTCTATGGTCGCCACCGCTTTCCCCCGAGATCATTGCGCACGCGGTATGGCTCTACTTTCGCTTTCCGCTCAGCCTGCGCATGGTTGAGGACATGCTGGCGGCCCGCGGCATCATCGTCACGCATCAGACCGTTCGAAGCTGCGCGGAGAAATTCGGACGGCATTTCGCCCAGGAGATCAATATCAGCCGGCTGCCTGGGCGACAAATGGCATCTCGACGAATGTGTCGTGGCTATCAGTGGCAAGAAGCAGTGGCTCTGGCGTGCCGTCGATCAGGACGGCTTCGTCCTCGAAGTGCTGGTACAAAGCCGCCGAAATGCCAAGGCGGCAAAGCGTCTGATGCGCAAGTTGCTGAAAGCTCAAGGGCGGACACCACGGATCATGATCACCGACAAGCTCCGATCCTATGATGCCGCCATGCGCGACCTCTTGCCCGGCGTCGAACACCGGTCGCACACAGGCCTGAATAATCGAGCGGAAAATTCGCACCAGCCGACTCGACGACGCGAAAGGGATCATGAAACGCTTCAAGTCGGCACGCCAGCTTCAGCGGTTCGTTTCCATCCATGATCCGATTGCCGACCTGCTCACTTTCCCTGCAATGCGCTGTCATCGGCTCAACATCGAGACCTGCGTAACGCCCCCATGCAAATCTGGAACAAGATCGCGTGTGTCGCCACAGCGTGACAGCCGTCCCGGCCAGCTATCGCGTGCATCAAGCCGCTGAAACTTACAGTGCCGGGCGCGCTGCTACCTGAATTTCCTTACCCGCTCAATCAATGTGACAGCACCGATTCTTCTCAACCGCGGCATGCCCTAAATCGTCACTTGCGTTCCGATCTCGACCACACGTCCGGTCGGGATCTGGAAATATTCGGTCGCATCGGCGGCCGTGCGTGCCAGGCCGATGAACAGCTTGTCCTGCCACACCGGCATGCCCGAATTGGGCGATGCCTTGAGCGAGCGCCTCGACAGGAAGAACGACGTCGTCATGATGTCGAACTTCCAGCCTTGCTTGCGGCAGATCGCCAGCGCGCGCGGGATGTTCGGCTGCTCCATGTAGCCGAAGGTCAGCGTCACCCGCATGAACAGCTCGTTGACCGTCTCCATCTTGACCCGGTCGCTGTCGGGCACCACCGGTTGCGGCGCGGTCACCACCGAAAGGATGACGTTCTGCTCGTGCAGCACCTTGTAGTGCTTCAGGCTGTGCATCAGCGCTGTCGGCGCGCTTTGCGGATCGCTGGTCAGGAACACGGCGGTGCCGGACACCAGCTGCGGCTTCTTCTTCAGCAGATTGCCGGCGAGGAAATCGAGCGGGATTTCGTTGCGCCGGGTCTTGTCGAACAGATAGCGGCTGCCGCGCACCCAGGTCCACATCGCCAGAACGATGGTGAAGGCCACCGCAAGCGACGCCCAGCCGCCCTCGAACACCTTCACGATGTTGGAGGCAAAGAAGCCGATGTCGATGAAGGCGAACACCGCCGTCATCGCCACCGCCACCCACAGGCGCCATTTCCAAATGCGCGTCATGACGACGAACAGCAGCACCGTCGTCACCAGCATGTTGCCGGTCACCGAGATGCCATAGGCCGAGGCCAGCTTGCTCGATTCGCCGAAACCGACCACCAGCAGCATCACCGCCAGCGCCAGCAACAGATTGACACGCGGCATGTAGATCTGGCCCGACTGCCGTTCCGAGGTGTGCAGGATTTCGAGACGCGGCAGCATATTGAGCTGCACCGCCTGCCTGGTCAGCGAGAAGGCGCCGGAGATCACCGCCTGGCTGGCGATAACCGTCGCGGCGGTTGCCAGCACCACCATCGGGATCAGCGTCCAGCCTTCGTTCATCTCGAAGAATGGGTGGCCGACGTGACCGTTCTTCGCCAGCACGAAAGCGCCCTGCCCAGCATAGTTGAGCAGCAGGCAGGGAAACACGATCCACAGCCAGGCGACCACGATGGGCCTGCATCCGAAATGGCCGAGATCGGCATAGAGCGCTTCGGCGCCGGTGACGGCGAGGAAGATGGCGCCGATGGTCACGAAAGCGACGTCGGGCGAATGGATCAGGAAGGCGACGATGTAGTGCGGGCTCACCGCCCACAGGATTTCTGGATCGGCGATGATGTGGTTGAGACCGGAAAGGCCAATTGCCAGGAACCATACGGCGGTCACCGGGCCGAACACCAATCCCACCCCGCCGGTGCCAAAGCGCTGCACCGCGAACACCATGGCCAGGATGACCAGTGTCAGCGGCACCACATAGGGCTGGAAGGTCGACGTGACGACGTTCATACCCTCGACCGCCGACAGCACCGAAATCGCGGGCGTGATGACCGCGTCGCCGAAAAACAGCGAGGCGCCGACGATGCCGATGCCCAGGATCACCGCCGACCGCTTGGGGAAACTGCCGCGCGCTAGCGCCATCAGCGACAGCACGCCGCCCTCGCCGCCGTTATCGGCGCGCAGCACGAACATGATGTACTTGATGGTGACGATGATAGTCAGCGACCAGATGATCAGCGACAGCACGCCGAGGATATCGCCGCGCTCGGCGACATTGCCGCCCGACGACGCCACCAGCGCCTCACGGAACGCGTAGATCGGGCTGGTGCCAATATCGCCATAGACAACGCCGAGCGCGCCTAGCATCAGCACCTTGGTGCTGTCCTGTTCGATTTCGGGATGGCTCGATTGTTCGACGGGTTCTGCCTCGCTACCAGCATTGGTAAGGGCCATGGACGACACTCCGATAAGGGGCGGCCCTCTACCTTTGCTGCACTGCAATATCAAGTGCCGCGACGTAATGGCTCCGTATGCGGACCGCATTTGTCGCCGCACCGGCGGATTGTCTCATACGAAACCACGATCCCGCTCCCAGGCCATTTCCTCGACGAGACACAGGCTCAAGGGGACCTGAAGGAGGGCCAGACCGGATGGGCGATGATCTGCGGCAGGAAACGATGGCGCTGCTTGTAGCTGACGGCATATCTTTCTCCCTTGTGTGTCTGCCAGACGAGCGGGCGGGCACGGAAGTGGTCGCGCTCTACTGCCAGACATACTCGTCCAACCTGATGAAAACCTGACTTGTACACCCAGCCCAAACAGGTGCGAGGGGTCGGTCTATTACCAAAGGCTCTGAGGGCTGATTCTCTAGGGTTCCCGCCCAGAATGATCCGTGACCCTTGTTGTGTACCGCCGCGGGTTGATCGGAGGCTCCAACTCCTGAGAAGGTGAAACCATGACAAGCAAGGCGACCAACAAGTTCTCTCCCGAGGTCCGGACCCCCCGCGGTGCGGCTGGTTCTGGATCACGAACGCGAGCATACGTCGCGGTTTCATCGATCGCCGCCAAGATCGGCTGCAAGAAAGCCGAGCGTGACGGCGGCGTGCGCGCCGGAGTTCCCACGGATGCTGCGACGAAACTGAAGGCTCTGGAACGCGAGAGCCGCGAGCTTCGCAGGCCAACGAGAGCAAGGCTTCCGCGTATTTTGCCCAGGCGAAGCTCGACCGCCGGTTCAGGCCACGATCGCGTTCATCGACGATCACCGCAAGGCGCATGGGGTTGAGCCGATCTGCAAGGTGCTGCCGATCGCCCCGTCGACCTACCACGACCATGTCGCCAAGCGCGTCGACCCCTGCCGGCTGTCGGCTCGGGCAAGATGGGATACAGCCTCGAAGGATGAGGTCCGACGGTTTGAGGCGAACTTCCGCGTCTACGGCGTTCGCAAGGTCTGGCGGCGGTTGCGTCGCGAGGGCTTCGAGGTCGCCCGCTGCACGGTTGCCCGCTTGATGAAGGCCATGGGCCTCGAAGGCATCTTCCGCGGCAAGCCGATCCGCACTACGGTGAGCGACAAGGCCGCACCTTGCCCTCTCGACCACGTCAACCGCCAGTTCCATGCTCCGGCGCCGAACATGCTGCGGGTCTCCGACTTCACCTGCGTCGCGACCTGGACGGGCTTCGTCTATGTCGCGTTTGTCGACACCTATGCCCGTCGGATCGTCGGCTGGCGGGTGAGCCGGACGGCGCATGCAGCCTTCGTTCTCGATCCCCTGGAACAGGCTCTCCATGATCGGCGGCCCGCGCGGGGAGGCGGGCTCATCCATCACAGCGATAGAGGCAGCCAAGGCGGATTCAACCGGATCGTCGCAACACCGGCATTATACTGTCCCCCAAGGAGCTGGTCGAGGAGTTCGGCAGGTGTTTTCCAGCCGAGCGTTTTGCGCGGTCTTGTGTTGATAGCATGGGCAACTGCGTCCAGTTCCCGGGCTGTGTGCCGACTGAGATCCGTGCCCTTTGGAAAGTACTGTCTCAGCAAGCCGTTGGTGTTTTCGTTGGAGTCTCGTTGCCACGGGCTTGGGGATCGCAGAAGTAAATCTCGAGCCCGGTGTCGATGCGCAGGTCGGCTGCTGCGCCATTTCCGCTCCATGGTCGCAAGTCAGCGACTGACGCAGTTGCTCGGGAAGTTTGCCCATGGATCGGGCTATGGCTCTGCGGACTGCTTCAGCGCCGTGGCCGGCAAGTGGTGGACCGTTCTTGATGCGCAGGCTCTGCTGATAGCCATGCATGCGCGGCAGGTGAAGCACGCATTGTGAAGCGTGAACTTCGTTCCACGAGCGTACCGATCGCCTAGCTTCCGAGGCCAAGGATGAGGTCGCCTTCCCAATGTCCGGGGACAGCCCGATCGGCAATTTCGGCCGGACGGTCGCTTATTATAAGGGCGTCTCCAATGAAGGACTTGTTGCCAACTCGGGCCCGTTCGCGCGGTACGCGCAACGCTCGGCCTGAACGCAGACATGCGGTAAGTCCTCGGCGCAATGCTCCGCGTCCTTGAATGTACAAGGACTGATAGATCGTCTCGTGGCTGATCCGCATGGTTTGATCCTCTGGGTAATCGATCTGAAGCCGATTTAGCGATCTGCTCGGGGCTCCAGGCTGCCGACCACCTCCGGCTCTGTCGTTTTTTCCATACCCACCTTGGGGCCCTCGAATGAGGCGCCATTGGGATTGGTGACTTTGCCGGCCAAGCGCTCCTCAACATTCACGCAGAGCCGGATTGACCGCCAGCTTGCCAGGAGGCCGCCGGGACTCACGATCGGCGTGCCATTGGGCGGCACTGGCCGGTAATCCAGATTGCCGCTGCGCGTCGCGGCATTGCGCCTGACCTCCCGCGAGATTGTGCTCGGCGGCCGACCTAGCTTACGAGCAATGGCCCGGATGCCGATTCCCTTGGCAAGCTCAAGCGCAATATCCTCGCGCTCCCGAAAGAAAGATATCGCCCCGAAGGCGGCTTCGCCCACGGCGCCAAATGCGTTGGCGGCATCCCTCCTGCACTCCGAACCAGCGCGGACCAAGAGGCGTTGATATACAGGCATCCAGTGCGGCCTCCTCGCTCGAACGTCCCAAGGCAATAGCTTGCCAGAACCGGAAGCGATTCTCACGCTGCCAGGCAGGCGGACGCCCGGGCGAACCTAGCTTCTTTCGAGTGCACCGATCTAAGCGCGTTGGTGAACCGTCATTGCAACCTCCAACCCTTGGTGTTGCGACGACCGGTTGAATCCGCCCAACACGTCAGCATTCAATACACCGAGCGCTTGGCGGAGGCCGGCGTCGAACCCGCAGTGGGCAGTGTCGGCGACTCTTTCGATAATGCTCTCGCCGAAACGATCAACGGTCTTTACAAGGCCGAGGTGATCCATCGACGCGGACCCTGGCGCTCATTCGAGGCCGTCGAGTTCGCCACGCTCGAATGGGTCGACTGCTTCAACAATCGCCGGCTGCTGGAGCCCATCGGCAACATCCCGCCGGCCGAAGCCGAGGCGCGCTACTATGCCATGTTGGATGGACCAGCCATAGCCGCGTGACTCAAACGAAACGGCCTCCGGAATGCCCGGGGCAGTTCACATCGCATTTGATGCCAGCTTCATCGTATTTTCTTCGGCTTGGACGGGCACTTGGCAGACCCACAGAGCTGGGAACCCTTTGCCATACTACAACTGTAACATCATATCGGTTTAGCAGGTCAAGCTTCGGTGATAACCTCATTGGGTAGAATAACTACTTTGGAGGCGAGCAATGGATCGCGATAACAAACGGGCACGTGCAGCTGCAAGATCATCTCAAGGCGGGGGGAGCAGTAGCCTCCGTGACGTTCCAGAGGGGCCATTGAGCGATGTTGCAGAACGGCTGGTAACCGCTAACCCGCGCGATACAGCGCGAAATCTTGGGGGCTTCAAAGGCCTCGGGACGCACGAGCGAACAGCCGTTCGGGGCACTCAACCCGGGCCAGAAACTGACCTCGCGAGATTTGAAAGGCGGACCAATCGGCTTGGACGATCAGCCATCAATCTGGCCGCGACATTAACAGCCGAATTGGGGTACAGCACGGATGACATAGCATTGCAGAAAGTCGGAGCGGCCAGTAATCTAGGCGATTACCTAACGCCAGGGCTGCAAGATGCTATTGTTAATCGCATTGGCAACATGGATCCGCCGTCGCAAGCTCTCGGAGCTTATTACGTTGCGCCACACTTCAGTAAGTTTACTGACGAAAACAAATCTCGCATTCTTGATCAGGCCATTGGATTGGCTTCTTCTGATCCGGATGGCAATGTCAGGATGATGGCATCCAATGCTATTCTCAACATGTATCAACAGTTAGACGCAAATCAACAGGCCCAAGCTCACTCAGTTTTTCCCGGCATGCAAGACATCTTGCCGCACATGCCGCCGCCGCAGCATGCAGCAGAGGAACGGAGTGCGAATCTGGACGGCCACATAGCAGGTATTGAGGCTGCAGTCCGTGATACAGTAGGCCCGCAAACCTCCTATGAACAGCTGCAGCGGGGTGCTCAAGTCGGGCGGTCCATAAGCCAAGCCTACAATCACGCCCGAGAGGACCTAATGGAGGCCACCCGAAGCAGAGATCGCTCCGGCCGTTGATGTCTCGGCCATGGTACAGTGACGCTTTCTCTCCCGAATTCCGTCTACGGCCTTGCCGTTTCCAATTCGCTGGCCGTTGACGTACAAAAACCACGTCTGCCGGGTGATGCGCTGCAAGCATCGCACCACCCACTGCGGCATCGATCTGTCGAGCGGCGACATCGCGCGACGCCGGTTCGGTCTCTGAAGCACGCGCAGCATTAGCTACGGCTAATCCGGCAATGGAACAATGCTTTCAACAAAAACGACGCCCCCCAACATAGCCATTAGCATCGCGTGCTCACTCGCCGTGGGCTTCTGTGCGGCAAGTCTTTACGCAACCTTCCGCCACGGCGGCAGCGGCGAGGCTCTGATGGCGTTTGATGTCCGTGCCTTTTGGTTTGAGACGCCCTTCTATTTGGGTTTCGCAACCCCCGTTTTCTATCGGGGCGCGGCTATCGTGCTCTCGACGTCCGCGGTCGTCTTGCTGATTCAGCAGATCGTATTGCGCCGCAAGCTCGAACACCACGGGACGGCTCGTTGGGCTCGAGTGGATGAAATGCGACGCACGGGATATCTGCGACGATACCGTGGCGTGACAGGGCCGGTGTTTGGGAAGACAAGTGGCCCTTTCTGGCCTGGCTACTACCTGACCAATGGCGAGCAGCCTCACAGCCTCATCGTTGCACCGACCCGCGCTGGCAAGGGCGTCGGCATAGTCATTCCAACGCTACTTACATTCAAAGGCTCGGTGATAGCTCTGGACGTCAAGGGGGAGCTCTTTGAGCTCACCTCGAGGGCGCGCAAAGCCGCAGGTGACGACGTGTTTAAATTCGCGCCGCTGGATTCGGAGCGGCGCACAAACTGCTATAATCCGCTGTTGGATCTTATAGCGCTGCCTCCACAGCAGCAATTCACCGAGGCCCGCCGTTTGGCCGCAAACCTGATTACGGCCAAGGGGGAGGGCGCGGAAGGTTTCGTCAGCGGCGCGCGAGATATCTTTGTCGCGGGAATCCTTGCCTGCATCGAGCGGGGCACGCCAACAATCGGCGCCGTCTACGACCTCTTCGCCCAGCCGGGGGAGAAGTTTAAGCTCTTCGCGCGACTCGCCATGGAGACTCAGAACAAAGAGGCACAACGCATCTTCGACGACATGGCGGGGAACGATACGAAAATCCTAACCTCCTACACTTCCGTGCTCGGCGATGGCGGGCTCAACCTGTGGGCGGATCCCGCTGTAAAGGCGGCCACAAGTCGCTCGGACTTTTCGGTCTATGATCTTCGCCGTCGCAGAACGTGCATCTATCTTTGCGTTGGTCCGAACGACCTTGAGGTGATCGCGCCTTTGATACGCTTGTTTTTTCAGCAAATCGTTTCGATTCTGCAGCGGTCGCTGGCCCGCCGGGATGAAAAGCACGAGGTTCTCTTCCTGCTCGACGAGTTCAAGCACTTGGGTAAGCTGGAGGCGATCGAGACCGCAATCACGACTATCGCGGGCTACAAGGGGCGTTTCATGCTCATCATCCAAAGCCTTTCGGCACTGACGGGGGCTTATGGAGAGGCTGGCAAGCAGAATTTTCTCAGCAATACCGGACTGCAAGTGTTCATGGCCACGGCTGATGACGAGACTCCGAACTACATTTCCAAGGCCATCGGTGAATACACGTTTGAAGCCAAATCGATTTCCCACAGCCAGGCGCGAACGTTCGACTGGACCATTCAGAATTCACATCAAGGTGCACCGCTATTGCGTCCCGAACAGGTTCGGCTGCTCGATGACGACTACGAGATTGTTCTCATCAAAGGTCTGCCACCATTAAAATTGAGGAAGGTGCGTTATTTCTCGGATCGCATTCTGAAACGCATCTTTGAACGCCAGACAGGCGCCCTCCCGGAGCCGGCGCCCTTGACGGGAGCAGAGGAGGCGCTCCCCGCCGAATCTCAACTCGATGACCCGCTGTGTGAATTGGCGCAGGACTTTGACGATACAGTTTGATGTGAGGCTGGTGTGGACCCCGCGAAAAAATCCATCCCGTGTAGCAGCTTTGTCGCAGGTGCAGGACGCCGGCTTGGAAGAGGGGCAAGCGGGCCAAGCCCGGCAAGTGGGCTTTGAGCAGCACGTGTCCGAGGCGCTCCGGCCGCTGTTCGATGGTCGAGCTGACGAGCCGCCAACCAATCCAGAGGAGCTTCTGCGACTGGAACAGGGGGTTTCGCGAGGTGCTTCAGCGAGGGCAGGATCATCAAGCCGCTTCGTCTTTTTTCAGCAACCCAGGGATGCCCGCTGGACGGGATGACCTCAACAGAAGCGTGTCGGAGGCTTTCGCAAGCTCTGGGACGCCGGAGTTCGGGCCGCCGCCCCCAGTCTTGGCTGCCAGCCAACAGCAGATCCGCCCTTCGCCGGATGAGCTTGACCAGGGCAACCACCTACCACCCGAGTGAGTCGTCCCAACAATGAACATTCACCAGCGCTGTTGTGGCCAGCGCAGACGCAGAGGGCCCTGAATACGCCGCAAGCCGTCGCCATTCAGCAGCAGCTGAGCGAAATCGGCAATTCAGGCGGCCGCGTGCATATGCAGAGAGGGGCTGATGCGATCTCCGGACCGGTAGCTCTCGCCGTAATTGATCAGGCTGGTACTGTTGGAAGGCTTGATCAGCCTCGTCACCCCAATCTCCAGCATAGCTCACTGTCACGCGGCCAACGTGCCTCCGTAGCTAACATCCACGTCAGCGTTGAAGAAGTACCCTGCGCCACGGGATGTTTTGACCAGGCGAGGGTTGGCCGCATCAGCCTCCAGCTTTCGGCGCAAGCGCATGATTAGGACATCGATACTTCGATCGTACACCTCTTCTCCACGCACACGGCTCGCGAGCAAAAGCCGTTCTCTGGATAGCACGTTGCGGGGGTTCTCCAGAAATGCGATCAAGAGATTGAACTCACATGCGGTAAGCTTGACCTCGCCACGCTCCGCACAGATCAGTCGCCGCTGCTTCACGCTGAGCTTCCAGGCCCCAAAGCGAAATGAGCGCTGCTCTCTGGTTCGCGGACTAGAAATGCGCTGGCGTAGCGCTACTCGAATGCGGGCCAAGAATTCGCGCATCCCGAAAGGCTTGGGAATGAAATCGGTTGCGCCGAGCTCCAGTGCAACCACTTTTTCCGCCTCATCAAGCCGGTCGCCGCTGATCACTATGATAGGAACATCCGATTTTGTCGCCAGATTGCGGACGATCGCAAGTCCATCCTCCCGGCCTAGGTTAAGGTCAACAACCACGAGATCGACTGGCTCACGTGAAAGAACATAGTCAAACTGCTTGCTATCGTGGACTGCGGTTACCTTCAGGGCATGCATCGTGAGATACTCGGCGATGAGGCGCCGCATTGCGGCATCATCGTCAATGACAAGAACATGTTTCAACGGCACACCTTCAATCTTGAATCCCCTTGTCTAAACCTGTTGCCGAGCAACCCTGGGGCACCGACCCAGAACAGCTGCTCCTTGATACCACTCGCCGTTGCGTGCGGCCAATGTGAGGCCGTGCTCGTCCTGTTCTTTTCATCCCCAGCGAATTGACCGCACCAAGGCAGCCCGTGGCCACCAGACAGGTCCCAGCGCCGACATGACCCTGCCGTGTGGTCCTTCGCTTTTTCGCTTCGAGCTCCCCCGTTGGTGCAGGCCTGCCAATATCACTCAAGTTCGACCTCATGGATGCCAAGTTTCCTGCTATGCCCTTGCATCCTGGTCATCCTGGAGTTTGCGGACCTGGATCATCTCGATATCATCCGGCTCGTGGATCCAGCTCGGACATGGTTGAGCAGCGCGGCGTTTGGCTTGATCGGAGAGGCGGTCGGCGGAAGAAGACCGTGATTCGCTGCAGCGGCCTTGTGCAAAATAGTGTGTCTCCTGCCAAGCCGGCTTCGTCCAAGGTGGCCGGCGGCCTCAAATGCTGTTCGGCGACCGGCAGGTCGCCGGTTGCGGTGAACGTCCGGGCTAACATTTCTCAGTTACTGCAACTCCTCCATCTTGAGCGTGTCACTATGCTTGTCCATTGCGCCGTCGGACTGCGTCAATGACGTGCGGTTATCTGCCGATGGGACTGTGCATGATCCACCCTTTGGCGGCGGCGGCCGAACAGCTGAACGAGGCTCGCACCAGGATGGGCTGCGCCGCCACGTCTTCCCAGTTGACCCTCGCCGCCGCGGATTTGCGCCTTCGAGCCAGCTTCGCGGACGAGCTCGCGTCTCAAGCAATGATCTGAGTATGCAGGGCCGCGCATGGCTGCTCTTTAAGGACCGGCAGCATACCGGCAAAGTTGGGCCGCTTTATCGCCTTAGTCGATTCCCCACGGTGATCCCGAGCCTGAACAAGCCCGCCAAGCTCCCCATTTTGTCCTTGGCTTGGCGCTGACAGAAGTACCGTCCATGACGCCAAAGTCGCGGCCCACACTCCAGGAGCAACGGACGGCCGGGACGAGCAATCCTGTAAAGGAGTCATTGTACCAAGATGCTCCGGATGTCGCTGGCTGATCGGGCCCGCGCCACCCACGCATGCGCAAGATGCTCACCCACGCTGATACGAACACGGTCTTTGCTTCAATTGAAACCGAAAAGCTGAACTTGAACATCACACAGTAACAAA
Organism: Mesorhizobium sp. M0052; assembly: GCF_040323255.1. Lineage (NCBI taxonomy): Bacteria > Pseudomonadati > Pseudomonadota > Alphaproteobacteria > Hyphomicrobiales > Phyllobacteriaceae > Mesorhizobium > Mesorhizobium sp. M0052. The sequence goes on along the minus strand of NZ_JAMYUS010000038.1, from coordinate 13,075 downwards.
CCTCCCCGATAAGCGCGTGCCGGACAGGGCCAGAACCCGTCCGGCGGCTTGGAAAGGTAGGTGATAGGGAATGTTTATTGCAGCTTGGCCGCTGGCCATCGTCCTGATGACATCCATGTCACTCCCAGCCGAGCCCGCGCCACTTTCTCCGCGTGAGTTCCGCAGCCTGTCGCGCAAATGCGCCCCCTGGGTTGCGCCGTCCACCCTGGCCGCGATTGCCAAGATTGAAAGTGGCTTTGAAACGCTGGTGGCTCATGACAACACCACAGGTGAGCAGCTTCGCTGGATAGACCACCTGGAAGCCACGCGGGGCATCAAGGAACGCCTCGAAGCACAACATTCTGTCGATGTTGGATTGATGCAGATAAACAGCAAGAACTTTGCCATGCTCAATCTCACGCCGGAAAGGGCTTTCGAGCCCTGCGCCTCGCTTTCGGCTGCCGCCCACCTGCTTGAAAGCCGGTATGCCGGCGGCACCACTGCTGTGGCACAGCAACTGGCGCTTCGCCGTGCCATCTCGGCCTATAACACGGGCGACGTCACGCATGGCTTCGCCAACGGTTATGTACGCAAGGTCGAGTCGGCCGCAAAGGACATCTCAAGTCTCCTTGAGAGAACGCTGGAGCCGACTGCTCGAGATGTGCCGCACCTTGAGGCACCCGGTCGGAAAGCCGTGCCGCCTCTGCTCCAGCAGAGCCAACAGGCCAATAGAAAGAAGCAGCCCAACCAAGATTCTTGGGACATCTGGGGCTCGTATCAGCCAGACCGCTCCGGGGCCGATCCCTCCGATCCGACAGGCAGCCAGGCTGCGAAAGCACGGGAACCCTCGAACCCGAACAAACTCGTATTCGATTGAAACATGGAGATGCAATGATGACGCCACTCAAGATACTTCGTGCGCTTAAAACGCGTGTTCCTTCGCCTTTTTCCATGCTGCGCATGGCGGCTGAATATGTACCGGCCGCTGCTGCAGGCGCGGCGTGGACGGTCTTCTACAGCGGGCCAGCCGCGGCTCAGGTGACCGGAGGGACGGATCCTGCCAAGATGGTCCAGAATATCTGCACGTTCATACTTGGCCCCTTTGGACAATCACTGGCCGTGCTCGGGCTCGTAGCCATCGGTATCTCTTGGATGTTCGGTCGTGCTTCACTTGGCCTGGTTGCGGGTGTCGTTGGAGGGATCGTCATCATGTTCGGGGCCAGCTTCCTGGGCAAGGCGCTCATAGGCGGCGGCTGATGAGCGACCGGTTGGAAGTGAGCACCCTCTATGTGGCGGCGACGCGCCCCGCACTGTTTCTGGGGGTGCCGCTGACGCTGGCCGGATTGCTCATGATGTTGGCTGGGCTTGTTATCATTATCCTTCAGAACCCGCTCTACGAAATCGTTCTCGTGCCACTCTGGTTCGGAGCACGGCTGGTTGTTGAGCGTGACTATAACGCGGCAAGCGTCGTGCTGCTCTATTTGCAGACGGCCGGCAGAAGCGTGGACGGGCCGGTCTGGGGAGGCGCAAGCGTCAGCGCCAATCCGATCAGAGTGCCGAAACGCGGAAGAGGAATGGTGTAATGTTCGGCGCCAGCGGCCGGACCGAGAGGTCTGGCGAGATCTACCTTCCGTATGTTGGTCACGTAAGCGATCAGGTTGTCCTTCTGGAAGACGGATCGATCATGGCCATGGCACATGTGAACGGTGTGCCCTTTGATTTGGAAGACGCTGAGATGCGCAACTCGCGCTGCCGCGCGTTCAACACTCTCTTGCGCAACATCGCCGATGACAATGTCTCGATATACGCTCATCTTGTGAGACACAACGATGTGCCGGCGCCGGCGCCGCGCCAGTTTCAAAGTGCATTCGCTGGCAGTCTGAGCGAGGCCTACGAGCGTCGTGTGCTGTCGGGAAAGCTCTTTCGCAACGATCACTTCCTCACTTTGATCGTGTCCCCCCGCACCGCAATCGGCAAGATCGGCTTGCGGATTGCCAAGTCCCGCAGACGGAATGAGCACGATCTAGCCACCCAAATGCGGAGCCTGGAAGACCTCTGGCACATCACTGCTGGCGCACTCGGCGGTTACGGTCTGCGCCGGTTGGGCATTCGTGAGAAAGGCAACGTGCTCTTCACGGAAATCGGCGAGGCGCTTCGGCTCATGATGACTTGCCGGTTTCTTCCGGTTCCGATGGTTACCGGCTCACTTGGCGCCTCGATCTACACTGACCAGGTCATCTGCGGGAAGCGGGCGCTTGAGATTCGAAGGCCCGGGGATAGCTCCGTCGGATCATTGTTTTCGTTCCGTGAATATCCGGCGACGACGCGGCCGGGCATGCTAAATTCCTTGCTGTCCGCCAACTTCCCGCTTGTCCTGAGCCAGAGCTTTTCCTTCCTCACTCGCCCACAAGCTCATGCCAAACTAAGCCTTAAGTCCAGCCAGATGACGAGTGCCGGCGACAAGGCTCTCACCCAGATCAATGAACTTGCCGAGGCAGAGGACGCACTGGCAAGCAACGAATTCGTGATGGGTTCGCATCATCTGAGCCTGTGCGTCTATGGCGACAGCCTCAATAGCCTTGCAGATCGCGCAGCAAGTGCCCGCGCACGGCTGGCCGACGCGGGCGCCGTTATCGTCCAAGAGGGCATCGGCATGGAGGCCGCATATTGGTCCCAACTTCCGGGGAACAACAGGTGGCGCACGCGCCCGGGGGCGATCACCTCACACAATTTTGCCGGGCTCGTCTCATTTGAGAACTTCCCAAGCGGTTCCAGTTCCGGCCACTGGGGCAATGCTGTTGCGCGCTTTCGCACAAACGGTGGAACTTCTTTCGACTACATCCCCCATGAGAATGACGTCGGCATGACGGCAATATTCGGGCCCGTTGGCAAAGGCAAGACGACGCTGATGACCTTTGTCCTCGCGATGCTTGAGCAAAGCTTGGTCGATCGCAATGGTGCGATCGTCTTCTTCGACAAGGATCGGGGTGGTGAACTGCTGGTGCGAGCCACGGGAGGGACATATCTTGCGTTGCGCAGAGGCGCTCCGAGCGGCTTGGCCCCTCTGCGTGGACTGGACAACACCTCCGCCTCCCGGGACTTTCTGCGCGAGTGGTTGATGGCCCTGATCGAGAGTGACGGCCGTGGTCCGATCTCGCCGGAGGAAAGCCGTCGGCTGGAACGCGGCATTGTTCGTCAGCTTTCGTTCGAACCCCCTATGCGCTCACTTGCGGGCCTGCGCGAGTTCCTATTGCACAGCCCCTCCGAGGGCGCAGGAGCACGGCTGCAGCGGTGGTGTAGAGGGGGGGCGCTTGGATGGGCCTTTGACGGCGACGTGGACGAAGTAAGGCTGGATGCCTCCATTACGGGCTTCGACATGACGCAGCTCCTGGAATATGAGGAGGTCTGTGCACCGGCCGCCGCATACCTTCTGCATCGAGTGGGCGCTATCGTCGATGGTCGTCGGTTCGTCATGAGCTGCGACGAATTTCGATTCTATCTACTCAACCCCCAATTCTCGGCCGTTATCGACAAGTTCTTGCTCACGGTCCGCAAAAACAACGGCATGTTGATACTCGCAACGCAGCAGCCTGAACACGTTCTGGAATCGCCTCTCGGAGCTAGTCTCGTTGCGCAATGTATGACGAAAATTTTCTACCCATCACCGACGGCGGACCGCTCTGCGTATGTCGATGGCTTGAAGTGCACTGCGCAGGAGTTCGAGGCAATCCGCCAGGGAATGGCAATCGGCAGCCGCAAGTTTTTGCTCAAGCGCGATAGCGGGAGTATTGTTTGCGAATTCGATCTTGGGCAGATGCGCGAGTACGTAGCCGTACTCTCGGGGCGGGCCAACACAGTGCGCTTTGCCGACCAGCTTCGTAACCAGCACGGAGACGCCCCAAGTGGGTGGCTCGACAAGTTCATGGCCCGGTACCACGAAGTTCAAGACTGACGGAGGAATATTCATGAAATTTGCCAAACTTGCAGTAACGACCCTTGCTGCTTCCCTTCTGCTTCACGGACAGGCCCGTTCGCAATTTATCGTCAGCGACCCTGTAACAGAAACACAAGCGACCTTAACAGCGCTTTCCAATGCGGCGATCCTTGAGAGGTCAATCGAGACGCTCGCTACCACGATTGAAATGGTGACAATTCTAACGTCGTCATTCGCTGTCACGGGACTGCTAAGCTCACTTAACCAAGGAAATCACTACCCGTCGAGCAATAAGCTGGAGGAGCAGATGTTTGATGCTCGGGCGCCAGCTTCGATTATGGCCCGTAACATTGCGAAGGACCCAAATCGGATAGTCAACGGCACCGATTCAGAAGCGAAACTGTTACAGGGACAAATCGCCGGGGCCGCCAATGCCGCAGCTATTGCAGCCGACACTTTGGGCATGATGGACAAGCGCCTTAAGGATAACGCCGGCACGCTTGGTCAGCTTTCCCGCTCGGGAAATATTATGCAGGCCACCGTGACCAACGGCCTGGTCCTCAAGCAGATTCACGATGCGATGATCCAAAATGTCCAGGCCACGAGTCTGCTGACAATGGCCACTGCACAAGGGAGCCTTCACGCCGTGGAGGAGGCCGCCACGCAGCGTCGCGAACATCAGGACACCGCTAATATGTTTAGCATCCTCCCGTAAACCACACAGAGTTCATCAGGCTCAGCTGCGCTGATCAGGGACACATCAGGCTCACGCCATGAATTTCAAAATTCCCGCGCCATTCACGACTATACACACGATCTTTCATGGGGCCTTCACGTCCGGGCTGCACAAAGTGCTTGAAAACGTCCAAGCGGCGGTCAGTGCGCCTCTGGTTGCGTGTGTCACGCTCTGGATAATAATCCAAGGCTGTCTGGTCATGCGTGGTCAAGTCGATGCGCGCGGGGGTATCTCGCGCGTAATCATGGTGTCGATTGTCGTCGCCCTTATCTTAGGGCAGGCCAACTATCAGCAGTACATTGAAGCGCTCTTCGACGACACGATTCCGAGGTTGGCTCACGACATCAGTGGCAGCGACTTGCCCTTCATCGGAATCCCCCAGAAGCTCGATCTCATGTTTGCTTCAAGCCAGTATGTCTTTCAGCTGATTGCTTCCGAAATTGGGCCTATGAACGGCCAGGACATACTTGCTTTCGAGGGAGCGCAATGGATTTTCTACGGCGCGCTGTGGACAGCGTTCGAGATCTACGATGCCGTTGGAATTCTGACGAAGGTGCTCTTGACGATCGGCCCCCTGGTCCTTGTAGGCTACCTTTTTGATCACACTCGAGACATAGCCACCAGATGGATCGGCCAACTGCTCTCGTACGGGCTGCTGCTTCTCCTCCTCAACATCGTTGCAACGATAGTAATCGCTGCCGAAGCAGTCTCGCTGGCAGCCATGCTTTTGATGATCAAATTCTCGGGCACGACAGCAGCCAAGATCATCGGGCTTTACGAGCTCGACATGCTTTTCCTAGCTGGTGACGCTCTGATCGTCGCGCTTCCGACGATCGCCAGCAGCATCGCCGGCGGCTCTTGGGGAGGTGCGAACCGACCTCTTAACAGCCTCAATCGCCACTTTGCCAAAACGGCGGGTGCTTAATCAATCGACAAGCTCGGTGCCAAAAACATGAAATATTGCCTACTTCTGTCAATCCTCGCTTTGGCCGCCTGCAAGACGAGCCATGGGCTTGCGACATGCGCGGGTGCCCCATTCCAACTGAACGTGGGACAATGGGAAACCACCCCTGAGGATCTTCGGGTCGAATGCGCGGAAGAGCCAAAGTGAAAGTTCCTGAACATGCCCTTCTGGTGGAGAGAGAAACGCTAGCCGCCCACTATAAGAAGGTGGAAGCGTTTCAAACTTCACGAGCGAAGTCTGCGCGGCGCCTGTCAAAGGCCCTGATAGCCTTTGCCGCAGCGGCGGTCCTAGGAAATGTTGCACAGGCATTTACCATTGCTGCCATGGTCCCGTTGGCCAAGCTCGTACCTGTGTTCCTCTGGGTCCGGCCGGATGGGACCGTCGACAGCGAAGTGTCAGTCTCTCGACTGCCGGCAACCCAAGACCGAGCCGTCATAAATGCTTCGCTGTGGGAATATGTACGCCTGCGCGAGGGGTACACAGCAGATACAGCCCAATACGCCTATGACCTCGTATCCAGTTTCAGCGCGCCGGCTGTGCGACAGCAATATCAAGATTTCTTCAACTATCCGAATCCCACCTCCCCGCAAGTCACGGTCGGCAAACGCGGCAAGCTCGAGGTCGGGCATATTTCTTCAAACGACATCAGTCCGGACGTTCAACAGATCCGTTACAAACGTTCGCTTGTTGTCGATGGGCAGATGCCGATAGTGACCACCTGGACAGCTACCATCCGCTACGAGCGCTTGACGGGTCTGCCTGGGCAATCGAGGCTCACCAATCCGGGAGGTCTACTCGTCACTTCCTATCAAAGCTCGGAAGATAGCGTATCGAACCTGGGCTATGTGCAGCCATGACAAAAAGAGCGTTTCTCGCGCTGGTCTGTTCACTCTTCTTAACGATGGAAGCGTCCGCGGAAGACACACCACTTGCCGGCAAGCACGATGCGCGCATGCGCTACCTGGCTTACCGTCCTGACGAAGTGGTGCGCCTGTCTACCGCAGTGGGGGCAACGCTGGTTGTCACATTCGCGGCCAACGAGACAGTCGCAGCCGTGGCCGTTTCCAATAGCAAAGACCTGGCTGCGCTCCCGCGCGCCAACTATCTCTTTTTTAAGGCTAGCCGGATGCTCCCGCCGCAGCCGGTCATCGTGCTGGCCGAGAGTGAGTCCGGTACACGGAGATACGTCTTCAGTATTTCAACGAGAGCGATGCCAAAACTCGATGAGCAGCAACCTGACCTATACTACAGTGTGCAGTTCACCTATCCTGCTGATGAGGCTGCTGCTCAGAGAAAGGACGCAGAAAGGCGCTCGATTCTTGGTCAGGCCCGGGCGAAAGTGCTGCGCGACGAGAGAGTTCAGGATTTGTTGAATCGGCCCGCCGCAACTACCAGTCCGGACGAAAGCAATTTTCACTACGTCGCAAAGGGCGATCGATCGCTGGCGCCGCTGGAAGTTTTCGATAATGGCTTTACCACCGTATTTGGCTTCGCAAGCAATTCCCGCATACCCTCCCTCTACATTATCAATCCCGACGGCAAGGAAGCCGCTGCCAATTACACGGTCAAAGGAGACTATGTTGAAGTATCCGCAGTCGCCCGGGAATGGCGTCTGAGAGATGGCAATACGGTCTTGTCCATTTTCAACAGGGCTTATGACCCTGTGGGACGAGCGCCAGGGACCGGTACAGTGACACCCGACGTGTGGCGCGTTTTGAAAGGCCCGGCCGATGAATGAAACCGGCCCACAGTCGGGACATGATGTCCATGCCTCAGGATCGATGGTCTCGGAGCCGGCCCGCCGGCATGTTTCGGGATTGCAGAAGTTGGCCGTCGCTGCTCTTGTTCTCATCTCATCTCTATCGCTCATCTGGCTCGGCGGTCGTCCCAGCACACAAGACGAGCCAACTCAGCCAAAACCTCCAATTGTCGCCGACGCCGAGCCATTCCGCCCCGTGCCGATTGAGATTGCTCCCGAAGCTCCAGCACCCGTACAGGCGGCGCAGGCAGGAGATTCTGCGCCATCCACGCCGCCTCCGACGCCAGCTGATCCGCCGCCGGAGGAAACACCAATTTTCGCCTACAGTGGCAGCGGTCAAATGCCCAACGACGGTCAGCGGAGCGAAGACAACCATAGGGATGCTCCCGCGACCTCGCATGAGATTTCAGACGCTGGCGATCTGACGGGGCGATTGAAACCAGATATACAGGAGCCAAGCCGGGCCACACTTTTGCCGCACCCTGATCTCGTGATTACCCAAGGAACGATAATTCCCTGCATTTTGCAAACGGCAGTCGACACAAATTTACCGGGTTATGTGAAGTGCGTCTTACCTAAAGACGTCCGCGGCGCCACCAACAACGTGGTGCTTTTGGATCGCGGGACGACCGTGATTGGCGAGATCCAGCGTGGTCTCCAACAGGGGGATGCGCGTGTCTTCGTGCTGTGGACGCGCATCGAAACGCCTGACCATGCCCTCGTTTCGCTAGCGTCGCCGGGCGCTGACGAGCTCGGCCGCTCCGGAATGCCTGGCACGGTGGATAATCACTTCTGGCAGCGCTTTGGCGGAGCAATGCTCATGAGCGTCATTCAAGGCGCGTTTCAGGCCGCCGGTCAATACGCTGGCAGCTCAGGTGGAGGAAGCGGCATCAACAGCTTCCAGAGCAACGCCGGACAAGCCGTTGACACGACCCTTAGAGCAACGATCAACGTTCCGCCAACTCTGAAGAAAAACCAGGGAGATGCTGTATCCATCTTTGTGGCTCGGGACCTCGATTTCTCAGATGTATACGATCTTAGACCGATCGCCGTGGCGCCAGCCCCCCAACATCGCCAACGCCGGAGAGACAACAATGCGACCGGAGGCTGACCCTCAATTGCGTTTGCTTCTCAACCCTGTTTTGAAATGGCTTGAGGAGCCAAGGACCGAAGAGGTCGCTATCAACCGGCCTGGGGAAGCCTTTGTCCGACAGGCCGGCGTTTTCACGAAACATCCGCTGCCGCTATCTTATGACGATCTGGAGGACATCGCGATCCTCGCTGGAGCGCTGCGCAAGCAAGATGTCGGACCGCAAAGCCCCCTCTGTGCGACTGAGCTGCCGAACGGAGAGCGGCTGCAGATCTGTTTGCCGCCCGCTGTTCCCTCAGGAACAATAAGCCTGACGATACGGCGTCCCTCAAGTCGTGTGACCGAACTCAAGGAAGTTTCTTCTCGCTACGAATACTCGCGTTGGAATCAATGGCGGTCACGAAAGGAGCGCCAAGAGCGGCAGGACGAAACGATTCTTCAGCACTACGACCATGGTGACTTGGAGCAATTTTTGCGAGCATGCGTTTGCGGGCGGCTCACGATGCTGCTTTGCGGACCTACTGGAAGCGGCAAAACGACAATGAGCAAGACTTTGATCAACGCTATACCCCCGCAAGAGAGGCTGATAAGTATCGAGGACACGCTCGAACTTGCAATCCCGCACGAGAACCATGTCCGGTTACTTTATCCGAAGGACCGAGCAAGCGTAGGTGCGGTGACAGCCGAGCAACTGTTGCAAGCCAGCTTGCGCATGCGCCCTGATCGAATATTGCTTGGCGAGATGCGCGATGATGCTGCTTGGGCCTACCTTAGCGAAGTCGTCTCCGGCCATGCGGGATCAATATCAACGATTCATGGGGCGGATCCGGTCCAAGGCTTTAAAAAGCTCTTTTCACTCGTCAAGAGCAGCCCGCAAGGAGCTGCTGTGGAAGACCACACGCTTCTTGACCTGCTGTCGGCTGCCATTGACGTCATTGTGCCGTTCAGTACCCACGGCGACGTGTATGAGGTGGGGGAGGTGTGGCTCGCCGCCGATGCCCGGCGACGCGGAGAGACAGTAGCCGACCTTCTTAACAAGCACTAAGGCTAGAGCACGTCGGGGATCGGTAAGTCGTTTGTGATACGATGGCGTAATTTGTTCAGATTGAACGTCCACTTTGATTTGAGGGAGGTGGATAATGGGAGGAGGACTGGGCGTAGACCTTCGGTCACAAGTCTGAAGTCTTCGGGCGCCCTGTCGGCGCGGCAAGTTGCGGCACGATTCGACTGGGTGTATCGAGCGCGTCCGCTGAATTGCGCGGGCGACGCTCACCGAGCTGGTGCCGATGCCTGCTTCAAAAGCGGCATCGACACCCGGCAGTCGTACCCTTGATTTACCTAGCCGCGCTCAATGAGTGTCTTCAAAGCCGCCGAACGTGGTTCGGAATGACCGGTGGTAAATCGGGAAGTGCCATATAGGGAATCCTCCTGGTATTGCCTCCAGGGGGTCCTCTCAATGAACAAAGCCGCAACCTGCCCTTGCGACCTCAGCTGGATGTTGCGACGCAACCCATAGGAGGATCGATGCGCAGAGAAATCGCAGGCAGAGTCGGTGGCATTGTGGGCCCGCCGACCGACGGTTTCAGCCCGTCAACAGGTCTTCACGTGTTCCATCCCCGACTATTGCAGGCGTGCGGCTTGCATGCTCCCGCGATCACCCATCGGAAAGAGCGTTACGAACACTACGAAGAGTTGCGCGACTTCCGCTGTCGCCCCGGTCATACAGCGGACGGTGACCTGTCCGACCTTGATAGGACGTGAAATGCGAACGCTGCTCATTGATCATCATGTGGATCTTACGCGCGCTGTGCGAGTTGCGCTCGGGGATAGCGGTTTTGCCGTTGATGTAGTTGGCAACCTGGAACAGGCATCGAGGGCATTTTGTTGCGCAACCTATGAAATTCTCCTGCTGGAGTTGGCTCTGCCAGATGGCGATGGCTTGGGCTGGCTGAGACAGCTAAGGAGCAACGGGCATTCAGTTCCAACCCTCATTATGAGTAGCATCAACGATCTCGAGAAGCGGATTGCAATTTTCAACGGTGGCGCGGACGACTTTCTGCTCAAGCCCGTCTCTTTCGATGAGCTCATCGCCAGAATGAGAGCCATTCTGCGCCGGTCGACACAGGTGACCGACCCCATCGTTGTATTTGGCAATCTCAATTTCGATCCGATCGGCCGACAGGTTTCCGTCTCGGGTCATCCTCTGAAGATCGCACGCCGCGAACTATGTATTTTAGAGCATCTGCTTATCCGTGCAGGCCGCATCGTGCCTCGTGCGCAGTTGGAAGATCACCTCTATTCGTTCAACGACGAGGTATCTGCCAACGCGCTTGAAGTCGGAATCTATCGCTTACGTGGACACCTGAGAAGGTCAGGTGCAACGCCACGTATCACGACCATGCGCGGCATTGGTTACATTCTTGAATTGACTGAGGCGGCATCCGCATAGTTGGTCTAAATTGAAAGAACAGTCTGCCTGCCCGTCGTCAGGGTGAGCTTGTGGCCATAATGGACATCGCGGCCGCCCTTGACGATGGTGTCGGCATGCGGTTCGAACGGCTCTGTCGCAAACCTTTTTGTAAGCGAGCATGGCAAGAAAAACGCCTCAGCTGTGGAGGAGCACGTGATGTTCAAGGGCCGCCATTTCGACCAGGCTATCGGCTTCAAGTCGCATGCGAACGACGTGGTTATCCTCTCCGGCATCGAGATGATCCACATGATGGGCAAGCGACAGGCGAGGTATGCCTACAAGGCTGTCGATCGCTGTTTCGATCTCCTCGCTGCCTGACGGACAGGCCGAAATGGCCGTTCACAACCCCATTTCCAGGTTTGCGACAGAGCCTTTTGTCGGCGTTGCCGGCTTCGAAGGGCCGGTGCGCGCCGAGCGGATCAAGATCACCCCCGGCCACCTTGCTGCGGCCACTCGCCGAGTACGAAGCGGCGGCCGGAGGGAGCTGGTGATGACGACCCTGGATCATGACCTGCTGATCGCAATCCTGGATCGGCTGAAGTTGACGGCGATCCGCGACCAGCTCGACACGCTCATGTCGAGCAAGATCGCGCAGTTCCCGTTTGTCCGCGAACTCGACGGCTTCGGCTTCGACGCGCAGCCATCGGTCTGCTTCAGCCAAACGTATTCATAGGTATGGGACAGGCTGCTATGTCCGCCACCCACGCCTGCTCCGAGGCCCTCCAGGGCAATGGTCTGAGACCTGGGCTCAAGCCCTTCGGCGAGGAGGATGAGACGCCGCTGGAGCTCGGGTGCAAGCGCTGCCACGCCCGCTCCGAGGCCCCACAAGGCCGTAGCGCAGTCGTCGGGGTCACGAGGCCCCTCGGCCATGACGACGAGACGCTGCTGGAGCCCGGTTGCAAGGGCTGCCACAGATGGCCTGAACCTGAATCCGCCTTTCTTGAGGCGTTGCGACTATCATCGCGGCGACACGCAGCTCTTGATTTGTGTGCGAAATCCTCAGCAGATCCATCGGGCTGAGCCGCTCAGCAATATCAACGAGAATGTCCAGCGGCAGATCAAGGATACTCAGAGGAGGAAACGCTCTTGAGGCTCAGAGCGCGTCTGCTCCACTATAGATCAGGATGATTCACCGAGTCCTTCAACGCCAGCCGCCGGTTCCGATGAGAGAATTGTCCCTGATATCACGCTCGATGGAGTTAAATGCCGAGATGGGCGCCTTGCCACGCTCCTCAATGCCCCTCATGATTCACCGCCTATAGCTACCATGAATGAACCATCGTGATTGTCGCGCAGCGGAATCCTCAAGGATCGGGCAGTTCGTAGGGGGCGCCGGTTTGACCAGGTTGAGCCCGCGAATTGCTCGATCAGACAAGATCCTAATTCTCGACCATGCGGTGAGGCTCGAACGAGATCCTCGGGACGCACTCCAAGGTTTCGATCATGTTCGGCACACAAGGAAAGGGCGGCATTGCTGCCGCCCTGTCCGCTGTAAGTTGATAGGGGCTGGATTAAAAATCCATACCGCCCATGCCGCCCATGCCGCCCATACCGCCGCCGCCCATGCCGCCAGGCATGCCGCCGCCAGCTGACTCCTTCTTGGGAGCCTCCGCGATCATGGCTTCGGTGGTGACGAGCAGGCCGGCGACCGAGGCCGCGTCCTGGAGGGCAGTGCGAACGACCTTGACCGGATCGACGATACCCATGGCGATCATGTCGCCATATTCGCCGGTCTGGGCGTTGTAGCCGTAGGTCGCGCCCTTGTTGTCGAGGATCTTGCCGGCAACGATCGAAGCTTCCGCACCTGCGTTCGAAGCGATCTGACGGGCCGGAGCCTGCAGTGCACGACGAACGATGTTGATGCCGGCAGCCTGGTCGGCATTGACGCCGGTGACCTTGATGTTGGCCGAAGCGCGCAGCAGTGCGACGCCGCCGCCTGCAACGATGCCTTCTTCCACGGCCGCGCGGGTCGCGTTGAGGGCGTCGTCGACGCGGTCCTTCTTTTCCTTGACTTCGACTTCCGTCGCGCCGCCGACGCGGATCACCGCGACGCCGCCCGCGAGCTTCGCCAGACGTTCCTGCAGCTTCTCCTTGTCGTAGTCCGACGTGGTCTCTTCGATCTGCTGCTTGATCTGGGCAACGC